>CAZCXH010000195.1:0-8421 GCA_964502525.1 uncultured Chitinophagaceae bacterium
AGCCGATTTGCTTTTTCATTTTTTCTGCGAAAGGATAAATTTCAGCGGGAATATCGCTTACGCGGAGTTGCTGCAGGTATTGAAATGATTTTGCTTCGGCTTCACCGCCAAAGTTGATGAACAAAGCACGGGTGGTGTTGGCTGAAAGGTTGATGTTGTCGAACAGTTTCAGTTCATCCATCACATCATAAATGCGCTCAACACCAAATGAAATTCCCACGCCTGACACACCTGGCAAACCGAAAACTCCGGTGAGATTGTCATAGCGGCCGCCTGCTGCGATGGATCCGATTTTTACTGAAGATTGATCTTTCACCTCGAAAATGCTGCCGGTGTAATAATCCAAACCCCGCCCAAGGTTTGTATCTAAAACATTTGAAGTATCAAAGTTCGGGTGATTAAGTTTGACTATGTTGAGAATCTTTGTCAGGTCTTCTGCACCTTTTTTCATTTTTTCATTTTCTTCGGGTGGTATTTTTTTCAATATCCATTTTGCAATCAGATCAACCTGCTCCTGATTAAATCCTCTTTGTCTATATTCTTCAATTACCCTATCACTTCCTATTTTATCAAGTTTGTCAAGGACGGTTACGAACTCGGAAAATCTGTTCGCAACTTTTAAATACTCTGCTGCACCTTCCAATATCTTCCGATGATTGACTTTAATGCCGAATTCGTTCAATCCGAGTTTTGAAAAAACCTCTGTCGTGATCAGCAGCAATTCCGCTTCACATATCAACGAATCACTTCCGATCACATCCGCATCGCACTGGTAAAACTCGCGGTAACGTCCTTTCTGCGGGCGATCGGCCCGCCACACGGGTTGAATCTGGTAGCGCTTGAACGGGAAAGTGATTTCATGCTGATGCTGCACCACATAACGGGCGAAAGGAATGGTGAGGTCGTAGCGCAAGCCCTTCTCAGCTATTAGACGTGAGATTTTAGGTGACTGACGCTCTGATAGTTGCTCCTGCGGAACATCCTTTAAGAAATCTCCGCTATTTAAAATTCTGAAAAGCAGTTTGTCGCCTTCCTCTCCATATTTTCCTTCGAGGGTAGAAAGATTTTCCATCACCGGAGTTTCAAGGGGCTGGAAACCATACTTCTCAAATACACTTTTTATTATACCGAAAATGCAATTGCGTTTCCTTAACTCGGCAGGACCAAAATCACGAGTGCCTTTGGGCAATGATGGAATTACTTTCATGGATAATATGCCGATTATCAATTAGCCGATGTGCTGATTGTTTTTGAAGTTGAAATTATTCGATTTAACATTCGCTGAATGATTTTGAGTTTTTTATTCGGTGTTTTCTAATTGGCTTATCGGCCCATCAACCAATCAGCACAACATCCCCCTGCCACCGCGCAAATCAAGCGCGCTCCCCCTTCACCTGCGCGCCTTGCCGCCCTCAACGGGGACATTCAGCACATTGAAATATTTTTTCACAATCGCTTCACACGCATCATCGAGCATTTTGAACACTTCGTCAAATCCGTTGTCATTCCAGTAAGGGTCGGGAACCTGCTTATTTGAACCGGGAGAGGATTCGTTCAAAATCATTTCGACTTTTTGCTTTTCCTCATCCGACAAGGCAAGCATCAGCACATCCCGATAATTACCGGCATCCATAGCATATATCCGGTCGAATTTTTCAAAATCATAAGGCGAAAACTGCCGCGCCCTTTGATAGGTGATGTCCACTCCGTATTTTTTTGCGATCGCTATCGCGCGTTCGTCAGGTTGCTCGCCTGAATGCCACGAACTGGTGCCTGCGCTGTCAACGGTCCACGGCAATCCGCGTTTTTCAATTTTCGATTTCAGGATCCCTTCCGCGATTGGCGAGCGGCAGATATTTCCCAGACAAACCATCAGGATTTTCATGGGGCGAAGATACACTGGGATTTGCTGGATTGGTGGGATTATGGAATTAATAAAAACGGGAGGATGTTTGATTTCAGAATTTGATCCTGTAATTGTATTTTTAAAAAATAGTTAGCCATGAAGAGAAAGCTGATAACCGCTGTCATCCTCGCTGCGATAATAGCGGCATGCAGCACCGTGCCGCTCACCGGAAGAAAGCAATTCAAGCTGCTGCCGGAGTCGCAGTTGGTGCAAATGAGCCTGGCGGAATACAAATCTTTTCTAACCGAAAGCAAAGTGGTTAACAACACTGATCAGGCGGCTATGGTAAAGCGCGTAGGAGAGAAACTTGCTGCAAGCGCTACGGAATATCTCAGGAAAGCCGGTTATGCCGACCGGGTAGCAGGCTACAAATGGGAATTCAATCTTGTGGAGGATAAGATGGTGAATGCATGGTGCATGCCGGGAGGGAAAGTGGTGGTTTATACGGGCATCTTGCCAGTCACGAAAACCGAGCCGGGATTGGCAACCGTCATGGGACATGAAATTTCTCATGCCATTGCCCATCACGGCAACGAGCGCATGAGCCAGCAGTTGGCTGTTGCCATGGGCGGTGTGGCGCTGGATGCGGCACTGATGAATCAACCGCAGGAAACAAGGAACTTGTTTCTTGGCGCTTATGGCGTTGGTTCAGCGCTTGGAGTTATTTTGCCTTACTCCAGAAAACACGAGTCGGAAGCCGATAAAATGGGATTAGTATTCATGGCTATGGCGGGTTACGACCCGCGTGAATCTGTGAGCTTCTGGAAACGAATGGCAGCGCAGGGCGGGCAGAAACCGCCTCAGTTCATGAGCACGCATCCAAGTGATGAAAAGCGTATCGCTGATTTGCAGAAATATCTGCCGGAAGCTTTGAAGCTGTATAAGCCGGGATAAGCTGACACGGGTTCCGGATATGTTATGTTATGCCCGTGGATCAGCCGCAAGATTCATCCAAAATGACCAATATCACATTTTTTACTGCTATGCACCCTGCTTTCCATCATCTATTCAATTGAATTTTTTTCATTTTTTGTTTAGTGTTATTCATTTCCTACTCAGCGATCGAGCATACGTCAGATTCAGCTTCAGCGCATGCTTCGAATGGCTGCCGCCACCAGCCGCGAAGCGGTTGGCAACATGCCATCTGTTTCCTGTCGAGATAATAATGGCATTTTCCCTGCTGTCACGCACTGTTTCCTGGTAATACCTCGCAAGGTTCAGCGTATAGCGTGTTCCCGATGCATCGGTTTCGGCATCGGCCTCATCAATCAGCGCTCCGATGCCGCCATCATCATTTGCTTCAAATGCGGACAGCTTTAACGGAGGATCGAAAACAGAGCTTTTATGTTCGTTGTTTTCCGTCAGCACGAGTTCCGCCTTGTTGATGAATACCATGCCGATGGCGTTGATGTATGGAACAACGATCTTCGTGTTCAATCCCGCCAACCCCTGGATGAAAATGAGGCTGTCGCCAGTTGCGGTATTAGGATTATTAACGAAAGGCGCAGCAGTTGAGTTGGAATAATCATGAACGTAGCGGTTAACGAATTCAATGCGGTTTGCCGGAAAATCCATTGATTTTGAAGTATCTCCCGCATCATGATAATACACGGTAAGTTTTGATACGGTATCTCCTTTATATGGGTAGGGGTCAAAAAGAACAATTGCTTTTCCGCCACTGGATTTACCCGGATAGATATAAAGCCCTTTGAAGAAATTGCTGAAGTCTTCATTGGTATGATAAACCGATGTGCCCGCAGCGTCAATGAACTTTTGTCCAAAACTGTCATCCAGCCGGATCCGCAGCAGGGGCGGGTATTTTTCGCCTTTAACGACAACGCTGTCAAACAGGTCAGGGATGAAACCGGTTATCTCTCCCACAGCCACCGGGTTGGAAGCAAATGATTGATCAGAGAAATAATCCACCGAATCTATGATGCCTTCAGTCATCTCGTGAACCTGCACGGCCTGAGGATAACGCCAGTCTCCGTAGGTGGTGGCATAGCGGAGATACAGCACGATGGAATCCAGTTCCACAGGGCCATCGTCAAACGTCACGCTATCGTCCGGGAGAATGAAAGGCGTATAGAAGCTGGCTTCTGTTATTCCGAAAACGGGATCTGCCATGTAGCCGAGGTTGCAAAACGTCACCAGTTCCATGCCTATAGAATCCTCTCGCACCGTGTGCGCTCTCACCGTCATGGTGTCGGTGGATTTCAAGCCGAGGCGGTCATCGGGGATAAGTGCCGTATCCTGCAGGGCAGGCTTTTTACAGGCGGTGAAAATCGTGGCGCACAATATGAAAATACCCAGCGCTCGCATTAAAAACATCCTGTAATATTCGCCCTTTATTTGCTTTTCAGGAGGGTTTGGTAAAATTCCTGGTAGGCTTGCTTGTATGATTCCTCCGGCTGGTAATCAAGCACCGGCTTGCCGTTTTTGCTGATTAGGGCGTTAACCTCTTTTTCTATTTTCTTGCTGCCGATGATAACGGCATCCGAATATGCCGTTCCACCGAGGTTCAGTCCTGTATTATTTGCTTTGTCATAATACTTTACATCCACCTTCTTCTCTGAGGGCAAAATCTTCTTAGCGAACTCTTTTGAGAGCGATTCCTTGAAGTCATTTTCATAAACGGAATAGATCACCTTCGTCTGGCGGAGCACCGGATCATCCTTGTAAAGCGTTTTAAGATAATATGGAATAAGACTTGTCATCCAGCCGTGGCAGTGGATGATGTGAGGAGGCCATCCGAATTTCCTCACCGTTTCAACCACACCGCGGCAGAAGAAGATCATGCGTTCTTCATTGTCGGTGAAAAACTTGTTTTTCTTATCGCGGAATACGGCTTTTCTCTCAAACAATTCTTCATTATCCAGAAAGTAAACCTGAAGGCGGATCCCCGGAAGCGATGCGACCTTGATTATAAGCGGATAATCTTCATCACCTACCGCAATGTTAATTCCCGAAAGCCTCACCACTTCATGGAGCCTGTTTCTCCTTTCGTTGATATTGCCGAAGCGCGGCATCAGCACCCTCACGTCCATCTTGTTTTCGAAAATATGCTGCGGAAGACCTGAAGTAACGTCTGCGACACCTGACTCCGTGAGGTAAGGTTTCATCTCCTGGGTAACAATCAAAATGCGCTTTTTTTCCATCGTACTGTCTTTAAGATTTCTGAATTAGCCTGTATTTTTGCGGACGGCAAAGATAGCAATAAGCGCTGATTTTTTAAAGCAGCTTCCCAATATAAATCACTGCCCGCCAAGGCAAAAACCCTTGCAACATGCTGATTTTCAAGAGGACGGACGACATAGGGGAATATCTGTCCAACCTGCGGACTGAAGGGAAGAGAATCGGTTTTGCCCCGACTATGGGCGCACTGCATGAGGGACATCTTTCTCTTTTCAAAAGGACACTTGCCGAAAATGATGTATGCGTGACCAGCATTTTCGTTAACCCCACGCAGTTTAACGACAAGAAAGACCTCGATCGCTATCCCCGCACGATTGAAAGCGACATGGAGAAACTGATCATGGCCGGCTGTCATGTATTGTTTCATCCCGGCACCGATGAAATCTATCCTGATGGAATGGAAGCGAAGGTTAAAGTGGATTTCGGCTTTTTGCTTCAAACGATGGAGGCTGTTTTCCGCAAAGGGCATTTTGAAGGCGTTGCACAGGTGGTGAAACGGCTGCTCGACATTGTTCAGCCCGATACATTATACATGGGCCAAAAGGATTACCAGCAGTTCCTTGTCGTGAAGAAGATGATTGAGACGCTGCAACTCAGGGTGACATTGATAATGTGTCCCACCGTGCGGGAACCTGACGGGCTGGCGATGAGCTCGAGAAATGTTTTGCTGAACAGCGAAGAGCGAAAAGCAGTTGCGGAAATACCGAAAGCGCTTTTCAGGGCTAAGGAAAAGATTCGCAAAACCCCGTTTGGCGCTTTGCAAAAGCAAAGCATGGATGCGCTGAACGGCAATCCTCTGCTGGAAACAGAATATTTTGAAATTGTGGATGCGGAAACGTTAGAACCGCTGGGAGAAAATAAGGCAAACAAAAGAATCGCCATCTGCACCGCTGTGAAAGTTGGCGATGTGCGCCTGATTGATAACACGCTGATTGACTAATTTTGCCCGGCTTATGAGGATTGAAGTCGTTAAATCGAAGATTCACAGGGTGCGCGTCACGCAAGCCGACCTTGACTACATCGGGAGCATCACCATTGATGAAAATCTGATGAAAGCCGCTAATATTATTGAGAATGAGAAGGTGCAGGTGGTTAACCTGAACAACGGAGAGCGCCTTGAAACGTATGTCATCAAAGGCAAAAAGGGCAGCGGCATCATTTGCCTCAACGGCCCGGCAGCAAGAAAAGCATTGGTGGGCGACCTTGTTATTGTCATTTCATATGCTTCCATGGAATTTGAAGAAGCGAAGAAGCATAAGCCGGTGACCATCTTCCCGAAAGACAACCGGCTAACCTGAGGATCACCTGTTGAAAAAGCATCTTGGCACAGCAGTAAAATTTATAATATCGCTCGGTATCGGGTTGTTTATCGTCTGGTTCACCTTCAGCCGTTTGGGTGAAGATGACCGCGCCACCATGCGATCGGCTTTCGTAAACGCCAACTACTGGTGGCTTCTTGCCGGTGCCTTTTTCAATCTAAGCAGCAATCTTTTCAGAGCCGAGCGCTGGCGCATGCTGCTGAAGCCCCTCGGTTACAGGCCCGGTTTCGCCAACACGCTCCTGTCCATCATCGTGATGTATTTTGCCAACCTGCTTTTTCCGCGGCTGGGCGAAGTGCTGCGCTGTGAAATCTTAAGGCGCTATGAAAAAATTCCGCTGGATAAATCCATCGGCACGATGGTAACCGAGCGCGTGGTTGACGTGCTCTCCCTTTTTGTTGTAGGCGGCATTTTAATTCTCATTGAGAAAGACCGCTTCTACCAAAGCCTTTCCGAAACACGGGACGTCCTGAAGGACTTTGGCAATTCTCCGGTTTACTCTTACATATTTTATGGAATACTTGCTGCAATCATCTTATTCATCAGCTATAAAGTGATTACCGATAAAGCATGGATAGGCAGGATCATCAATTTTATAAGAGGAATCTTGGAAGGGTTGAAATCCGTTTTCAAAACCGGCAACCTGCCGCTTTTTTTGTTCCATACCGTTGCCATCTGGCTATGCTTCATTCTCAATACGTACGTCTGTTTTTTTGCGATGGGCGAGACTTCGGGGTTGAACTTTCTTGCCGCCATGGGCGCCACCTTTTTTGGCGCGCTTGCCTACAGCGCGGTTCAGGGCGGAATCGGAGCCTACCCGCTGGTGATAAAATTCTTTTTTCTTGCCTACGGAATAGCGGCTCCGGTTGGCTTCGCGTTCGGCTGGCTCGTGTGGAGTTTCGTCACCGCCATCGTGCTCCTTGCCGGCATGGTGGCGCTCGTTATCCTGTCTGTTTACAACCGCAGCCATGAAGCCCAGTGAGGTGCTGCAATCCAAAATCCTGTCTGCAGAGCAACTGCCGCGCAAAGTCAGCCTCTGGCGTTTCAAGCAAAAACGAATCGTATTCACCAACGGATGTTTTGATATCCTCCATCCCGGACATATTCACGTCCTGACAAAAGCCGCAGAGCATGGCGATGTACTGATAGTTGGATTAAATTCTGACAGCTCCGTGAGAAACCTGAAAGGCATCAGCCGCCCCGTGCAGGATGAAACGACACGCTCCAACCTGCTGGCTTCTTTGTTTTATGTTGATGCGGTCATCCTGTTTGGTGAAGATACCCCGCTTGAATTGATAAAAGCGATTTCCCCGGATGTGCTGGTGAAAGGAGGCGACTACTCGATTGAAAATATAGTTGGAGCGGACTGGGTGATGCGGCATGGAGGCAAAGTGGAAGTGGTGCCGCTGCTGGAAGGATACTCCACTTCGGAGTTGATTAATCGGTTGATGGGGTAATGTCTTCGCCTGCGCTCGCGTCCCGCGAGCGCACGTAAATAACTTCACTCGCTTTTGACGAGAATATTTTCTGCTAAAAGGTCGCCCTTGATCTTTGAAATACTCGGACACAGGTTCGTAGCCGTGTATGAGAAGGGAGCGAGAGGCAAATATCAGTTGGCAGCGAAAGACAAAAGCTGGCAAACGCTCAAACGCAAGCTGAAAGCGATTACCAAGAAAAGTGTTCCGTGTTCGTTTGACGAGCGCATCAAACAACTGAAAGCAGTCGGACGGGGCTGGCTCAACTACTTCCGCATGGCAAGTCTGGCGGGCAAACTGCACGACATTGACGGTTGGGTGCGCAATCGGCTGAGGCGATGCATCTGACACGACTGGAAACGCCCGGAACGCAGAAGGAAAAACCTGATGCGGCTGGGAGTCCCAAAAGGACAGGCATACGCATGGAGCAGAACGAGCATGGGCGACTGGGCAACAGCCCAAAGCCCCATCCTGGTGACGACTATCACAATAAAGCGATTGATGCAGCGCGGCTATGAACCCTTGC
>CAZCXH010000196.1:0-8412 GCA_964502525.1 uncultured Chitinophagaceae bacterium
TCCAGAAGGCTCCAGAAGGAGAGGGAGCAAGTGGTAGAATTTTTAGAACTGCCCTCATGCTTCTCATGTTCACATCTGCGCGCTCAAATGTCACACTCATCCCCATGCCCAACTTGCTGGCCTACCTGGATTCGAACCAAGACTAACAGCTCCAAAGGCTGCTGTGCTACCGTTACACCATAGGCCAGTAGCAGTCGGCAAAGTTAGGTGATTCGATGATTCGTTAATTCGGTGATTCGATAATGAACCGGGATATCAGGTTTCCATTTTCCTAATCGAAGCAGAGAATCAACACATCAAATCAAATTCGCTATTTTCGGAGAAATGACAACGCGTATGCTTAAAGCACCAACCGGAACGCAACTCACCTGCAAAGGCTGGATTCAGGAAGCCGTGCTGCGCCTGTTGCACAACAACCTTGACCCTGCCGTTGCGGAAAAGCCGGATGAACTGATAGTGTATGGCGGCACGGGAAAAGCTGCCCGCAACTGGGAGGCGTTTGATCTGATAGTAAAGTCGCTGAAAGATTTGAACGATGACGAAACCCTGCTCGTCCAGTCGGGGAAGCCTGTCGGAATTCTTCGCTCGCACAAAGATGCGCCTCGGATTTTGATTGCCAACTCCAACCTTGTCGGCAGGTGGGCTACCTGGGAGCATTTTCGCGAGTTGGAAGCAAAAGGCTTGATCATGTACGGGCAGATGACCGCAGGCTCATGGATTTACATCGGCTCGCAAGGCATTGTGCAGGGCACTTACGAAACCTACTTGTCGCTTGCGGAAAAACATTTTGGCGGTTCGCTGAAAGGCATGCTGAATGTTACTGCCGGGCTGGGCGGCATGGGTGGCGCGCAGCCGCTGGCAATCACCATGAATGAGGGCGTTTGTCTGGCGGCAGAGATGGAAGAGTGGCGCGTCCGCAAAAGAATCGAAACTCGATACCTGGACAAGATGACGCGCGATATTGATGAAGGCATCAATTGGGCATTGCTGGCGAAAGAAAACAGGGAAGCCGTTTCTATCGGCATTGTTTGCAACGCGGTGGATTTGCTGCAAAGATTGATTGACCGCGACATCACCCCGGACACGCTTACCGACCAGACCTCCGCTCATGACGAGCTGAACGGTTACTGGCCCCAAAACATGAGCGTAGAAGAGGCAAAGGTGCTGAGAGAAGAAAAACCGGAGAAATATCGCGAGTTCTCGCTCGACACCATCGCCCGTCATGTCAAGCTGATGCTTGAGTTGCAAAAAAGGGGAGCGATTACGTTTGATTACGGCAACAATATTCGCGGTCAGGCGCATGACAAACGGGGAGTGAAGGACGCTTTTGATTTTCCCGGATTTGTTCCGGCTTATGTGCGCCCCTTGTTCTGCGAAGGCAAAGGTCCGTTCCGGTGGGTTGCCCTGTCGGGTGACCCTCAGGATATTTTCACCACGGATGAGGAGTTGCTGAAATTATTCCCTGAAAATAAAGGTCTTGCGCGCTGGATAAAAATGGCGCAGCAACGGATAGCATTTCAGGGCTTGCCCGCCCGCATCTGCTGGCTGGGGATGGGTGAGCGCGAAAAGGCAGGTGTGTTATTTAATAATCTCGTCAGGTCAGGCAAGGTGAAAGCGCCAATAGTCATCGGTCGCGATCATCTTGACACCGGTTCAGTCGCGTCACCCAATCGGGAAACGGAAGGCATGCTTGATGGTTCCGATGCCATTGCCGACTGGCCCATCCTGAATGCGCTCATTAACACTGCGGGAGGAGCAAGCTGGGTGTCGTTCCACCACGGAGGCGGAGTGGGCATCGGCTACTCGCTGCATGCCGGGATGGTCATCGTGGCTGACGGAACGGATGATGCCGAGCGCAGATTGCGCAGGGTGCTGCACAACGACCCGGCCCTGGGCATCATCCGGCATGCCGATGCCGGATATGAGACGGCTGCGGAGAACGCAAAGCGGTTTGGGCTTGATTTGAAGGAGAGGCTGAAAGATTAAGATTCGCGTAACTTGAATTGAACCTAAACTAAACCGCCTTATTCGGCAGGCTTTAGTGTTTTTATCCCGAAACAAGTGTAAAAAACGAACTGTGATCGGGATATACCATCGGGTACTATTTGGTACAAGTTCGGAAACCTGTTTACCGATGGTAAACCTTCAGCAATAATCAGGTTGCGTGAAATCCGGAAGGTCAGCCATTGTTCTTAAAAAAGAAATCCACATCGTCATTCTTTCAATCTGTACAACCTATTTTTGATTCCATGATTTCGCAGCGTTCCATCACACTCATTCTGGAGACGGCCAACATCGTGGAGGTGATTGGCGAATACGTGCGGCTGAAGCACCGCGGCTCCAACTATGTGGGGCTGTGTCCGTTTCACAACGAGAAGACGCCCTCGTTTAACGTGTCGCCCTCGCGCGGCATCTACAAATGCTTTGGCTGCGGTGCGGCAGGCAACGTCACCAAGTTTTTGATGGACCACGAGCACTTCTCCTATCCCGAAGCGCTGCGCCATCTGGCCGACAAGTACCATATCGAAATCGAGGAAATCCGTTCTGAGCGGCCTGAAGACAAGGCAGAGGAAAACCTGAAGGAGAGCCTCATGGTGGCAAACGGGTTTGCACAGAAGTTTTATTCTGAGACGCTGCTGAACACCGATGACGGGAAGGCGATAGGGCTGAGCTACTTCACCGAGCGCGGCTTCCGCGATGACACGGTGAAGAAATTCCAATTGGGGTTTGCGCCAAAGGCTGAAGATGCTTTCTGCAAGGAAGCGGTCAAAAGCGGCTACAACGAAGATATTCTTAAAAGTGCCGGCCTTATTTCGGAGCGGGGGAACAGGACGGTTGATTTTTTCCGCGAGCGGGTGATGTTCCCGATACACAACTTTTCGGGACGCGTGGCGGGCTTTGGGGGAAGGATACTGACAAACGCGAAGAACGCCCCGAAGTATGTGAACACATCGCAGACGGTGATTTACGACAAAAGCAAGACGCTCTATGGGGTGTTTTTCGCGAAAACTGCCGTGAGGAAAAATGACGAATGCCTGCTGGTGGAAGGCTATACCGATGTGATTTCGCTGAGCCAGGCGGGCATCGAAAACGTGGTGGCGTCATCGGGCACCTCGCTCACCACCGAGCAGGCGAAACTCATCAAGCGGATGACGCGCAACGTCACCATCCTCTACGATGGCGACCAGGCGGGGCTGAAGGCTGCATTGCGCGGGATAGATATTTTGCTGGAAGAAGACCTGAACGTGCGCGTGGTGGCGCTGCCCGAAAAGGAAGATCCTGACTCATTCGTGCGCGAGCAGGGCGCAGTGGCGCTGCAGGAATATATTGCGAAGCATAAAAGCGATTTCATATTATTCAAAACAAAATTGCTGCTGGGCGAAATCGGCAACGACCCCTACAAGAAAGCAGAAGCCATCAAAGACATTGTGGCATCCATTGCGATCGTGCCTGATGCCATCAGAAGGCAGTTGCTGCTGAAAGAATGCGGCTTCCTGCTTTCTGTTGATGAGCAGATCCTGGTGAGCGAAACCAACAAGCTGAAGCGTGCGAAGTTTTCCCGCGAGGCAAATGTCCCGAAGCGCGATGCGGAGATGCTCCTCCCCAACCCCGAAACATCGCACCGCCAGCGCGTCAACGACACGCAGGAGATCCTCGATTTGCATGAGAAAGACATCATCCGCCTGCTGCTTGAATATGGCAAGGAGCAAATTGAAACGGAAGACGATCCTGAACGGAAAATGGAGCCGGTGACAAAGCTGATCCTTGCGGATCTCAAGGACATCTCTTTTGAAAACCCGATGCTGAATAAAATATTGGAAGAATTCGTCAATGGCGTTCAGAATGAAAACATCCCCGACCAGCAATATTTTGTGAACCACCCCGAAAAGGAAATCAGCGACCTTGCCATCGGGCTGGTGTATTCGCCTTACGAAATCAGCCCAAACTGGTACGCCATGCACGACATCGTGGTAACAGATAAGCGGTTCATGTTCCGGCAGGACATCCGTAGCTCGATGAGCCGCTTCAAGATGAAGCGCCTGCTGAAGATGATTGACGACTGCCAGCGCCAGGCAAAGCAGGCAAAAGGCGAAGAGGAGATTGGCAGCCACCTGCGCAAGCTCCACAAGTACCAGGATATCAAGAAAGAACTGGCAAAGGATCTGGGGACGGTGGTGGTGAGGTAGAAGAAGATTTCAGTTTCCGCTGATGCCCATTCCGGGGCTTGAAGTGATTTGCTCTATGAGCTTAAGGCGCCTGCCGAATTCGTTCCAAACTTCGTACTGCACTGTGGTTTCAAGCAGCAGGCGGTTGTAGTTGTCAATCACCCTGTCGCAGTAATCAATGGCTTTATCATTCTGATGGCTGATGTAGCTTGCCTTATCGCGAAACCGCTGCTCGTCATCATCAAAGCTCACGTAGTCAGTGGAGAGCCGGTTGTCGTGGGCATAGGTGATCTTCAATTCGCTCAGTCGTTCCCACAGCGGCTGCTCATCGTCATCAATGTATTTGTCCTTCAGTCCGTTCAACTCGTTGATTTCTTTTTCGAGTTGCTGCATCTTTTTGTGGTAATCCTGTATGTCGTCATTGGTTCCATTCACCTGTTCAGAAAATTTTTCAGCCGCGCGGGGCATCTGCAGGTTCACCTGGGCTATGATATGGTCGGCTTCGTTGCGCGTGGCGGTAATTTTCTTTTCCACCTGCTTCAGCTCCTTGCGCACCCTCTCCACATGCTTTTCCAACCCTGAAAACTGCCTGCGCAGCGATGATGCTTCATCCTGGCGCTGCTTCTCGCTGTCATGCAGTTGCAAGTATGTGTTCAACAGCTTTTCATCACGGGGCGTCCATTCCTTTTTTTCGTCATAATCAAACGAAACTTTATGAAAGGGATGTTCAACGATTTTCTTTTTCACGGTTAAGTGTTTTAAACCTATACGTAATTGCAAGATAGGCGTTGCTATCAGGGAAATATACCAAGAGTAGTCAAATTTCCGAAGGAACGAGACGTACTCTTGATTAATACCGAACATTCCTCAGTTCAGTTTGTTTGAAAACCTGAGTTGTTTCGGTACAAAACAAGCGGGGATTCTCCATCCATCCGATGTTTACCGTGGGGTATAATTCCCAAAAAACTTCGGGGAAACGCTTGCGCATTTCCCCGATGAGGGCAGAGCACAGATAAGCCGAAGCTCACCATGAACACATCAACAATGTAGCCTGACGGCTGTTAAGGCGCAAGGAAACATTCATAAGGGCAGTTCTAAAAATTACTCTTTTTTTTATCGCCTCACCCGTAAGTGTTAGAATTTTTTAGAACTGCCCATAAAACATTTGCCAATAAAGAGGCTCAGCGCAATCCAACCTTCCTGGCAGCCGGAGGTTTAAAACTTTCTGCTGTAGTTGGGCGCTTCCTTCGTGATAAAGACATCATGAGGATGGCTTTCCGCAGTACCTGCCGCTGTGATGCGGGCAAGGCTTGCTTTCTTCAGAGAGGGAATATCCTTGGCTCCGCAATAGCCCATGCCAGCCCGCAATCCGCCAACGTATTGGTACATGACTTCAGCGAGAGAGCCTTTGAAGGGAACACGCCCCACGATGCCTTCAGGCACAAGCTTCTTAATATCGTCTTCTACGTCCTGGAAATAGCGGTCTTTGGAACCTTCCTGCATGGCTTCGAGAGAACCCATGCCGCGGTAGGACTTGAATTTGCGACCTTCATAAATGATCGTTTCACCTGGCGATTCTTCCACACCGGCAAAAAGGGATCCCGCCATGATGGTGTCGGCACCGGCAGCAATGGCTTTCACGATGTCACCGGTGTAGCGGATGCCGCCATCCGCAATAAGGGGCACCTTTATCGGGTGGAGGGCAAGGGAAGCTTCATAGATAGCGCTCAACTGCGGCACACCCACGCCTGTCACCACGCGCGTGGTGCAGATCGAGCCGGGACCCACGCCCACCTTCACCGCGTCAGCGCCTGCATCGGCAAGGGCCTTTGCGCCATCCTGCGAGGCTACGTTTCCAGCCACCACCTGCAAGTCTTTAAATTTTTTCTTGATGGTTTTCAGGGCGGTAATCACACCGCGGGAATGACCGTGAGCAGTGTCGAGCGTCACCACGTCAACTCCTACGCTGACCAAAGCGCCTACCCTGTCGAGCATGTCAGGCGTTACGCCAACGGCAGCGCCAACGATGAGGCGCCCGTAGCTGTCCTTGCAGGCGTTGGGAAAACTCTGCACCTTGATGATATCCTTATAGGTGATAAGCCCGACCAGTTTGCCTTCTTTATTCACCACCGGCAGCTTTTCGATACGGTATTGCTTCAGGATTTTTTCCGCTTTCTTGAGGTCGGTGCCTTCGGGAGCGGTGATGAGGTTCTTCTTTGTCATCACTTCCGACACCAGGCGAGAGTAATCCGTTTCGAAGCGCAGGTCGCGGTTGGTGAGGATGCCCACCAGCTTGCGGCTGCTGTTCACCACGGGAATGCCGCCAATCCTGTTTTCAAGCATGATTTTTACAGCCTCACCGATTGTGGCTCTTTCAGGCAGCGTGATGGGGTCAATGATCAGCCCGCTTTCGGAACGCTTCACCCTGCGCACCTGGTCGGCTTGCTGCTCGATGCTCATGTTTTTGTGGATGATGCCGATGCCGCCTTCCTGCGCCATGGCGATGGCAAGCTGAAACTCGGTGACGGTGTCCATCGCGGCTGACACGACAGGCAGGTTGATGCGGATTTCCTTCGTGAGCTGGGTGGTGGTGTCCACTTCGCGCGGAAGAACTTCGGAGTAGGCTGGAAGCAACAGCACGTCATCGAAGGTCAACCCTTCACCGGCAAATTTTCCCTTCGATAACTGCATCCGAAAAATTTGCGCGTAAAGATAGGAATGATTTGATGATGTGCTAATTGGATGTCTGCAATGGGTGAATAAATCCAATACAGCTCATGTCAGCAAAGGAAGGTATTGCTCATCGGCATAGACGGATGCCGCTCGGATGCGCTGCAAGCAAACCCGGTCCCACATTGACGGTTAGGTTGGTTATCCGTCTATTCAGATGGTCAGCGATGGTTAAACGTTAACTTCTTCCCGGCTCTTTGAAACATCTGAAAAGAGAATTTCGTAGTCATAGGAAAAAATCCAATACCATGACAGACCCAACTAACACTAAGCAAAATTTTGACGAAACTGCATTGAGCGCTGAGATGGAGCGCAACATCCTGAAGGAAAAGATGCGGAGGTCGGCAGAAAAATGCGGCAGCGCATTACTGCGTTACTACCATCAAACCGGTGATACCGGGTATGAGAAAAAGATGAAGTACGTGCTGAAAGATTTGCTCTATTCTCAAGCCGAAGAGCCGGAGTATTTATGCGAGACGATTTACGAGGAAGCGAATACGCACCTTGTAGAGGCAATGAAATGCGGCTATTCCGCCAAAGACTTGTCAGACTTAAGAAGCAACATTGACCAATACCGTGTGCTTTTAAGGAACAAGCGTCAACCGATGCCCAATAAAAGAAGGCTGGAAGACGTGATGCAAAACTGGCAACCGGGAAGCAGGCGTACAACTTGACGCTGGTAATATGCAGTACGCGACCCGTACGTACAGTGGTGTGAGAGGACTGGTGACGGGCGGACACGTCCGTCACCTTCCTACTCGATTATGCCTTCGCCCTTCTTTTTCAGTTGTGTTTTGTTTTGTTGTGTTATACTGTTTCAAATTCTTTCGGGTAAATAACTGTTCCCGATATATTTTTTAGTCCGTCTTTTACTAACTCAATTGCCATAAAAACATTAGAAGGAGCATCAAACGGTGCTTTAATATTCCACTTGTCGGCTGGTTCAAATCCAAATTTTGGGTAATAATGTTCGTGTCCTAATACGATTACCGATTTAAAGCCTAATTCTTCTGCTACTTTCAGTCCTTGTTTGATTAGTTGTCCGCCAATTCCACTTTTTTGAAATTCAGGTCTAACTGCCATTGGTGCAAGTCCTAAACTTTCATTTATGTTTCCGTTGTCGTCCTTTATGTTGATTTTAGTAAACAATATATGTCCAATGATTTTATTGTTTTCTGTTGCCACAATAGAAAGTTCTGGAACAAAAACTGTCAGATTGCTTCTTAAAGCGTCAACCAATTTTGCTTCGTTGTCCTGTCCGAATGCAATTTGATTAACTTCAAAAACTTCTTTAAAGTCGTCCGATGTTTCCTGTCTTATTGTTAGTTGTTCTGTCATTCTGTTTCTATCTGTTGTGTCGTTTTAGGGTGAGGCATAACGGTTTGCGGCTTGGCGTTCGGGTGGGAAAGTCCGCAGGAACTTTCACGGTTGAATGTCAGCCTGCCTGACGCCAAGCCCTTGTGTGTGCCCGGCATGGGCGAACCGCGTACCGAAAGGTACGAAGTTCTTTGAATAT
>CAZCXH010000197.1:0-8408 GCA_964502525.1 uncultured Chitinophagaceae bacterium
CGGGATAAGCAAATTGACAAAAAAGATCGCCCCGCTGGGGCTTGAATATTTTGACACTTTTTTTGGGGGCAATAAGCGGTTCTTTGCGCTTTATCGTTTGTGTATTAGCTTTGTCGCGAAAAAAAAATTCCAAATTATAGATGTCAGAAGCCGCTCTCGCTTTCCGCAATCAGAAAAAATTCTTTCAGCATTTAAGGACAGACAATTGGTGGATTGAGCCGGCATACGTGCTGTTCGGGTTCACCGCGTTTATTGTTTATACCACATGGGCTGCTTTACAGGGAAATCATTACTGGGTGGGACCCATGGAAGGATTTGGCGGCTACCTTTCTCCTCTTTATTCGCCTCCATTATTTATTAAGGCAGGTGTTGAAGGTGGCGCCCCCGTGCATCATGCGTGGATAGGCGGTTGGCCCTCCTGGTGGCCCGCATTCCTGCCTGCCTCGCCCGCCTTGTTCATCCTTGCTTTCCCGGGATTGTTCCGCTTCACCTGCTATTATTATCGTGGCGCGTATTACAAAGCGTTTGCCGGAACGCCTCCCGGATGCGCGGTCACAGGTATTCCTCAAAAGCCTTACAAGGGCGAAACAGGGTTGCTGCTGTTCCAAAACCTCCACCGTTACGCGCTCTATTTCGCCATCATCTTCATTTTCATTTTGAGCTATGATGCCGTGCTCGCTTTCTTTCGGAATGGTGAATTTGGCGTTGGTGTCGGCAGCATCATCTTGTTGCTGAATCCGATTTTCTTAGGAGCATACACTTTTGGTTGTCATGCGTGGCGGCATTTGGTTGGCGGAAATAAAGATTGTTTCAACTGCCAAAGCGGGTTGAGCAAAGCGAGATACAAAGGGTATCAAAGAGTGACCTGGCTGAATGAACGCCATAAGATGTTTGCATGGATCAGTTTGATTTGGGTAGGAAGCACGGACATCTATGTGAGGCTGGTTTCGATGGGGGTGATTCATGATTTGAATACATGGTGATTGTTAATCGGTTAATTCGTTAATTGGTTAATTGGTATGGAGACAAAATACACTTTGGGAAATTTGGAAGTCTATAATGAAGCCGAAAAATTATCGGATGAGATTTGGGAAATCGTGCAGCATTGGAAGTATTTTGAAAAAGATACTATAGGAAAGCAATTGGTTCGCGCTGCTGATTCCGTTTCTGCCAATATTGCGGAGGGATATGGTAGATATTTTTATAAGGAAAGCAAGCAGTTTTATTTCTTTGCGAGAGGTTCCATTCAGGAAACAAAATCATGGTTGGGAAAATGTAAAAGAAGAAGCATTATTGATTCGGCTAAGTGCGAAACCCTGATTAATCAGGCAGATACAATTCTCCGAAAGCTGAATGCATTTATCAAATTCATACGCGCTTCCAAAGCAGAACCCGAAACCACCAATTATCCAATTAACCAATTAACGAATTAACCGATTAACGTGGACATTTCTGAAATACAAACAATCGAACATGACATCGTAGTCGTGGGTGCCGGTGGAGCAGGTTTGCGCGCAGCGATTGAATGCTCTGCAAAAGGCATGAACACCGGACTTGTCTGCAAATCCCTTTTAGGAAAAGCTCACACCGTGATGGCTGAAGGCGGCATGGCTGCGGCTCTTGCCAACACCGATGAGCGCGACCATTGGAAAATCCACTTCCGCGACACGATGCGCGGAGGAAAATTCATGAACCAGTGGCGCATGGCGCAACTCCACGCACAGCAAGCTCCCGCTCGCGTGAACGAACTGGAAGAGTGGGGCGCGGTATTCGACAGGACCAAAGACGGACTGATTTCACAAAGAAATTTCGGAGGGCATCGCTATCCGCGCCTCGCCCATGTTGGCGACAGAACGGGATTGGAGATGATTCGCACACTGCAAGATCACGGCATCCACCAGGGATTTTCCGTTCACATGGAATGTACAGCTCTCGAAATTCTGAAAGACGGAGATAAAGTTGCCGGCTTGGTCGCCTATTGGCGGGAAACCGGACGCTTCGTGATTTTCAAATGCAGCGCGGTGATTTTCGCCACGGGCGGTGCGGGCAAAGCATGGAAAGTAACTTCCAACTCATGGGAATACACGGGCGATGGCTACGCGATGGCGTATGAAGCCGGGGCGGATTTGATGGATATGGAATTTACCCAATTCCATCCCACCGGAATGGTGTGGCCGCTTTCGGTGAAGGGAATTCTTGTGACGGAAGGTGTGCGTGGCGATGGAGGAATCCTTTTGAACAACAAAGGCGAGCGGTTCATGTTTAAATACATACCAGAAAGATTTGCTGCCGAAACAGCCGACTCGGAGGAGGAAGCCAACCGCTGGTTGCAGGGAGATAAATCAGCAAGGCGCCCACCGGAATTATTGACGCGAGATGTTGTTGCGCGTTCCATCAGGAATGAAGTGAAAGAGGGCAGAGGCTCAGAACATGGTGGCGCTTATCTGGATATCGCCAACCGCCTTCCTGCAGAAGCGATTAAAAAGAAGTTGCCTTCCATGTATCATCAATTCATGGAACTGGCAAGAGTGGATATTACCAAGACTCCGATGGAAGTGGGACCCACATTGCACTTCTTAATGGGAGGCATCCGCGTGAATCCCGATTCGCAGATGTCAACCGTTCCGGGATTGTTTGCCTGCGGTGAATGTTCTGCAGGGATGCATGGCGCGAACCGTCTGGGCGGAAACTCATTGAGCGATTTGGTCGTGTTCGGAAAGCTTGCGGGCGATGGCGCTGCCGCCTACGTGAAAGGATTGAGCGCGAAACCGAAAATCAGTTCCGGACAGGTGGATGATATTATTAAAAATGCAACTGATATTCTGAACCGCGAAACAGGAACAAATCCCTATTTAATACATGAAGACTTGCAAAACGTGATGCAGGATAATGTCGGAATTATGCGCGTTGAAAATGAAATGCTGAAAGCATTGGATGAGTTAGAGCGATTAAAGAAAGATGCCGCGAAAGTGAAAGCCGCAGGCACCAGTCAGTATAATCCCGGATGGCATGAAGCATTATCATTAAAATCAATGCTGATTACTTCCGAAGCCGTTACCCGTGCAGCCGTCACCCGCAAAGAAAGTCGTGGCGGTCACGCGCGTTTGGATTACGAAGGTGAAAAAGACGAATGGTCAAAATACAACATCGTGGTTCGTAAAGGCAAAGATGGCAAGATGCAGGTGGAGCAGGTATTGCGTGGAGAACCGGATGCAGAATTAAAACGGATTGCGAATTCAAAAATTGAAGATCTGGAAAAAGAGGTAGCTGAGGAGAAATCAAAACAAAAGGTGCCTGTCTGATTAGAATGGAGCGTATATTTTCGGTTGTCGCTTTCACAGTTATTACATTCCTGCTTCATGCACAACAACCCAATTGGGGTTGGGGTCCTGCAATTACTACTTCGTTGAGCGGAACAACCCTCACTTGTTCGGCATTTGATCCGGTTTTAAGCACTACCAAAACAACCACCATCAATAGTGTGGATGATTTCATTAATAATGAGGGAGTAGTTGCATGGGTTACTCCGGGAGGAACAGTAGGCGGTGTAACCTATGATATAAATCAGGGTTCATTTGAGCAAACCACTTTCAGTAACAATTCGGGGAACATTATCCAAAATGAAGGTGGGGTGATTTCGTTTGTTTCATCAGCGGGAACTGTAGGAGGCGCTGTGTATGATCCTGCGCAAGAAAGCTGGGAATACACCACTTTTAGTAACAACTCCGGAAATACCGTCATTAATCGTGATGGGGTGATAGCTTTCGTTTCATCAGCGGGAACGGTGGGTGGTGCTGTGTATGACCCTGCGCAAGAAAGCTGGGAATACACCACTTTTAGTAACAATTCCGGAAATACCGTCATTAATCGTGACGGGGTGATAGCTTTCGTTTCATCAGCGGGAACGGTGGGTGGTGCCATATATGACCCAGCGCAGCAAAGTTGGGAGTACACTACGTTCAGCAATAATTCAGGCAACAGTATTGTAAATCAAAATGGAGTGATTGCGTTCATCTCTTCAGCAGGTACCGTAGGAGGAGCCGCGTATGATCATAATGGACAGAGCTGGGATTATACTACTTTTTCAAATTCCAGCAATAATACCAATCTGAGTATATCAGACGGCACCATAATCTGGAATTCCTCTTCGGGTACATCCAAGTATGGTTATGACAACGGTAATTGGTCAAGCAACGTGAATACTGACCTTTCATGTAAAGTGTTTGCAGTCAACGCGGAGGATACAAAACACATTGCCTATCTATGGTGCCTGACCATTGGGGCTAATTCCTACTCGTATAGCTGTGGGGATGGTCATACAGTTACAAGTAGATGGGCGTGGAAACAGTATGCCAGCGGAGGCAGTTACGGACCTTCTCTCGCCATTTTCAATTCATCATCCAACTCTTCTTGCAGCGCGTCTTTGAATTTCGCTGTTACAAATGTTCCCGGCATATCCGCAGCAGATTTCTCAGTTTTCCCCAATCCTGCTTATTGCCATGATGCGTTAAGGCTTAGCCTTTCTGAAAAGGCTCAGGCTGTCAGAATAACCGAACTTAACGGCAAGATTGTTTATGAAAATCAGTTTTCGCCTGTTTCAGGCAATGTATCTCTTGAACTAGACGGGGTAACCTTGTCAGCGGGCGTTTATTTTGTAGAGATCTATTTTGAAAATGGCGCAAAATCGGTTAAAAAATTTTTAGTGCATAACAAAGGATAAAAAATATGAGCAAGCAAACCTTCCGTATCCTGCGAGGCGATAAAAACACTGCCGAATTCAAAACCTATGAAGTGAAGGTGGATGAAGGCATGGTGGTGCTGGATGTGCTGTTCCGTATCCAGGCGGAGCAGGCAAACGACATGGCAATCCGCTGGAATTGCAAGGCGGGCAAGTGCGGCTCGTGCAGCATGGAAATCAACGGCAAGCCCCGTCTCGGCTGCATGACGCGCATGAGCGATTTTTCACCGGAGGAAACGATTACAGTTACTCCGGTTAAAACTTTTCCCGTCATCAAAGATTTAGTCACTGACGTAAGCTGGAACTACGAGCAGAACAAACGTATCGCTCCTTTCAAGCCCAACCCGAAAGCAAAAGGAAAAGACGGAAAGTACCGCATGAATCAGGACAGCGTGGAGCGTGTTCAGGAGTTCAGGAAATGTATTGAATGTTATTTATGCCAGAACGTGTGCCACGTTCTCCGCGACCAGGACAGGAAAGATGCTTTCGTTGGACCCCGCTTTATGATTCGCCTTGCCAGTTTAGAAATGCACCCGTTGGATACTGCCGACCGCATCCCGCAAATCAAAAACGAATACGGCTCAGGCTATTGCAACATCAACAAATGCTGTACGGTTGTTTGCCCTGAACATATCCAAATTACCGATAACGGCATCATCCCGCTGAAAGAAAGAGTGGTGGACAGGTACTACGACCCGATAGCGAAGATTTTCAGAAAGTGAGATAGAATAATTCCCGCTTAGCCTTTCTATATTACGACTGATGCCAAGGCTCATTCCGGTAGTCTGCCTCTCGCTTATTCCGTTTGCCCATGCGTTCCTTGCTGGATCCTTGTACAGTCCATCCGGTTTCCAAGCAAAGCTAAAACAGAAAATAGAATGATAACTTTGATTACTAATGAGAACCATTCAACTTTCAGTTACCGATACTGATTACAAGCGGTATTTCAGCAGGCGTAAAAAACTTTCTTTTAACGACCTGCGCGAGAAAATACTTGCCATTGCATTTTGCTTTCTTGCGGACGTACATCAGCAATTCCCTGCCTGCCGGTGTTCGGTCATCTAATTCTCACCCGCCCGATGAAAAAGCCCGTTGATTTTGACAAAGCGATGGACCGGATTATGACTTCTTTGAAAAAAGAATCTGCTTAAGCTAATTTCGTATCTCAGTTAGAATCCAAGCAAACATGAAACGCGAAAAAGCAATTGAAGCCGTTAACGAACTTCCCAAAGAATTCGATTTAGATGAACTTTTCGAGCGGCTCTTGTTTATTGAAAAGGTCGAAAAAGGTTTGAAACAAGCAAAAGCGGGAAAAACGATTCCCCACAAAAAAGTGATGAATGAATTTCAAAGGAAATGGGCAAAATAACATGGAGTCTTCTATCAAGGCAAGACCTTTGGGAAATTCACGACTACATAGCGAATGACTCCCCTTTCCATGCGCAAAAAACAGTGAAAATTTTTTTGAGCGCGTCTCCATCCTGAAAAACTTCCCGCAAATCGGTCGCATGGTGCCGGAATTTGAAGACGAAACAATCCGTGAACTTACAGAAGGCAACTACCGCATCGTGTATTGGGTGCAGAGCAGGGACATCACCATTTTGCGTGTGCATCACACTGCAAGAATTCTCCGGAACTTGTACTAATGAAGCCTCGATTTGCTGTTGCATGAAAAACGATACCACGATGATTGGAAGAACGGGCAGAGAATTGGTTTCAAAAAATAAAAAGACAGGAAATAAAACTCACAGATGCTCCTCGAATTTCTTCTACTTCTTAAAGCACAACGGTTTCCCCGTCTCCCTCTATAAATGCCTCACCCTCATGGAAGAAATCCAGAAACCACAGAGAACACAGAGGTATGTGCAGAGGTAAAGAAGAAACAGCTTCTTGTATTTCTCAGCGTTCTCCGCGTGCATTTTCCTTTGCGCCCTCTGCGGTTAAATTTGTATTTTAGCTTAATCGAAATTCATGAACACCGACCTCAAAAAACAAGTCCAGGAAGAAATAGCCGATGCAGATGAGCATATTCTCAAAGCTGTGCTTGCCTTGTTGAAAGAATACAACAAATCTCATTCGAGCTATCAACTCACCGATACGCAATTACAAATTGTAAGAGAGCGCAAAGCGCGCTACGAAAATGGTCAAAGTAAAGGTTACACTTGGGATGAAGTGAAGGCGAGGCTAAAGCCTAAAAGAAAGTGAAAACTTATTCACTCATCCTGACGCAGGAGGCTGCTGATGAGGTTGAAGTTTCTTACTATTACTACGAAGACAAGCAATCAGGACTTGGTGAAAGATTCAAGAAGCAGTTAGACGAAAAGCTATCGCAGATTCAGCGCAATCCTGAAATGTTCCATGTTGTTGCAGATAATTTCAGAGAAGCGGTATTGCGGGTGTTTCCTTTTGTTGTGATTTTTGAAGTTGTGAAGAATGAAATCAGAGTGTATTCAGTTTTTCACACCAGCCGAAATCCAGCCGGAAGACATAGAAGGACTCATTAAGAACTAACTTTATTCCATGTTCCTCTCCTTCTTCTACTCCCTCAAATCCTCCGGCCTCCCCGTCTCCCTCCACGAATACCTCACCCTCATGCAGGGCTTAGACGAAGAATTATCAGCAAACAACATTGACGACTTCTACTACCTCAGCCGCTCCATCCTCATCAAACACGAAGCCCACCTCGACAAGTTCGACCAGCTCTTCGGAGAATACTTCAAAGGCATACAGAAAAAAGCAGATGGACTGTTTGGGGCCACCATCCCCGAAGATTGGCTCCGCAAAAACCTCGAACGCCACCTCACCGAAGAAGAGAAAGCGCTCATCAAATCCCTGGGCGGCTTGGACAAGCTCATGGAACGCTTCCAGCAGCTCCTCGAAGAGCAGAAGAAGCGCCACGAAGGCGGCAACAAGTGGATAGGCACAGGCGGCACCTCACCGTTCGGAGCCAACGGCTACAACCCCGAAGGATTCCGCATCGGGCAGGCAGGCAGCCGCAACCGCAGCGCCATCAAGGTGTGGGACCAACGCCAGTTCGCCAACCTCAAAGATGATGCAGAGCTCGACACGCGCAACCTCAAGCTCGCCCTCAAGCGCCTGCGCGTCTTCACCCGCGAAGGCATCGAAGAAGAGCTCGACATTGACGGCACCATTGACCGCACCTGCCGCAATGCCGGCATGCTCGACATCAGGATGGTGCCCTCCGAGCGCAACCGCGTCAAGGTGCTCATCTTCTTCGACATCGGAGGCTCCATGGACGACCACATCGAAACCTGTGAAAAACTCTTCTCAGCCGCCCGGCACGAATTCAAACATCTCGAATATTTCTACTTTCACAACTGCATCTACGAAACCGTGTGGCGCGACAACCGCAGGCGCAGCGACCGCGTGCCCACCTTCGATGTCATGCACAAATACAATGGCGACTACAAAGTCATCCTCGTGGGCGATGCCGCCATGTCGCCCTACGAAATCACCCACTCAGGCGGCAGCATCGAGCACAACAACCCCGAGAGCGGGCTCACGTGGCTGCAGCGCCTCAAAACACATTACCCCTACCTCGCATGGATAAACCCCAACCCCGAGCACGGCTGGGATTACTTCGCCTCCACCAAAATCATCCGCGAATTCACCGACCACCGCATGTACCCCATGACCATCACCGGCATCG
>CAZCXH010000198.1:0-8268 GCA_964502525.1 uncultured Chitinophagaceae bacterium
CCAACGGCAATGAAAGGGTTTGATAATCAGACTGATTTAAATGCGTGTTGTCCTGATGTGCGCTGAAGGCATTCCCCGATAATCGCTAAATTTACCCTGTAAACTGATTTAAATGGATGACCAAAAAAATAAGCCCAATCAAATCAATATTGAACTTTCGGAAGAAGTAGCGGAAGGGATTTATTCCAACCTTGCCATCATCACCCATTCCAATGCCGAATTCGTGGTGGACTTTGTGCGCGTGATGCCGGGAGTGCCTAAAGCGAAGGTGAAGACCCGCGTGCTGCTCACTCCGCAGCATGCCAAGCGATTGCTGGGCGCGCTGGCTGACAATATCAAAAAGTTTGAGGCGATACACGGTGAGATAAAAGATACGGGCGTTGTTCACGGCATTCCGATGAACTTCGGAGGTCCGACTGCTCAGGCGTGAGTGGCGGTAAACGCAAATTTATCGTTTTGCGCGATTCCCTCCGGAAACGAATTTTTGTTTTTAGGGCAGTTCTAAAATTGCTCTTTTTATCGCCTCACCCCTTCCCTCTCCAAGAGAGAGGGAGCAAGTGGTAGAATTTTTAGAACCGCTTTTTATAAATATAATCTACACGACAGGTCATGAAACAAATGACAATTGCCGTTCTCCTGCTGTCAGGATTGAGTGTTTTTTCGCAAAGCACATTCACCCGGGTTTATAACCTGCTGCAAACCAACTGCGCCACCGCCTCGTGCCATTCTGCCTCCGCTGCAACTGGCGGATTGGATTTAAGCGGCACGGAAACCAAGGTTTACAACGCCATCGTTGAGGTGGCGCCCAACAATCCCGCTGCTGCCGCAAAGGGAGATAAATACATTGACAAAGGATACCCAGACCGGAGTTTCCTTCTGCGGAAAATTGCCCGCGGATTGAGCCACGACCTGCAACTTACCGCCAATGAAGGCAGCAATATGCCCAATAACCTGCCGCAGCTTGCCTGGCAGGATATCGAACTGGTAAGGCAGTGGATTTTGTGGGCGGCTCCGCAAACCGGAAGCCCCGTTGATTACCAGGTTCTCACGGATTATTACACCGACTCGTCTGTTGCCCGTCCCAAGATTGCCAGGCCACCTGCGCCACCTGCGGGGCAGGGCTATCAAATTCACTTTGGACCCGTGTTTTGGAAAGGGGGCGAAGAAATCGAATACTTCAAGAAATATGATCCGGAGTTTACTCAACTCCTCGAAGTTCACAAGTTTGAGTTGTACATGAACTCCGAGTCGCATCACTTCATCCTGCGCAAATTCCGCCCCGGTGAAGACGCCAACTGGTCTGACGGGCTTGTTCCGTTCACCATCCAGGCTTTCAACAGCGGAAAAGATTTCGTGAACGCATGGCAAATCAGCACCGACCTCGACCTTCCCGTTGGCACTGGATTTTTCTGGGACCAGAACACCGTGCTCGACCTGAATTATCACATGAAGAATTATCACCAGAATGAGATTCTTCCCGGAGAGTTCTACATCAACGTGTGGACGCGCCCGCGGGGAACATCCACCGTTGAAATGAAAGCCGAACTGATACCCAAGCTCGATATATTTATTTTAGGAAATCAGACCGCTTCCTTTGATGAGCGTATCACCCGCAGCGGACAAACATGGAACATCTGGATGCTCTCCACCCACACCCATAAATTCGGAACTGACTATGACATTTTTCTCGGAAATTCCACCAACAGCAGCGACCAGATTTATGAGGGTTTCTATGATTTCGATTACACCTTCAACCAGGGATTTTATGACTGGTCGCATCCCCCCGTAAAATACTTCAATCCGATGCTCCCGGTGAACATGACCAGCGGGCTAACCCACATGGCAACATATCATAACACCAGTTCGCAACTCGTTACCTGGGGATTTACAACGGCAGGTGAAATGATGCTCATCTACGTGCAGTACACCACGCAAAGCGTGAACTACAAGCCGCCTGTCAATTCAGGCAGCAGCGGGCCGGTGTGCAATTCGGTGACGCTGAACACCGATGCAGGTCTTGAGGCTTACCTTTGGTCAACCGGTGACACTACGCAGAGCGCCACCGTCACTCAATCGGGAACCTATTCGGTGACGGTGACAGACGGCAGCGGCACCACTTATTCCTCAGACCCCGTTACAGTTACTGTTATTAATACTTCTGTGAATATTAATAACGGCAATGATGCGGCAATATGCAGCGGAGCCTCGGCAACGCTCGATGCAGGCAGCGGCTTTGCCGCATATCTATGGTCAAACAACGACACTTCCGCTTCCATCAGCGTGACGGCTGCAGGCACTTACACCGTAACCGCCACGGATGCAAACGGCTGCACTGCCACTGACAATGCTGTGGTGTCGCAGGCATCAAGCCCTGTAGTTTCGCTCAATAATGAAGCACTCTGCTCAGGAGAAAGCGCCACGCTGGACGCTGCGAATCCCGGGGCTTCCTATTCATGGTCAACCGGGGCTGCCACCCAAACAATTCCGGTGAGCATCGCAGGAAATTATTATGTAACGGTAACCAATGCAGATGGCTGTTCGGGAACTGATTTCGCTACAGTAACCATTCATCCTTTGCCCGTTGTGAACATGCCTGACGTAAGCGTTTGCCAGGGGAGCAGCGCAACCCTCAACGCGGGTAATCCCGGATCAGCCTACGCATGGACAACGGGTGAAATCACCAGATCAATCAATGTCAGCCAGCCAGGAACCTATGGCGTGACGGTAACCAATTCATTCAGTTGCGAAGCCTCCGATGATGCCACGCTGACCTTCGGTTCAAGTCTTTCCGTGAATATCCCCGATGAAAGCGTTTGCCAGGGCGACAGCGTCATCCTTGATGCGGGTTTCGAGGGCAGCACTTTCTTGTGGTCAACAGGGGCAACCTCACAGACCATCACCGTATCAGCCGCTGACACTTACAGCGTTACCGTGAGCGACCAGAACGGCTGCAATGGCTCTGATGACGGCACCGTCACCATATTGCAAAAACCTTCGGCTGATGCCGGTGAAGACAAGGCAATGTGCGAAGGCTCATCGGTTGTTCTCACTGCCACAGGTGGCGTAACCTATCACTGGGCAACAGGCGATGCCACCAGCGAGATCACAGTGACACAGCCGGGCAGCTACGAGGTGACCGTCACCGGTGCGAATGGCTGCGCAGACAAAGCCCAGGCGAATGTGACGCTTTCACTCGTTCAAACGGGAAGCATTGCCGGCAATGATAATGTCGTGCTGAATGAAACAGTGCAATATTCAGTGACGGCCAATGCAGGCTCAACTTACGCATGGCAGGTCATCAGCGGAACGCTGAGCGCCACGCAGGGAATCTCGGTGAGTGTAACGTGGAACGTTGCCGGCACGGGCACCGTAACCGTGGTGGAAACCAATGCCGATGGGTGCGCGGGTGATGCCGTTGAAAAGCAGGTGGTTGTAGGAACCACCGGTGCCGCTGCCGTTGATGGCGGAAGAGACATCTTGATTTTCCCCAACCCTGCATCATCATTTATTACAATACAATTTTCCAGGCCCGGCAGCGGTGAGTACCGCCTGAACATGATTGATGTTTCCGGAAAAATCGTGAAAACCATTCCGTCTGTTTCCGGCAGCGAGATCGTCATCAGCCGGGAAAATATGACGGAAGGGCTTTACTTCATCGAGTTGAAAGGCGAAAAGGCAATCAGGCAAAAAGTAGTGATTGCGGATTAAAGAAAACCTTCCACACTTTTCATTTCGTATTTTTGCGCTGCACTTGAAAATAGTGTAACGGGGTGTGGCGCAGCTGGCTAGCGTACCAGTATGGGGTGCTGGTGGTCGTGAGTTCGAATCTCACCACCCCGACTTTGTTTCTGAAATGCTTCATTATGCTTATATCCTTCAAAGCCTGAAAGATAAGAAGCGTTATATCGGATGTACTTCCAATTAAAACGCAAGGGTTAATTATCATAATGCCGGCAGGCAGCGTTCCACCAAAAACAGGATTCCTTTCACTCTTGTCAGTATTGAGCATCATAATTTGAACTTCAAAACTTGCTTAAAAAAGCTAACGGATTATTGATTAAAGAAATTCTTGCATTAACCCCGATTATTGCTTACAATGCATCATTGTTCACTATTAAAATTGATGACTATGAGGCGGATGGGACAAATTATCAGAGGGAATTGGCAATCGGGAATCGGGTATGCCATCATGATTGGCATGTTGTGCTTTTATCTCCAGTCGTGCGTAACTGTTAAAAAAGACTGCCAGGGAAGAAAGCACCGCAGGCTCGAAAACGGGATATACATTTAGGAGCCGATCCCGCTTCTTTTTTCACGAACACTTTGAATGCCCGCAGTTCTTGCAGGTGAGGCATCCTTCTTCGTACATCAGCGCATCTTCATGGCACTTCGGGCAGGTCTTATCGGAGGGTTGCGTACCAGAAGGAATGTATTTCTTCAATGCGCGGACCACTCCGTTTTTCCAATTGTTCAAAGATTCTTCATGCAGCGTGAGGTTCTGCACCATCTCAACGGCATACTGAACAGGCATTCCGTGACGCAACACGCCTGAAATCAGCTTCGCGTAGTTCCAATATTCTTCATTGAATGAACGGGACAACCCTTCAATCGTCACCCTGAAACCTTCTTTATCCTCATATTGAAAATCATACCGGGTGCGGCTTTCCCCGTTCTTGCTTTTTATCACCCAGCCCTTTGAAACATGGTTGGGAAGGGAAAATGCCTCTTCCGCTTTGCCGGTAAAAATCTCATAAGGTTTCTCCTTCAATAATCCCACTACGGCTATCCACTTTTCATGGTTGTTCATGAACCGCATTACTTCCGCTTCAAGCACTTTCGGCCGCTTGGGCGCGTGAGTTTCGGTGAAATCTAATTCCTCTTTTGCGGGCGTTGCCGCCACCAATACACCGGAACGGGATCCTTCGCGGTAAACCGTGACACCTTTGCAGCCGCTCTTCCATCCGGTAACATATATTTCTCCCACCAATTCCTCTGTAACGTTATTAGGCACATTCACTGTCACGCTGATGGAGTGGTCCACCCATTTCTGAATGGCTCCCTGCATCTTTACCTTGTTCACCCAGTCAACATCGTTGGCAGTGGCTTTATAATATGGTGATATTTTTACAATTTTATCCAGTTCCGGCTCATTCAACCGTTCCACTTCTTTAGGGTCATATCCGTTTGCCTCAAGCCAGGTGATGAACTTGTGATGAAACACCCTGTATTCTTCCCATGCATCGCCCACCTCATCGGTGAAATCAATCCTCACGTTCTTGTCGTTGGGATTCACCTTTCTCCTTCTCTTATAAGAAACCAGAAACACAGGTTCGATGCCCGATGTGGTTTGAGTCATCAGGCTGGTGGTGCCGGTAGGCGCGATGGTGAGCAGCGCGATGTTCCGCCTGCCGTATTTCACCATGTCTTTATAAAGATGCTCGTCTTCATTTTTCAGGCGAAGGATGAATGGATTTTTTTTCTCGCGCTCGGCATCAAAAATTTCAAACGCTCCCCTCTCCTGAGCCATGGTTACTGAACTGCGGTAGGACTCGATGGCAAGCGTTTTATGAAGATTCTCGGAAAACTTCAATGTTTCCTCCGTCCCATAAGTTAATCCGAGCGCTGCAAGCATGTCGCCCTCAGCGGTGATGCCCAATCCCGTTCTTCTCCCCTGAATGCATTTTTCCCGGATTTTCAGCCATAAATTATATTCCGTCCGTTTAATCTCTTCCGGTTCCGGATCCGCTTTAATCTTGCGGAGAATCTTGTCAATCTGCTCCAATTCAAGATCCACCACGTCATCCATCAGCCGCTGAGCCTTGCGCACATGCTCTTTGAACAGATCAAAATCGAAATAAGCCTCTTTAGTGAACGGACTCTCCACATAGCTGTATAGATTGATGGCAACAAGGCGGCAACTGTCGTAAGGGCAAAGCGGAATTTCCCCGCACGGGTTGGTGGAGATTGTTCTGAAATCAAGGTCAGCGTAACAATCGGCTACCGATTCGCTGATTACGGTGTCCCAGAAAATAACGCCCGGCTCAGCCGATTTCCACGCATTATGAATGATTTTATTCCATAGCCCGCGCGCGTCCATCTTTTTCACCACATTCGGATTCTTCGAATCCACCGGGAATTGCTGCATATATGGTTTTCCATTGACCACAGCCTGCATGAAAGCATCGTCAATCCTCACGGAAACATTGGCGCCCGTCACTTTAGTGCCATCCATTTTCGCATCAATGAACTTTTCCGCATCGGGATGCCGGATCGAAAGGGTCAGCATTAATGCGCCCCGCCTGCCATCCTGAGCCACTTCGCGAGTGGAGTTGGAAAAGCGTTCCATAAACGGAACAATGCCCGTTGACGTGAGTGCGCTGTTCATTACCGGGCTTCCCGATGGACGGATGTGCGACAAGTCATGCCCGACACCGCCCCTGCGCTTCATCAGTTGCACCTGCTCTTCATCTGTTTTCATGATGCCGCCATAAGAGTCGGCCCTCTCGCTTCCAATCACGAAACAATTGGAAAGCGAAGCGATTTGGAAATCGTTACCTATGCCCGACATGGGGCCTCCCTGCGGAACGACATATTTGAATTCTCTGAGCAATTCATATATCTCGCTTTCGCGCAATGGGTTAGGATATTTTTTTTCGATGCGGGAGAACTCGCGCGCCAGCCTGCGGTGCATGTCATCAGGCGTTCTTTCATATATGTTTCCGGATGAATCTTTAAGCGCGTATTTGTTGATCCAAACGTTTGCCGCCAATTCATCTCCTCCGAAATATTCAAGAGCCTTCGGGAAAATCTGGTTATATGTATATGCGGATGCTTTCTTTTCGGTAACAGTAACAGCATCCGCTTTCTTTTTTGGCTTCACGGCTTTAACAGCTTCTTCAAACATGTTTAGTAATTTGGGATGCAAAAATTACGGTTGGCAGGCACACCCGCAAAATAAAGAGGGCGTTAATTATAAACACATATGAGGAAACGGTGGAAAAGATTGTTTGACTTTGTTTGCAATGCTCTGAGATGCTGAATCAGGCGGCTACCAGCTTTCTCTTCACTGCATATCTAACCAGTTCCGAAGGATTATTCAATCCAAGTTTATTGAGAATATTCTTGCGGTGAGTATTGATAGTGTGAATACTGCGGCAAAGCATCTTTGATATTTCAGCCGTTGTATAACCCTCTGCCACCAGCTTCACTATTTCAAGTTCACGGTCGGTCAGCAAAAGCCCCTCGCACGTTTCGGGTGTCCTGCCAAGAATATTCTCAACTATTTGCCCGCAGAAAAACTTCTCTCCGTTTGCCGTAGCGATGATGGCATCAAAAATTTCATCCTCGCCACACTCTTTCAGCAGGTAACTGAGAACTCCGAATTCGATGGAACTGACAATATCATGCTTATGACGGTTATTGCTGATCACGAGAATTTTGATTTCAGGATATTTGCGCCTGATATATACCAGATCGTCAATTGAAAAGGCGCCCGGCTGGTCATAGTCAATGATAAGCACGTCCGGTGTATGGAAGCGAAGAGTTTCCTTTAATTCGCTGATGTTATTGGCTTGTCCCGCCACCTCAAACCCCGTACGCTTCGAGAGAAGGCATTTCAGCCCTGTTTTTATAAGAAAATCACGATCTGCGATGACGATGCTAATCATCTCTTGTTTAGACTATTTCTAAAGAACAAAAATAGCACGTACCAAGTGATATTCCAAAGTTGTTCATGGTGCCGAAAAAAATACCTAAGGGTAGGTATCCCGAAATAAGTGTAAAAAACGAACTGTGATCGGTACGAAGGGCTCCGGACTTCTTCGGAGGATATACCATCGGGTTCTATTTAGTATAAGTTCGGAAACCTGTTTACCGATATACAAGCCACTTATGGCAATGTTCCCCCTTTTGTCCTATTCATTAGGCTGGTTTCAATTGTGAGTCCGCCCTGAAAAGTCATCTGATGAATGATCAATAAAAATCATGCGGTATGTATTGGCGCTGTATCGTTCTATATGCAATTCAACTGATGACTAATACCGGTTTTTCAGAAGGGACTCAAGGGCAGTTCTAAAAATTGCTCTTTTTGAGTCCGCCCTGAAAAGTCATCTGATGAATGATCAATAAAAATCATGCGGTATGTATTGGCGCTGTATCGTTCTATATGCAATTCAACTGATGACTAATACCGGTTTTTCAGAAGGGACTCAAGGGCAGTTCTAAAAATTGCTCTTTTTACGCCTCACCCCAACCCTCTCCATCTGGAGC
>CAZCXH010000199.1:0-8178 GCA_964502525.1 uncultured Chitinophagaceae bacterium
CAACGGCAATGAAAGGGTTTGATAATCAGACTGATTTAAATGCGTGTTGTCCTGTCATGTTATCTGATGTTCCAGGAAAAATATTTATCTTCGTTTCTTCGTTTTTTAACTAAACACAAAAACTCTTTACAATGCATTACAAAATGTTTTCCGCATACTTGGCAATATCCGCTTGCATGACATTTTCTTCCTGCGATAAGGATGGCGATGGCAATAACAATACGTGTGCAAACTGGGCAGCAGATACGCAGGATGAAACTAACGCGGTCACTGCTGCCGCGCAAGCCTATGGCGCCAATCCCACCACTGCTAACTGCAACGCTTTTAAAGATGCCTATCAGTCTTATATTGACGCCATGGAAGGGCACCGAAACTGCGCGGGATTAGCAGGGCAGGCGCGTGCCGACTGGGAAGCTGCGCTCAATGCCGCGCAGACTTCACTGAATAATATGAGCTGCTGATTTTATTATACCAAGAGTAGTCGAATTTCCGAAGGAAAGAGACGTACTCTTGGTTATACCGAACATCCTACAGTTCAATTGTTCGAGAACCTGAGTTGTTTCGGTATAGTTATAAATCTTCAAATCCGCTATCCGCGCCTCTTGAACGACCATGTGAATGTGAACCGCGCCACTTCGGTTCCGTCTTCCGCCCTGCCGATGGTGGAGATTTTCTGTGTTACGGGTTCTCCGGTTTGCTGGGCTTTGTCAACTGCTGCAAACAGTTTACCACCCTCCTCGCAGGTGAATGTGGTAAGCGTGGTGGCTTTTTTGATGAACTGCGCTTCCATGCCGACAATGATTACCGCCACTGATGGGTTGCGCTTATAGGTTGCCAATAGCGCCAGCGAGCCGTTGGATAATTCGGCAGCCATCGCCAGCGCGGCAAAATAGGCCGACTTGAAGGGGTTGGTAGTGATCCAGCGATAGGGGATGGTAGCCTGGCATTTATTGGCGTCAATATATTTGAGTTTCATCCCTGCAATTAATCCAAGCGGCACCTTTTGAAGCAGGAAAAAGCGGTACATCCACGGGTTTGTCATTTTGCGGATGAAGTCCCTGTGGTCGGGAGTTAGCGTGGCAACTCCGTTTTCGGCAGTGGCAGAGAGGATAGTCATGGTATCAGATATAAATTGTGACGTAAATTACCTCTTTCAAAATAGACTGCCCTGTCCCTTTTTCGTTTTCCCCTTTTTCTCTTTCTTCGCAGCAAACTTGGCGGGAGGTTTCCCGAAATCCCATTCGATGGCGGTGCCGATTTCAATTTTCCCCGGAGTCTTCGTCTTCACTTCTCCCTTTGATTTAGGTTCCGGCTGTGATTTTTCTTTCGGTTGCGACTTTGCTTCAGCAGGTTTTTTGCCCTGTGTTTTTTGCGGTTTGGACTCAGATTTCTTTTCCGCAGCAGGCGCTTTCTTCTTTTCCTTCACCTCATCTTTCTGCGAAAACAAATCTCCTTCCGATTGCCGACCCGCAACCCGCAGATCGTCACCTGCAACTTCCTCCTGCTGACTCCTATCTCCTGCCTCCTGAGGGCTTTCCACCGCCTCCTCGCTCACCAACTTCACGTTTGTCACCTTGTTCATGCTGATGCGGTTGCCCAGCGATTTCCATCCTTTCACATCAATAAATTCGTCAATGTTCACTGTTTCCTTGCCGCGTTTGGTCGAGACTTCAACGGTTGGATTTTTCCCTGTGGAAACTACCAGCAGTTTTGACTTGGGAGCCTCCCCTGTGAATTTGAATTTTTCGCCAACCGTCTTTGTCTCAATCATGAACCGTTTCACAAAATAATTTTCCTTTTCCCCATCATAATACACGACTGCCAGAGGTTTTGCCGGATTGAATTTTTCTGCAATCAATGTTTCAGTCGGTTCGTAACGGTTGGATAGGTCGTAAGTGGTCAATTCAAACGAGCCGTCTTTGTAAATGGCGAGAATGCGGTCGTCACCTGAGAAGTTGCCGAGCAGCTTGCCGCGTTCGTCCGTATTCAGGCGGCCAACCGTGTCCTCATACCAGATATTGATGCCTCCCAGCGTGGAGTGCCCTCCTGACTTTTTCTCCACTTTGCGAACCGGATATTTAGTGATGGTATTTCCCAACACGCCTCTTCCTTTTATTTCAAGCGTGGCAAAGTCGAAATCAAATTCCTTGATCCTCGCGGAAGAACGGGAGTCAAGCCTTACCGTCACTACTTCCGATTCCGCATTCGGGTTGGCGGTGAGGTAATGTATCCTTGAGCCGGCTGCGCCCCTTGACACGTCATATTCCTTGTCGCGCGTGACGCCTGTTACGCTGAAACGCTTCACGAAACTTTTGCCTGATGCGCCATCTTTATAGATGCAGTTATACACTGTGCGTTCATCTCCTTTCTTCCACACGGCTGCGTGGATGATGTTTTTACCGATGAACGCTTTCTCAGCGTTCTTCACCACTTTGAATTTGCCGTCAGCGCAGAACGCAATGATGTCGTCAATATCGGAGCAGTCCGCCACAAATTCATCTTTCTTCAGCCCCCATCCGATGAAACCCTCCTCGCGGTTCATATAGAGCTTCACGTTTTCCATCGCAGCGGCAGTGGCGTTGATGACTTCCATCTCGCGGATTTCGGTTTTGCGTTCCCGTCCCTTGCCGTACTTTTCTTTCAGCATGGTGAAATAGTTGATGGCATAGTCGGTGAGATGCGCCAGATCATGTTTCACCTGCGCAAGGTCAGCTTCCAATTTCTTGAGGTCTTCGTCCGCCTTCTTGCTGTCGTACTTTGAGATGCGCTTGATGCGGATTTCGGTGAGGCGAGTGATGTCTTCATCCGTAACCTCGCGCATCAATTTCTTCAGATAGGGTTTCAGTCCTTTGCGGATGGCGGCAATCACCGCTTCCCACGTTTCGCACTCTTCGATGTCGCGGTAGATGCGTTTTTCAATAAATATTTTTTCCAATGACAGGAAATGCCATTGCTCTTCCAACTCATGCTTCTTTATTTCCAGTTCCCGCTTCAGCAAGTCGAGCGTGCGCTGCGTGGAAAGTTGCAATATCTCGCTTACGCCCATGAAGCGCGGCTTGTCGTTCTCAATCACGCAGGTGTTGGGCGATATGGAAACCTCGCAGTCGGTGAAGGCATAGAGCGCGTCAATCGTTTTGTCAGGAGAAGTGCCCGGTGAAAGATGGATCATGATCTCTACATTCTCCGCTGTATTATCTTCCACTTTCTTGACCTTGATTTTGCCTTTTTCATTCGCTTTCAAAATCGAATCAATCAGTGAAAGCGTAGTGGTTCCATAAGGAATTTCTGTTATTACCAGCGTTTTCTTATCCAATTCCTTAATACGCGCCCGCACTTTTATTTTTCCTCCCCGCTCGCCATCGTTGTATGCGGAAAAATCAGCCAGCCCGCCTGTGGGAAAATCGGGATATATTTTGGGTTTCTTGCCCTTCAGCACTTTAATGCTGCCATCAATCAGTTCGATGAAATTGTGCGGAAGAATTTTACACGCAAGCCCCACTGCAATCCCATCCGCGCCTTGCGCAAGCACCAATGGAAATTTCACCGGCAGCGTTACCGGCTCTTTTGCGCGGCCGTCATAAGAGGCTTGCCATTCCGTTGTTTTGGGATTGAATACGACATCGAGCGCAAACTTTGAGAGGCGCGTTTCGATGTAACGCGGAGCGGCAGCGTTGTCTCCCGTGTAAATATTACCCCAGTTTCCCTGCGTATCGAGCAGCAGGTTTTTCTGCCCGATCTGAACGATGGCGTCACCAATGGACGCATCGCCATGCGGGTGAAATTTCATAGTGTTGCCGATGACATTCGCCACCTTGTGGAAGCGGCCGTCATCCATCTCATACAGCGAATGAAGAATCCTGCGCTGCACGGGTTTCAACCCGTCATTGATATGAGGCACCGCCCTTTCAAGTATTACGTAAGAAGCATAATCGAGAAACCAATCCCTATACATGCCTGAAACCGGAATCACTTTCTGAAGGTGATCATTGCCGTTTCCATTATTTCCCTTCAGGTCGTGACCGTTCATCTCAACCTTTCCCGGTTCGATTTGAGCGCTCTCCGGTTCTTTCCCATTAATAGGAGAAGATGGGCCGTGACCGTTGGTTTCTTCTGTTTCGGTTTTTTTTCCCTTTTTCTTTTTTGCCATTACCGTCTAAAAAGTTTGAATCAATGCGAACATTCAAAATTCATCAATCGGCATCATACCCCGAATCCCTTGATATGCTTTCAATGCACAGGGATTTGTGGATAAGCGTTTTCTGAAAAATGATTGGTAAAATTAGCCGGTTTGATACTGCGAAGTCGGTCGTGGTGAGATATGGCTTAATATCTTTGAGCAATCATTATCCTCTATGTGTGGAATTCTCGGTTCTCTGCCTGCTGTTGCTGATTTGAATTTTTTCTCCCGCTCGCTGGACCTGCTTGCTCATCGCGGACCCGATGGGCGCGGAGTATGGCAGGATGCCGGGAACAGAATCACACTCGGCCACCGCAGACTTTCCATCCTGGATCTGTCCGATGCGGGCGCGCAACCCATGCACGATGAGCGCTTTGTTATTATTCACAATGGTGAGATTTACAACTTTCCTGAATTAAAAAAAGAACTTGAACAGCACGGTTATGTGTTCCGAACTCACACCGACACGGAAATTATTCTGGCAGCTTATGGAAAATGGGGCGCGGAATGTCTGCAAAAGTTCAACGGAATGTGGGCTTTTGCAATTTGGGATAAAAAAGAAAAGACGCTTTTCCTCGCGCGCGACCGATTTGGGAAGAAACCGCTGTTCTACGCATTCACCGGAAATGCTTTTGTTTTTGGTTCTGAGATGAAAGCTATAATTCCATTTCTGCCGGAAGTAAAACTGTCAAAGGATTTTCAATGGATGAAAGAAAATCTTTTTGCTTATGAGCCGTCTGACAAATGTTTGATTGAAGGCATTCAAAGGTTTCCCGCTGCGCATTACGGCATTTATAAAAATGGCAAGCTGACGACATCACGATATTGGAACACATGGGATCATCTTCATGCCGTTCCGAAGAAGTATGCCGAACAGGTGGAGGAATTCCGTGAATTGTTCATTGATTCCTGCAAAATCAGGCTGCGCTCGGATGTGCCGGTGGGGACGGCATTGAGCGGTGGAGTGGATTCGAGTGCCGTTGCTGCGGGGATTTCGCAGGCGGCACAGGCGGAATCCCGGTACGCAGACCTGACAGGTTTTAAAAACCTGTCAGGTCTTTCCTGGCAGAATGCCTTCATCGCCTCCATGCCCGGCAGCCCGCTGGACGAGACGCATTTTGCAAAAAAAGTGGCCGCTCATCTGAAAATTAAACCTCATGTTATTGAGATTGATGCGGATGAAGGGCTGAAAAATCTGGAAGATTCGCTTTATCATTTCGAGGAGTTCTATATCACCAGCCCGGTGCCGATGGTGCAAACGTATCGTGCCGAAAGAAAAGAGGGTGTCTATGTTTCCATTGACGGGCATGGCGCTGATGAATTGTTCTCGGGTTATGATACCTTTCTTCTTAATGCGTTTTGGGACTGCGGGCTGAATCCGTTTGCCATCCGCAATATTTTAAAAACTTACAGGGGAATTGTTCCGCCATTCCCGCAATTCAAAGTGAAAAATGTTGGCTGGAAGGATTACTTCCAGCGCGTGAGCGGCTCGTTTGATTTCAAGGATTTCGTTCCGCATATCCGCAAAGAATTGAAGAAAGCATTTTCGCAAAATTCAAATGAATTCAATAAGGCTCTCTATAATCTTTTTCATGCCGAAAATCTTCCCACGCTTCTGAGAAACTATGACCGCTACTCGATGATGAGCGGGGTAGAGATCAGGATGCCCTTCCTCGACCATCGCATCGCGGCTTATTGTTTTTCCATTCCGTGGACGAGCAAAATCCGCAACGGCTATACTAAAGCTTTGCTGCGTGATGCCTTAGCTCCCTTTCTTCCGAAAGAGGTAATCTACCGCAAATACAAAATGGGATTTCAAACTCCGATTGTGGACTGGCTGAAAGGACCATGGAAGGAATACTTTCTCGAATTGGTCAACTCGCAGGATTTCCTGAAATCAAATTTGATGGATGCTCCCGCAGTTAAAACGCAGTTTGAACAGGTCATTAATAATGAAAGCGCGACTTACCGGGAGGGAGAGCAGGCGTATGCAGCGTTGCAGCCTTATTTGTGGAAAAAGTTTGTGTTTGGGAAATTCAGCACCTTGCACCTCAAATCAAAGCAAGAAAATGTTTAATTCTTCCTTGGAGCCTCATTAAGCCTGATGCTGTCAGGCACTACGGAGTCAATCACCAATTTCTCGGAAAGAACCTTGAAGGTGGTGCGCCTGTTGCGCTGGTGTTCTTCCTCGGTGCAGTTAACATCATTGCCGCATTGATTCACCAGTTTCGTTTCTCCGTATCCTTTTGCCCTGACGCGCTTCTGGTCAATCCCCTTTTCAATCAGGTAGCGCACCACCGATTCCGCCCTTCCCTGCGAAAGCGCAAGATTGTAGGCATCGCTTCCGCGCGAGTCGGTGTGAGAGCCTATTTCCACAATCACATCAGGATTTTCAGTCAGCAGCATCGCCAGCGTGTCCAATATCGGCTTCGACTCCGCTCGCAGCACAGTGCTGTCATAATCATAGTATATGTTTTCGATAACAATTTCTTTTTCTTCATAGATGCGGTCCATTAATATGCGTACCTTGACGGTGATAAGGATCTTTTCCAGATCGCGCAATCCTTTGGTTGTGGCGTCAACGGATTTATTGAAATAATCCTGTTTTTCAGAATATACCTTGTAATTTGAATTTGCGTCAAGGTCAAACGCAAACCTTCCATACTTGTCTGAAAACACGGAATCAATGAGCTTTAATCCGCCCTCATATTTTTTCAGAGTCAGAAGAGCCTGCGGCAGGGGAGTGAGGTCAACCACCTTGCTATTGGGATCAGCGGGATTCTCATAAATTTTTTCAAGAACAATTCCATCAAGTTTGAAAATATTTTCGTTGGCAAGCAGGAAATGGTAGATGTCGTCACCGCCCTGCCCTCCTTCGCGCGATGATGAAAAATATCCGGAAGAACGGATAGGGTCGTTTTCATCCCTGGGTTTTATCTTTTCAAAAAGGATTCCGAAATCATCAGCGCCCGTATTGACCGGAGGCTTCAGGTTCACCACATTTTTCCAAACCTTGTCCGATGCTTTCTGCGCGGAAAAAATGTCAAGCCCGCCCATCCCCACGTGACCGCTTGAAGAAAAATACAGAGTCCCCTCCTCATCCACGAAAGGGAACATCTCATCCCCAGCAGTATTGATTTCATTGCCGAGATTTTTGGGTGCCGTCCAGTTGTTTTCTTCGTAGGTGGTGATGTATAAATCTTTTCCTCCATGTCCTGAAGCCGGAACATCAGCGGCAAAAATCATCGTGTTGGCATCTTTGGAAAGCCAGGGGGTTCCGGTATTTACAGTGTCTCCGAATAAAACAACCGGAATGGGATTGCTCCAGTAAACCCCATCGTAAGTAGCCTCCATTATTTTACAGTAATCATCTTTTTTCCCTTGCGAGCCGCAACGGGTGAAATACATTAAGGTGAAATCTTCATTGAAAGCGGGTGTGCCGTCATTGAAGCCGCTGTTGGTTTGCGGGCTGAAGGGCGCGTTGGAGCGGTACTCTCCATCAGCTTCCCGCTTTGAAATAAAGATGTCTGAGAACTTTTCATTGGTCCAATAATAAGTATCGCCCCCGGCTGCATCATATTTGTCCGAAGTGAAAACAAGGTCTTTGTTTTTGTAAAACACAGGCGCATATTCATTGGCAGGCGTGTTAACATGATTAAGATTCGTAATCGTCATATTGCTGCGTGCCGACTGCCATTTGGAGGCTTCCTTGCAGGCTTTGATGAGTTCCGCTGCCTTCTGTTTGTTGAATGGGTCATCGCGGGAATACTCATAAAACTGCGTGATTGCCTGGCTGTATTTTTCGTTTGCCATCAGCATCAAACCATAGTTCAGCTTGACAATCGGCTCAGCGTATTCAAGCTCAACCGCCTTAGCATACCACTGTTCGGCTTCCTTCGTGTTGTTGCTCAGGCGATAGCTTTCTCCAGCCATGAAAGCCTTCTCAGCCTTCTGCCTGGCATCGCTTTCATCCTTGAATTCCGTTTTGAAAAAATTTGCCG
>CAZCXH010000200.1:0-7976 GCA_964502525.1 uncultured Chitinophagaceae bacterium
ACCACCACCGCCCCGTCTGTTGCCACCGCCACCGTAGCCGCCACCACCGCTTCTTTCCTTTCGCTCCTGCGCAACGTTTACCACGATGGAACGACCGTCAATTTCGGAACCGTTCAGCTCCTGCATTGCCTTGTTGGCTTCGCTGTCGTTGGGCATTTCCACGAAGCCAAATCCACGGCTCCTGCCGGTGAATTTGTCGGTGATAATTTTGGCGGAATCTACTGCTCCGTATTCCGCAAAAGCTTCCCTTAATGATGAATCATCCATGCGGAAAGGAAGTCCGCCTACAAAAATTTTCATAAAACTGTTTTGGTTAATTTTTTAGAATGGCAAAGCTATGTAATTTTTGGGAAATGCGTCATCTCTCTAACTAACAACCCCTTGTTGATGCTTATCAAGATGGACTTCTTATCAAACTTTTATCTTTGGCGCGTTGCTGGTATAACAAATTCTCTATGAATTTTAGCGTTGGCAAACTGCCGTTTTTGGAAATGCTTGAAAATTACAAAGCAGCGCCCAACCTGCTCCTGTATGCCACGCCTTTCATGCTGCTGTTCACATGGCTGGAGTTCCGTTACAGCCGGAAGAAGAACCTGGGGCTTTATGCGGTGAATGACCTGAAGGCATCCATCGGGGTGGGCGCGGGCTACCTCGTGGTGACGGCTGCTATCGGTATTTTCACCATCTATACGGTGTGGTGGGTGTATTATCACCTGACGCCACCCGGCTGGATGATGCCGGTGACGTGGTGGTCGTTCATCCTGTGCGCGGTGGTGTATGACTTTGCGCGCTACTGGGCTCACCGCATCGCGCACGAGCAGCGATTCTGGTGGGCCTCGCACATCACCCATCACTCTTCTGAGAAGTATAACCTGACGGTATCGTTCCGCCTGTGCTGGGTGGACCAGGTGAAACTGATATTCTTCCTGCCGGTGGTGGTGCTTGGCTTTGACCCCATCATGTTTTTTATCGTTCACCAGATCGGCATCCTCTACCAGTTCTGGCAGCATACCGAGTTGATACGCCCCCTGCCGCGATGGTTTGAATATGTGATGGTGACGCCTCACAACCATCACGTGCATCACGGCAAGAACGACATATATATTGATAAAAACTACGGCTCCATGTTCATCATCTGGGACCGGATGTTCGGCACCTTCGTGGAGCCTTCGGAAAAGCCGGTCTATGGCGTGAAGCAGCCGCTGAGTTCCTACAACCCGGTGTATCTGGTGTTCCATGAATACGTTGATATTTTCCGCGATTTGTTTCACGCTAAAACCTGGGGCGATCGCTACAAGGCTTTGTTCGGAAGACCGGGGGCGTATGATGGGGTGAGGAAATATTAGTTGATGTGCTGATTCGATAATTCGATAATTTGATGATGCGGAGATTCTTCGCTTAGATCGGAATGACGGGGGGTACTTTCCTTAATCCAACGCAATCACATAGTTTTGCCGCCTTAATCAATCTTCATGCTAAAGCTGCTGTCGCGGTTGATATTCTTCCTGTTCGGCTGGAAATTGGATGACCATCTGAAGGCTGATTTTACGCGCTGCGTGATGATTGCTGCCCCGCACACGAGCAACTGGGATTTTATATTTGCCCGCGCTGCGTTCGCGCTGATGAACATCCCCATCCGCTACACGCTGAAAAAGGAGTGGACGAAATTTCCTTACGGCATCTTCATGAATCCGCTCGGAGCAATCGGCATTGACCGCAGCCCGCGTAAACCCGGTGAAGATCGCCTCAGCATGACCGATGCGATGATTGACCTGTTCAATAACAGGAAAGAACTAGTGGTGATGGTGACCCCGGAAGGAACGCGAAAACTGCGCACCAGATGGAAAACAGGATTCTACCACGTAGCAGTGGGAGCGAAGGTGCCGATAGCATTGGGCTATCTTGATTACAAGAATAAAGTCGCTGGCGTGGGAAAAGTGATATATCCGAATGGAAACATGGAAAAAGATATGCGAGAGATAATGGCGTTCTACAAGAACATTTCGCCCAGACATCCGGAACGGTATTCAGTGGATGTGGATTATGTTTAATTCGATGATTCGGTGAATACGTGATTGGCAACTATCATAATCGTCCCGTAGCAAGTGAAAAATGAACCATGATCGGGATGGTCCCCCTGCACGAACGAATAATTACCAGCGGGCACTATTCGGACAGTTTGGAAGCCCGTTTACCGATGATTAATATTGTAGAAATTGCAGAAAACACGCGATGCTATCATCTGAAACGATGGCATCGCTGTTTTTAGGCCAGCGCCATGCCGGCTTTATTTTCATCACGGAATTTTTTAATCTGGCGGTGCATCACGTAAAACCAAAGCGGTGGTATGAATGAAAGCAAAATCATGGCAGGGTATCCACCGGGCATCTGGGGAACATCTTCATAATGTTTCAGTATTTGATATTTGCGCGAAGCCTTATAATGATGGTCGGAATGCCTCGTCAGTTCGAACAGAAGCACCCTGCCCATCCAATGGTTGGAGTTCCATGAATGAACGGGCATCACGCGTGCATAGCCGTCAGCAGTTTTCCTTCTCGCCAGCCCGTAATGCTCGATGTAATTGATGGTTTCAAGCAACAACTTGGCGATGACGCCAGCAATGACGAAATGGAGCGCAATCATCCATCCTGCAGCAAATCCGATGGCAAGCAGATAAAGTATTTGTACGATTTCATACCATATCATCTCATTGTGGATGGAAATCACAGGCAGCCCTTTTTTGCTGAGCCGCTCATTTTCCAGCTTCCAGGCGGAGATGTAACCGCCAATCCAAGAGCGAAACCAAAAGGTGTAAAGCAATTCGCCATAGCGTGCCGAAGCCGGGTCTTCTTCGGTGCTTACCCGTTTGTGATGTCCCCGGTTATGCTCGATGAAAAAATGAATCTGTAGCGATGGAAGATATAACATCTTTGACATGAGTTGCTCATACCATGTAGAGCGGTGCCCCAACTCATGCCCGATGTTGATTCCTGCAGCTACCATGGCAAGTCCGATTGAGAAAATCCTGCCGGAGAGTTCCAATGCGGTCAGCCCTTCTTCCATCAGAGAGAATATTCCCAGGATAAGGAAAACATATAGAATAGGCACCATCACGTAAAGCACATAGTCATATAGGGGATTTTTCGACTCGTGTTCCTCTTCCGCTAAGGTGAGGTTGCGTCCTGTTGCCGGAATGATTTGTTCCATCAGCGGAACAAAAACAAAAGCATAGATGGGCAGGGCAAATGTCCAGATGCCGTGCCCAAGCAATGAAATAAAGCCGAACACCAGCGCGCTTAAAACGAAGGTGTATCGAAGAGGTGTCAGGTTCATGACTGAAGTAATTTATTCTAAGCTAAGAATTTTTTCCGGTTAAGGCAATTTTCATATTCACATTTATACTCATATTTCACCAATCCTGAAATAAAACTGGTGAAACTCATCCCTTCGGTGGAATCAGTCGCGGAGCGGTTTACGAGGAAAGAGCGCTTCTTACTGTAGCAATGGGCTTGTTCATGCCGGGGAATCCAAAATTCCAATCATCCATCTTAAGAGCAATGCAGTCCGGCATAAAATAATATTGATGCTCAACCAGTTAGCAAAAGCCATAGCCTTCCCGTAACCTTTGCCCGCATTGAAACGTAAACGTATTGTCATTGAAAAGGAGCTAAACCAATATGCAGGTCAATACAATTCTCGTTGGACGAAAAAATGAAATTGGAAACAGCAGATTCACCCGCATCAATGCCATAGCGCTCATCATCGCTTCTCTTATCGCGTTCAGCTTCTCATCAAAGGCAAAAGTTTTCACCGCCACCCTTGACGGGCAATACAACGACCAGAACATCTGGGTTCCATCATATCCGGGAAACATTATCAATGAAACAGATACGGTTTATGTCGCCAACGATGTGAAACTCTCCAGCGACATCGTAGTGAAGGGCACGCTCATGGTGCGCATGACAGGTTCGCTGATGGGTAATAAGGATCTTGTTGTTTTGCCCGAAGGCAAATTTCTCAACTTTGGAATAACGATGATTGATGCGGTTAACAATAAAGGAATGATTTATAACAAGCATATCATTGAAATTGCTCAGGACGTTATCAATTCGGGCGAGATGGTCAACCAGGAAAGCATGGTGGTCGGCAACATAGTGGACAACATAGGCCTTATCACCGGGAATGGCGGCAGCATGATAGCCAATAAAAAATTCGTGAACTCGCAAACAGGCATGTTGAAGGGGAATATTGACGTCTGCTCTAACAATTTTATGAACGTAGATGGCGGCACCATTGACTCAACGCGCCTAAGCTTCTGCGGGCAGCGCATCTTCAGCAATGTTTACCTGAGCGCTGATATCAGGAAGAACAACATCGTGCTCACCCTGCGCAACAGCCAAAGCAAAGATTACAAAAAATTTCAGGTTGAACGCAGCGTTGATGGTATCAATTATGAACTTGTAGCTACGGTCGCTAAAGATAAATTGAATGACTTGCCGCTTCCATTCAGATATATGGATGATGAAGCGGTTAAAGGCAGTTCCGTGTTTTACCGCTTGAAAATCATTAACGGTGACGACTCGGAAACATTCATTCCAGCCGTTGAGGTGGGCAATATCCTCTCCACTGATTAAGGCGACACAATATTTCAGGTGAATTGGCTTCCGGACTTAATGAGTCTGCCGGATGAGGCGATGCGAACTTGCAAGTGGCAGACAGAGGGGATGGATTTTATGTGCGAATGTCCGAAGGCAGGAAAAAAGCGCTCGATAAACGGGCGCTTTTTTCATTTGTGGATTTTTGATTCCGTATCTTTGGGCAACTTTTTGGGTGATTAGCTCAGTTGGTTCAGAGCACTAGCTCGACAAGCTAGGGGTCACAGGTTCAAGTCCTGTATCACCCACCATTAACCATGTAATTTGCTGGCATTCAATTACTTGGAATAATAAACGGGTTCATGATCTTAACTATGTGGCTCTGAGTTTAACATTACTCGCCCACTGCGTCCGGAGAAGTGATTTTTTTCTATTGCAAGTCAAGCGCGCCTGAACAGGCAGAAAAGAAAATTCTGAACTGTGTTGTAGGGAGTGATGTGATCAACATTAACACATTCAATCTTTTCAAAATTATCCTGAAATTGAATTTCCATCAGCGCTTCCGAATATTGATGGATCTCCAGCCCGCTGCATCGCTGCGGGCCGATGTCTGAGAAAGTGCCTATCACCATGTGCCCTTTGGGTTTGATGTATTTGCCAACAAGTTCTTTGTAGCGCCCGATATCGTCTTCCATGGTCAGGAAATGGAAGGTTGCCCTGTCGTGCCAGAAGTCAAATTTCTGTTCCGGCTTGAAATTCACAATGTCAGTAACTATCCAGTTAACATGCCTTGCATTCTCTCCAACACGCTGACGGGCATGACGGATAGCCGCATCCGAGATATCGAGCACGGTGATGTTTTTGTAGCCTTGTTCAAGCAGGTAATCCACAAGGAAACTTTCCCCTCCACCGATGTCAATGATGCTTGCGGATTTCGGAAGCTTCACGTTTTTCACAAAGTCGAGGGACGTTCCGGGAGTGTCCTGATACCAGCTTAACTCGTCAGGAGCGCGGTTTTCATAGATATTATCCCAGTGCCGTTTTCTGTCGGAATCCATCGCGGCAATTTAAAACAATTTTCAGTGAATATATCAGGCGCCTTCCACCATCACACCGGCACGACAAAATGTTTTCTCAACTTTACAGCGCAAGCAAAACTGTGATGCCGGCAGACAAAATTGAGAAGTGCGCCAGCCTGATCCGTGGAGGATTTGAGCTATACCGATCCAAATTCATGGAAATTACAAGACGCGCGAAGTCGAGGTTTGAGAGAAGGAGCTGGCACGGCATCCAGTATGACTCCCGCGAAAGACTCGAACTGTATAAAAAGGTAGTGAAAGAGACTCTCGGAGTTTTGAAGGCCGAGTTGAATGATGATATGAATAGCCCTGATGTATGGAAGCGTTTGAAGCCGGTTTACTACGAGCTGGTTAAAAAAAGGCTCGACTCCGAGCTTGCAGAGTCATTTTATAATTCGCTTACAAGAAAAATTTTCACTGCGCAAGGCCTGGATGACGATATGGAGTTCACGCGTTCTGCGGAAGAAATCGTTTCGGAAGATGAGGTTCATTCAATTTGCAATATCTACGAAGCGAAGGAATCAACCTATTCGGTTGTAAAAAAAATTTTTGACGATTATCATTTTTTCATCAAGTTCGACAATCCTGACTTCTACATACACCTCGTCAGCAACAAGATCAAAGAGAAATTATCGGAAGAATTCGATTCAATTGTTTTTGAGCGCGTTGAGGTTGTCAGGTCGGTGTTTTTTCGCAATAAGGGCGCATACATCATTGGCAGGATAATTAAGGGAAGGCATATCGTCCCCTTTGCCCTGGCGCTGCTCAACCCTTTTGATACGGGCATCATCATTGATGCTGTGCTCCTTAATCCCAATGAGATGAGCGTTGTATTCAGCTTTACCCGCTCATATTTTTTGGTTGACATTGAGAACACATCAGCGCTGATGGTATTCCTGAAAAGCATCATGCCTCTGAAAAGACGCTCTGAGCTGTACAATTCCATCGGCTGCGATAAGCACGGAAAAACAGTTCTGTTCCGCGAGATCAACAAGCACCTCGCTCAATCGGAGGATAAGTTCTCCTTTGCTCCCGGTGTGAGAGGAATGGTGATGGAAGTTTTTGCACTGCCAACAATGAATATTGTTTTTAAGGTGATCAAGGACAGGTTTGACCCACCCAAAAGCACTACGCGGCAGAGCGTCATGGATAAATACAGGATTGTATTCCTGCACGACCGCGTGGGGCGGCTGGCTGACGCCCAGGAGTTTGAATACCTGATTTACGACAAGCACCGTTTCGAGTCTGACCTGCTGGAAACCCTGCTTGCTAAATCTTCCCAAAGCGTGGAACTTAACGGTGACAAGGTAGTTATAAAGCACTGTTATATCGAGCGTAAGATGGAGCCGCTGAATATCTTCCTGCAGCATGCGGGCGAAGAGGAAGCCCTCGATGCCATCATTGACTATGGCAACGCCATCAAGGAACTGGCAGCCGCAAATATTTTCCCGGGAGACCTGCTCATCAAAAACTTCGGGGTGACGCGCCACGGCAGGGTGGTGTTTTACGATTATGATGAATTATGTTTCGTCACCGATTGCAACTTCCGAAAGCTGCCTGAAGAGCGAGATGAAGATGATTCGATGGCGGGAGAGCCGTGGTATTCCGTTGGCGAGAATGATATTTTCCCCGAAGAGCTGAAGCGGTTTATTTTTGCCGAAGGAAAGCTGCGCAACATCTTTTTTGACGCGCACGGAGATCTTTTCACCCCTGAGTTTTGGATCAACATGCAGCGCAAGCAGGAGAGGGGTGAGATCATTGATGTTTATCCGTACCAAAAAGTGCAAAGGTTTCATAAAAGAGTTGTTTAGTAATTTCAATACTTCATTTTAAATCGTCATTAGTTAGTTGATTATGGCAATAATGGTTTTTGTTACCGGGGGAACATTCGACAAGGAGTATGATGAAATAAACGGGAAACTTTACTTTAAAGACACCCATCTCCCCGAAATGTTCAAGCTCGGCAGATGCTCGCTTGATATTCGCGTCAGAACACTCATGATGATTGACAGCCTCGAAATGACGGATGAAGACCGCGATGTGATTATCAGGCAATGCAGACGCTGCGAGGAAGACCGCATCATCATAACTCACGGCACCGACACGATGGCGCAAACTGCGAAAGCCATTGAAAAAGCGAAAATAGACAAGACGATTGTGCTGACGGGAGCAATGATACCTTACAAATTTGGAAGCTCTGACGGCTTTTTTAATCTCGGAAGCGCAATAGCCTTCTCCCAGTCATTACCCCATGGAGTTTATATTGCCATGCACGGCAAGTATTTTGCGGCAAGCAATGTTG
>CAZCXH010000201.1:0-7937 GCA_964502525.1 uncultured Chitinophagaceae bacterium
AACCCTCTCGCTGCTTTCACGGCTTTTTTCCAGCCTTCGTAGAGTTTTTCGCGGGTGGGTTTTTTCATGGAGGGCTTGAAGGTTTGTTCGGCTTTCCAGTTGGCGCTGACGTCTTTGAGGTCGCGCCAGAATCCAACGGCTAAGCCTGCGAGGTAGGCGGCTCCGAGGGCGGTGGTTTCGGTGACTACGGGGCGCACCACGGGCACCGCGAGCAGGTCGCTCTGGAACTGCATGAGGAAGTTGTTGCGCGTGGCGTCCCCGTCAACGTGGAGGTCGCGCAGGCGGATGCCGCTGTCTTTTTCCATGGCGGTGAGGTGAGGAGTATTCGGGATGCCTGAAATGACAAGCCACAAGAAGGCATTGCTCAGTGCCAACGCCTCATTCTTGCGGCAGCGTGAATTTGCATTAAAAGACAACTCTTTAAGCTGCCGCAAGCCGGATAATATCTAATTCGGAGCCGCTGTCGAAGCGCTCGTTGGCGATTTCCAAAACTTTGCGGGTAATGTTCTGCTCTAATAAATAGTTACCGCAAGTATCGCACACGTCAGCCGGAACCTCCTTAATCAATACGATGGCGCCCTTGCGTTCCAGTTTCACCGTTACTTTTCCTGATTTGTAAGTTCCTGTTTTGCAGATAACACAAGTCATGGTTTCCTTTTTCGCGTTTTTTAATCAGATTCAAATTTACTCAAATCCGGTTCATAAGCCGTAACAATGATGCAAGTGCTTGTTGCCGAATTATAAGCGAGAACGATGTGTACCGGACGATCCTTTACCATTGCGAATATCAGCTTGCTTGGAAATGGCTTGTCATCGGGATATTCAGTGATGGTGTCTCCATTCTTAATTACCTGTTCTACTTCTTGTTCCTTAATTCCGCGACTGCCCATGAATTCGATGGCATGGTTGGAATATTTGATGATAGAACATTTCATACGGGCAAAAGTATTCAAAACGCTTTTTGGTAGGTGAGCAGGTTGCGGTAGCCGTCCGCCTCAGGCGGAGGATGAAGCCTTCGGGTTGTTTTACGGGCATTGCAGGGGATTTTTTTAGGGACTGCGAAGGACTTGAAGGACTGGTGGGACGCAAACGCGGGCTGTGACGTGAAGCCCGCGCATGAAGTTGCAAACTTGCCTGAATGACAAGCCACAAGAAGGCTCACCGCTCAGTGCCAGCGCCTCATTCTTGCGGCAGCGGGGGGCGATTATTGCGGAGCCATCAAGGACTTTGATAAAGCTATTGAGATAAATCCTGATTATGAAGATGCCTATCATAACCGTTCCATAGCATTAGAAATGTTAAGAAAAAAATAAATAATCTCGTTGATAGCTATTACCGTAAAATAGTATCCGGAGAGTTGCAGGAGCCATATTGGGTCACCTTAGATGGCTTCATATCTGAGATTTTAAAATTAGAACTCAGGGAGAAAGCCTGTGTCGATTTCGCATTTTCGCAGCTAAGTTTTACTTTAGCGTTGCGCGTTGCGTTATATTCTTGAACTCACGATGAGTTATTTCTCTTAGTAAACAAATCATCCTCCATGGAACTTAAAATTCAAAACTTATCGAAGACCTATCCCAATGGCGTGCAAGCGCTGAAGAATGTCTCTCTCACAATCCCAACGGGAATGTTCGGATTGCTCGGACCCAACGGTGCCGGCAAGTCCACGCTGATGCGAACTATCGCCACCCTGCAGGAAGCGGATAGCGGCTCCATCACACTTGACGGCTTGGATGTGCTGAAGCAAAAACAGGAGGTACGCAAAATTCTCGGCTATTTGCCGCAGGAATTTGGCGTGTATCCGAAAGTTTCTGCCGAATCATTGCTCAACCATTTCGCTATGTTGAAAGGCATTGCGAATAAAAAGGAAAGAAAGGAATCGGTGGAAGCGTTACTACGGCAAACTAACCTGTGGGATGTCCGCAAGAAGAATCTCGGGACATTTTCAGGTGGCATGAAGCAGCGATTCGGGATTGCGCAGGCATTGCTGGGAAATCCGAAGCTCATCATCGTTGACGAGCCGACTGCAGGATTAGACCCTGCGGAACGGAACCGGTTTCACAACCTGCTCAATGAAATCGGGGAGCATATCATCGTGATCCTTTCCACGCATATCGTGGAAGACGTGAGCGACCTTTGCTCGAACACAGCCATCATCAGCAAAGGCGAAGTGCTCGTGGCAGACGAGCCGCTGAAACTCATCCGGTCGCTGAACGGTAAAATCTGGAAGAAGATGATCCAGAAATCGGAGCTGCCCGCTTACAAAACAATCCATGCGGTCATCTCATCGCGCCTGTTTGCGGGCAAAAGTATCATCCATGTGTACAGTGATTCTCAGCCTGACGGGACATTCGAACATGAACAACCCGGTCTTGAAGATGTTTACTTTGCCCACATCGGCAAGCAAAAAGAAACGGTACCGGTTTAACCTCTCAAAACCACCAATATATGTTTTTGGAAATTTTTCTTTTTGAACTCAGATACCGCATCGGGCGTCCTGCCACCTGGATTTATTTCCTCGTGTTTTTTGCGATTTCATTCTTCGCCATCAACGCGATGGGGGGCGCTTTTGAGAAGATAGATATTGGATTCGGCAGCGGGGGAAAAGTATATGCCAATTCCCCGTATAATCTTGCCGTTTTGATCTCTTCATTGAGCCTCTTTGGAATTCTTGTGGTTTCCGCGATTATGGGGAATCCGGTTTACAGGGATTTTGACCACAACACGCATGCCCTGTTTTACACCAAGCCGATTTCCAAATTCGGGTACCTTGGCGGACGGTTCTTCGGCTCGCTGGTTATTTGTCTTTTGGTGATAAGTTCCATCGGAATTGGAACTTTAGCCGGTGCGGGCATGCCGTGGCTCGATGCGGAAAAGATGGGGCCGTTCCGACTGATGGCTTATGTCCAGCCTTACTTGCTGTTCGTAATCCCCAATATGCTTTTTACAGGTGCTATTTTTTTCACCGCTGCCACCCTCACCAGAAATATTCTTACCACCTACCTCGGTTCTGTGGTTTTCCTGGTATTATATGGAATTGCAGGTTCTTTTCTCAGCGACCTCGACAATCAAACGCTTTCAGGTTTGCTCGACCCTCTGGGCGGTGCAGTACTTGAAACTGTTACAAAATACTGGACTCCCGATGAGCAAAACAAGCTGCTCGTTCCGCTTACGGGAACATTGCTTTTAAATCGTGTCGTCTGGCTGCTTGCCGGGCTGCTTATTTTGGGCGTTGCATTCCGCAGGTTCAAATTTTCTCATTTTGCTTCCGACAAAAAAAACTCAAAGCCGGGAGTGGCATTTAAAGAGGAGCAGGAAAACGAAGAAGCATTTACGCCTCATGTTAAACTCGCGATGCCGAAAGTGAGGCAGACCTTTACTCCGCGCTTTTATCTGCATCAGTTGTTAAATGCTACCGGTCAAGAGTTTTTCGGCATCGTCAAAAGCATTTACTTCATCGCCATTTTGTTTGCCGGAATGGTCATGCTTTTCGTAATGGGCTTGCAGGCAGGAAAAGTGTATGACACGCCCACCTATCCGGTTACTTATCAGGTCATAGAGCTTCTTGGAGGTACTTTTTTCTTCTTCATGCTTATCATTATTATTTTCTATTCAGGTGAATTGGTTTGGAAGGAGCGTTCGCTGAAAATAAATCAGATTGTTGACGCCATGCCGGTTCCGGATGGCTTGCAGTTCATCTCTAAGCTCTTTGCATTGATGATGGTGCAGGTGGTAGTGTTCCTTATTGTGATGCTGTGCGGGATTATCATCCAAACCTTCAAAGGGTATTATCATTATGAGGTCGGTTTGTACCTGAAAGGGTTATTTGGAATAAGTCTGGTTTCCTGGATGCTTATTTGCATTCTTGCGATGGCGGTGCAAACTGTTGTCAACAACAAGTTTGTCGGGCATTTTGTGATGGTGCTTTATTTCATCTTTCAAATTTTCGCAGTCAGGATTGGCATGGAGCACGTTTTACTCAGATTCGCCTCTTCCACCAAAATAATTTATTCTGACATGAATGGATACGGCAGCTTTGTTTTTCCCTATTTCACTGTAAAATTCTATTGGCTGGTATTTGCTGTTCTGCTGGCAGTGGTATCCGGTCTCCTTTGGATACGTGGAACTGAAACAGGTTTTAAATTACGATTGAATAGTGCAGGGCAAAAATTCAACAGCCCCGCAAAACTCGTTACCCTTGTAGCCTTTATCGTCTTTATTGGATGCGGAAGTTTCATTTACTACAATACCAACGTGCTGAACCAATTCAAAAAGCAAAATACCCTTGAGGCGGAAACTGCAGCGTTCGAACGGAAATATAAAAAATATGAGGGGCTTCCCCTTCCCAAAATCACGGATGTGAAATTGAACGTGGACATATTCCCGGATGAGCAGGATTTGTTTGTGAAAGGAACATACAGGATAAAGAACAAGACGGCAGTTCAAATTGATTCGCTGGCGGTGAACCTTCCGCAGGAGGCTGCAATCAACCGACTGGAATTTGGAATTCCCGCAAAGCTTGTTACAGACGATAAGGATAATGGATTTTACATTTTCCGTTTTGACCAACCGATGATGCCCGGAGATTCCACCACGTTCACGATGGATTTGGCATATATCACCAAGGGCTTCACCAACAGCGGGGTAAAGTCGCTGGTGGAACACAACGGCACTTTCTTCAACAGTATGGATTTCCTTCCAAGCTTCGGCTACAACGCGCAAGTTGAATTACAGGATGACGATGTCCGGAAGCGGCATAAGTTGGCTCCGAAAGAGCGCATGTCATCGGTGAATGACACTTCAGAATATGGGAATAATGTGATTTCACAGGATGCGGACTGGATCACCTTTGAAGCTACTGTAAGCACATCTCCTGACCAAATTGCCATTTCACCCGGTTACCTGCAAAGAGAATGGACGGAGGGAAACAGGCGCTATTTTAAGTATAGCATGGGTGACACCAAAATCCTGAACTTCTATTCTTTCCTGTCGGGGAAATATGAAGTGAAACGCGATACATGGAATGATCCGGCTGATACCGGGCAAGCTGTTAACCTGGAGATCTATTACCACAGAGGTCATGAGTATAATATTGACCGGATGATTGACGCAATAAAAAAATCGCTTAATTATTATACAGTGAATTTTTCTCCGTATCAGCACAGGCAGGTACGCATCATTGAATTTCCCCGATACCGATGGTTTGCACAGTCGTTCCCCAATACCATTCCCTACTCAGAGGGAGTGGGTTTCATTGCTGAAGTTGATACTGCCGATCCAGAAGACATTGATTACCCATTTTTTATTACTGCTCACGAAATAGCGCACCAATGGTGGGGTCACCAGGTGATAGGAGCAAGCGTTCAGGGCTGCATGATCATGATGGAGACCCTGGCGGAGTATTCTGCCCTGATGGTGATGGAGCACGAATACGGTAAGGAGCGGATGAAAAAGTTTTTGAGTTATGAGATGGATCAGTACTTGCATGGCCGCGCTTCGGAGCGGAAAAAAGAGATGTCGCTGATTACGATGGAAAACCAGCGGTATATTCATTATTATAAAGGAGGCGTGGTGATGTACGCACTCAAGGATTATATCGGGGAAGATACGCTAAATGCTGCGCTGAGAAGATATATCGAAAAAACCGCCTACCAGGAACCGCCCTATACCACTTCACTGGAGTTAGTGAGCTACCTGCGTGAAGCGACTCCCGATTCGCTGAAATATATCATCCATGATATGTTTGAAACCATCACGCTGTTTGAGAACAAAGTGACGGATGCCGGATATGAAAAAACTCCTGACGGAAAATACAAGGTGAAGTTTACGGTGGAAACCAAAAAATTCGTAGCAGACAGCCTCGGCAACGAAAATGAAATTCCTGTTAACGATTGGATTGATATTGCAGTACTCGGCAAGAATAAAACAGCAAATGGAAAGCCCATTCAAACGGAACTATATTTTGCCAAACGGAAGATTGACAAGCCGAAACTGGAATTTGAAATTGTGGTAGATGACTTGCCGGATGAAGCCGGAATTGACCCTTATAATAAACTGATTGACCGCCATCCTGACGATAACACGATGAAAATGAAGACATCTACACTGTTTTAACGGAGTTGGAACACCACACGGATCAGAGGATTGATTCTGGTTCCATGAAGTTTTAATTTACTTCATTTTTACGATAGGTAATCTTCGAATAAATCCATCAGAATTCTCTGCGTTCCCGCGAGTGTTCTGCGTTGGCAATGGCGTGAGCACACTCGTGGGTTTGGATTGGAAGAAGTCTTTAGACTTCCCCCTATCAGGCCACATTCTTCAAAATGCCTGCTGATTAATACACCTCCTCATGGGTGCCAATATCAATAAGCAGAATTGTTTCTTTGTTTTTCTCTTTTTCGATTGAGAATATGATTCGGCAATCATAGCCGCACGAGCAGGCAAGCAAACCGTAAAGATTACCGCTCAGCTTGTGTGTTTTTAATTGTGGTGAAAAAGCATCCTGCTCCAATCGCTCCAAGGCAATGTGTATGGATGACTTCAATTGAGGATGCTTGCCCGTAAACTTCTTGTAAGCTTTTTCAAATGCTTTTGTGGAAACGAGTTGACGCTGTGGCATACAGGATGCAAATCAACGAGCGTTAAGACGCTTGATAATATTGGCAGAAGAGGCGGGTTTTAACTTTCCCCGCTTGAATTCAGCTTTGGCTTTGCGAGCGTTTCGGGCAATTTCTTTCCTTCTTTCTTCCACCTGCCGCTTGCGCACAATATCAATCAGCATCTCACGCGAAGAAAAATCCAATTGCATGATTTCATCCAAGACTTTATCAATTGTAAACACGTTGTTGTTTTTTTTACAAACATAGTTTATTTTTTTGCACTTTCCTTAGCTCATAGATACGACTGAACTTCTGACGAGCAACGCTACGAGTGAGACACGATGAAGAAGCAGAACCACACGGTGCCCTCATAGATAATCTCGGCTTTTGGTAGGTGAGCAGGTTGCGGTAGCCGTCCGCCTCAGGCGGAGGATGAAGCCTTCGGGTTGTTTTACGGGCATTGCAGGGGATTTTTTTAGGGACTGCGAAGGACTTGAAGGACTGGTGGGACGCAAACGCGGGCTGTGACGTGAAGCCCGCGCATGAAGTTGCAAACTTGCCTGAATGACAAGCCATAAGAAGGCTCACCGCTCAGTGCCAGCGCCTCATTCTTGCGGCAGCGGGGGGGCGAGTGGGACACAGGTTGTTATGTGAAGCCCACGCATGAAGGTGCAAACTTGTCTGAATGATAAGCTACACGAAGGCTCACCGCTTAGCGGCAACGCCCCATTCTTACGGCAGCGGAGGGGGGGGGTAAAGGGCTTGAGAGTTAGCAATAATTCTGCTATGTTTGGATGAGTAATCTGATTATGGAAGAAGAATACAAACACCTTACTGTTCCTGAAAGAATTTCGATGGTAGAGGAGATTTGGGATAGCATTGCCGATGAGAATGCCAATGTTAAGCTCACCGCTGAACATAAGAATCTGTTGGAGCAAAGGTTGAAATCCTACAATCAGGCAAAGAAAAGAACTACATGGGATGCCATCAAAAAAAGAATCAAATCCAAGCGGAGAAAGTAACTATTCGCTTGATTTCCTGCCTGAGGTTGATGGTGACACCGAAGAAGCATTTGACTGGTATGAATCGCAACGCGCTGGCTTAGGTAATGACTTTCTGCTTGCCATTGAAGAATGCTTAATCAGAATTCAGCAAAATCCATTTGCTTTTCAGAAAATTTTCAAAGAAATCCGCAGGGCGCTATCGCGGAAATTCCCTTTTGGAGTTTTCTTTATTGTGAAAGATGATATGATAACAATTACAGCTATAGTACACCTGGCACGGCATCCGAAATCGTGGAAGAAACGGAGGTAGCCTTGGCTTGTGGATTATCTG
>CAZCXH010000202.1:0-7843 GCA_964502525.1 uncultured Chitinophagaceae bacterium
CATTCCATTTCTTATTCAGATTATGATATTTTGTGAATTTAAACAGCTTCTAAGATATAAAAAAGACCTGTCCGCTTTCAAAAACATGATGGGCTTGCCGTTTACTGCACAACTTCCATTCGGAATGTTTTCTGAACCTCCTTCAAATAATCAATCCTGCTTGTGTCATTGATGAGGATGCGCACGAGCATGGTTCCCATAGACGAGGGTGAAAAAACAACCTGCGCGCCCTTTTCGTCATATTTCATTTCATCGCCCTCCTTCACCAAAAAAAGATCAACCTTTTTGCCGGGCAACTGCCTGTCGTTTTGAATAAAATAATTCAGCGTGTTAGAAGCATACAACGCAACCGAGCAATAAGTGCCTTCAGGCATCACGCCTGTAATCCTGACCGGAGATTTGCGGATGTCATAGCCGGCCGCCACATAAATAAAGTCGGGGTTGGGCAGCACAACGTACCTGTCTTTGCCGGTGATGATGTCTGCATAAACAGGTTTATTAAAATCCGACCGTGAACTCAGCTTCACCTTCAGCAAAACGGCATACGGGGTAAGAAAGACCGCCAAATGATAAGCCGGCAGCGCTGTCAACAGAAAAATCAACAAGCCGGTTGCTGTTTTTCGCATTACCTTATCTTTTTAATTGAAGGAAGCTGAACCGTTCCGATGTTTTCACGCAATTCCTTCTCCGGATGATAAAGCCGCAGCGCCAGGTAAAATTTTCCCTCGAGGCCCGATGGAAGCCAATTGCCGGGCTTTCGGCCGGATGAAACCTGTATCGCAAAGCTGCTGTCGCTTTCATACTTAAGATTCGACATATTAAAGTTGAATCGGCCCTCTTCATTCGGAATCAAAAAATAATCCTCCCCGTAAATGGTGATGCTCCAGTAACGCGAAGCCAGTGGAATTCCTGTGATGATATAGTCATCGTTGGATGAAAGCGGCATGCCCTCATCGTCCTCTCTTGCAATCAGGTAAAGCGATTCATCAGGCCGCAACGCAAATAGCGCGGCAACCGCGATTCTTGCAGTCAGCAAATTATCTTTTCCGACTTCCGATAAATCATGCCCGCGCCACGGCCCGTTTTTGATGATTGCATTCCCGCCTGTCCAATGCGTAATGCGAAAAATGGCAACACTAATGCCCGTCAGCAAGCCGAAAAAAGCCAGGAAAATTAACCGGGAATAGCGCATGATGGAAATTAACCAACAATAAAAATAGAAACTTATATCCCGACCATTCGTAAATTTATTTTTAATTCATTGAAAATGCGTCTCCTTTGTTTTCGCCACGTCATTTGTTTTGCCTGCTGCGTCAATCTGCAGTTATCCGCCCAGGTTATTCCGTCAGGAAGATTCTATGACTGGACTGGCGCAGGTTTCCGGGGAATCCGCCCTGATTATTCCAACACCATTAACATCGTTCATCTGGGCGCTGCCAATGACGGTTCTTCGGCCGTTGATTCATATATCCAGGCTGCGGTTGATTCGCTGAATGGAAGGTATGGCGTTATTTATTTTCCAGCAGGAAACTATCTTGTTAATTCAACCATCGCATTGCCTGACAGCATAGTGCTGAAGGGCGATGGCTCAGATTCAACCTTAATTGTTTTTAATCTGAATGGTGCACCGAATGATTGCATTGATGTTTCAAAAAATCAGAATGAAGCGCTTGATCCATTCGTAAAGATTATTGCCGGATTCGCCAGGGGGTCAACCACCCTCACCGTTATTGACGCTTCTTCATTTGCTCCGAACTTTTACGCGGAAATAAGGCTGGATAATGGAGCCTGGTACACTGTTCCTGCCGGTGATGCGGAGAAATGTGTCGGGCAAATCGTTAAAGTGATTTCCGTATCGGGAAACTCCATTCAGATTGAACCTGCATTGCGAACTGACCTGGACACAACGCTGAACCCGCAAATCCGGAGAATCCATCCGGTGACGCATGTTGGGATAGAGTGCATGAGAATTATTCGCATTGACAGTTCCGCTTCACCTTCCGTTTACAACATCAATTTCAACTTTGCTGTAAACTGTTGGGTGCGTGGCGTTGAGAGCGCCAAAAGCATGGGCGCGCATGTAATGGTTGAATACAGCAAAAACATTGAAATATCCGGGAGTTACATCCACCACTCATTCGGCTATGACGGCTCAGGCACGCGCGGCTATGGCGTCTGCCTGCGGCAGCATGCAAGCGACTGTTTGGTGGAAAATAATTTCTTCCGCTACTTGCGCCACGCCATGATGGTGAAAGAAGGCAGCAATGGAAATGTTTTTGGATATAATTATTCCATCGAACCTCACCGCAGCGAGCCGGTTCCGGATTTTTCAGGAGACATTTCGCTGCATGGCCATTACGCATTCGCTAACCTGTTTGAAGGCAACATCGTGCAAAACATCATCATTGACCAGGCATGGGGGCAGTCAGGCCCGCATAATACGTTCCTGCGCAACAGGGCTGAACTCTACGGCATGGGCGTCCTTCCCGGAAGCCCGCCCTATACCAATGACCAAAATTTTGCCGGCAATGAAATCACAAGCACCGCTGTGCTTCAGGGAAATTATTATACCCAATATGGCACAGGGCATTTTGAATTCGGCAACAATGTGAAAGGCGTAATCATGCCTGCAGGAACGACACCCCTCCCCGACTCTACTTATTACCTGACTGCTCAACCCATCTTTTGGAACAATGCTTCATGGCCTTCCATTGGCATTCCAAATGCAATTAACACTGGCAGCATCCCCGCGAAACAGCGTTACATTTCGGGAGAATTGATAACCGTATGCGAACTCATCGCGCCATGCGACACACTGCTGTGCGATGACGCCAACCTTTGCACCCTCGACTCCTGCGCAAACGGTCAGTGCGTATTCACGCCCATCAACTGCGATGACGCGAACGATTGCACCGGGGACACCTGCTTGAATGGAACCTGCTCCAATACCCCGGTCAATTGTGACGATGGCGATATCTGCACAACAGACAGTTGCGAAAGCGGAGTTTGCCTGAACGATACAATTTCCGGTTGCCACACATCTGTATTTAATGGATTGTCCGGCAATGGAATTTCACTTTACCCCAATCCGGCTAAAGGATTCGTAATCATTGAATTGAACCGGATGGAATTCCCAATTGAAACTGCTGTAATGGATTATACCGGGAGAATATTATTTAAAGAATTATCAGAAAGCAACGCAGCCGGAAATCCGCTGCGAATAACTTTCCCTGAAAACATGAGCAACGGTTTGTATCTTTTGCAGGTCATTTCAGGAGAGAGATCGTATTATCAAAAAATTATCAAACAATAGCGCATCAATGTCAGGGCTGAAGCCCTGATACACTTTAAGAGTAACAATTGAATTAAACTAAATAACCATCAGAACTATGAAGAGGCAGAAAATAGCCATTATCGGTGGCGGCAACCTTGGAGTGTCGCTGGCGGAAGGATTTTTAAAATCGGGGATGGCAGGTCCGCGCGATCTCATCATCACCCGCAGAAAGGTGAAGCTACTGGAGTCTCTGCGGGAAGTGGGCGTTGGCGTACATTCCGACAATCCCAAAGCCGCTGCCGATGCTCAAATCGTGATTCTCGCCATCAAGCCCAAGCAGTTGATGGACGTGCTGAAGGAAATCAAATCATCATTGACGGAAAAACATATCATCATTTCAGTGGTTACTGGAATTTCAATTAAAGAAATTACCGAAGCGATTGGAACAAAAATTCCGTTGTTCCGCGCAATGCCCAACACTGCCATTGCCATCCAGGAATCCATGACGTGCGTTTCCACCAAAAACGGAACACCTCAGCAGAAAAACCAGGTGCTGTCCATGTTTGAGCAGCTTGGCAGGGCTGTGTTTATTGAAGACGAACTGATGTCAGCGGCAACTGTGCTTGCCGCCTGCGGTATCGCATACTCGCTCCGCTACATCCGCGCGGCATCGCAGGGCGGAATCGAAATCGGCTTTGACGCAGCCACCGCTCAACTCATTGCAGCGCAAACAGTGAAAGGAGCGGCATCCTTATTGCTCGTGCGGGGCGAACATCCGGAAAAAGAAATTGACCGGGTAACGACTCCTCAAGGCTGCACCATCGCAGGCATCAACGAAATGGAACACCAGGGATTCAGTTCCTCGCTCATCAAGGGGATCATGACGTCTTATAAGAGCATTGAGAAGGTGGTGTGAGGGAGCAACTCACTTCTGCACACTGTTTACGTTTTTATAAACGTCCTCTGCAAGAGCAGAGCAGTGAGAATTTACATCACCACATCCTTTGCGGTGGCAGTGGTTTTGTCAAGTTTCTTTCCAAAGTTCGCATCCAGCACTTTTCTGACCGCTCCGTATTGCTTGAACTTCTTCATGAAAGCATCCCTCATGCCGGCATGGGCAAGTTTGGGAACGTTGGCTGAAACGATGTAGCAGTTGCCAACAATGGCATCAATCGAACCTTTGTAATAATCATTGAAAACTTCAACGTCAGCGCTGTTGGGTGTTTTTTTCTTCGTTTCCGGATCCTCCGTGTAAGTCACGGGAGGCTCGTTCTGTTTAACTTCATCGAAATAATAAGCGGCTTCTTTCAGCGGAGTGAGGTATTTCATATTAGCGTTGATCGCCTTGATAATTTCATTATCCCCCAATTGTCCGAAATTCAATTCAGCTTCTGCAAACTCAAATGACACCAGGTTGTTGTAAGCCTTTGCCCGGATGGCTTTGTTCGCCTCGCCAGACTTCTCATAAAAGCTTGCGGCAATTCCAAACTCGCCCCTGTCTTCTTCCATTTTAGCAAGCTCCCCGATTGCCGATGTATTCTGTTTTGCAGCGTAGAGCTCCACCGCCCTGCCATAAAGCGCATTAGCGTCAGCAGTTTCGCCTTCGCCATACAGTTTATCAGCATATTTTCTTATTCCATCAGCAATGCCGCCCTTGTCATAAGCGGTAAATGCATTATTATAATCCCCCAGTGAATAATACAGGTCGCCTGCTTTTTGAAAGCCTTCTTCCGTATTTAATTTCATATACACTTCTGCGGCACGGGGCTTGTTGCCCGCTGCCGCAAATTCGCTGGCCACCTTGTCAATTTTATCACTCACCTTCCCCTGGGCATAGTAGTCCGCTGCTTTCATATAAAATTCCTCCCCTTTGCTGTAATACGCATCCCCGGCAGCTTCGAAACCCTCAGGCTTCTTCCCGCCTTTTTCGAAATAGCTGATAGCCTTGGTGATGGTTTTGCCTTCGGTCTTAGGGTCGTCAAAAGCCTGTTCGATCATCTTATGCCCTACCTTCACATATCCTTCGTTCTTATCCTCCTTATCGCACCTCATGAAATATTTCACGGCATTAGTAATATCTCCATCCTCGAGGTAGGCATCGCCAATCTTGACATTCTCAGATTTAGGAAGCCTCGCGGTCATAATAACCTCTGCCGCCTTGCTGTAAAAACCGGCCTTTTTTGCAGGATCCGTTGTCTGCTTTGCTTTTGCGATATAGGCATCCACCTTTGCAATTTCCTTTTCCTGCGCCTGCACGGTCAAAAATGATTGAATGAGAAAAACTGTTGCTATGATTACTGCCGATTTTAGAGGGTTCATGGCTTTGCGTTTTAGGATTATGCGCAAAAAATAGACAAAAACTCCTTATTAATGAAATTTTAGCAAAGGCTTAATTCTCAGTTATTAACAACACACAATAGAAGATGGTAGTAAATTGGTTCTGAAAAAATTGGTTTTATACCTTTTTTAATTAATGTTGCCGCATTTTCAAAAAGGCAAAGAACAATTTTGCTTCTTGCCTTTTGCATTTTGTCTTTTTCTTTGGACTTGTTTCAAATTCTAAATGGTATTAATGAGGCAAGAAGGTTGAATACGGTTGTCTATCCCGTTTTCATCATAATCGTCACGTTGAAGGCAGAACGTAGAAGGCGGGCGGTACAGGAAGTTACTACACTTTGAACGGGATAAATTGCGCTATTGAGCCGTTTGCAGTTTACGGTTTGGTTGAATGACAATAACGCATGCACATTTGAGATCACTGATTACCGCGCTGGTATCCGGCTCCCCATGCGGATCCGCTAAATTTTTATAAGTTGCAATGAGAAAGCATAGAGTTCGATCAGAACGTATAGCAGGGTTTCATTTTCATTTAAGGAGATTCCAAACCTTTTTATTCTCCGCCAGTTCATCTTTATTGGGCAGCCGGTTGTTGCGGCAGATGAAGCGGAAAAGCCGGGCGGAGCCGGTTTCCTCCCTTTCCAGTGTTTTCAAATTCACGCGGTACAGCCCGAATTTGGGACCAAACCCCTGGTTCCATTCCCAGTTGTCCGTCAGGCTCCAATACGTGAAGCCGATGATGCGGCAATTTTCCCGCAATGCTTCGCGCAGCCAGGCGAGATGCTGCAGGATGAATGCGGGGCGTTTTGAATCATTGGCATCGGCAATCCCCGATTCGGTGATAAACAGCGGGATATCGGGAAATTTTTCGGTGAGCAGCCGGCAGAAATAATGCAGCCCTTCAGGATAGATTTCCCAATTCATGTCTGAAACTGGTGCGCGAGGATGCGGCTTCCGGCTGATGAATCCCTTTGCAAAAAAGTCAAGCGACACGATTTCTCTCGCGTAATAATTCACCCCGATGAAATCAAGCGTACCCTTCACCTGCGGATCAAACTCACGGACGCGATTCACCAATGGAATTCCAAAATCCAGATACCCGGTATGCAACGCGCGCAGCATATCGAGGTTGAACAGACGGTGAATTTTCCTTGCAATCCAGCAGTCAATGAAAATTCCCTGCGCATCAAATTTCTGGAAGAAATAAATCTGCCCAACCTGCGGTTCGCGGTGTTGCGGATGCCCTGCCTGCCGCTTGATAATGTGATAAGCTCTTGCGTGCGCCTGGATCAGTGTGCGGTAAACCTGTATAGCCAGCTTTAGGTTTTTGCGTGCCGGGGGAATTTCATCAGAGCCATAACCGAGCAGGGCATATATCTGCGCGTCAATCATCGTGCTCCAGTAGTGGGCATATTTGCCAAAGCGCTGGCTGACGCGTGAAACAAGCTGTTCCCATGATTGCATCAATTGCGGATTAGCCCAGCCGCCTTTTTTTGCAGCCCATAGCGGCAGCGTGAAATGCCAGATGTTCAGGATGACCGTGAAATTTTTCTGTTGAAGCGACTGCAGTATTTTTTCATAATGAAGAAATGCCGCTTCGTCATATTCGCCTTCGCGCGGCTCCAAGCGGCTCCACTCCAGTCCGATGCGATGCGCGTTTTGAAAACCCGACTGCGCCCGCTTAAAATCTTCCTCATAGCGGTGATAAAAATCCACGCTGCTGCCGCAGACTTCTCCATTTGCGATAGGCGTGGGTTGCCGCTGTTCCCATGCGTGCCAGTCGTTGTTGAAATTATTTCCCTCATGCTGGTAAGCATCTTCGCCTGTTGCCCAGAGAAATTCAGCGGGAAATTGCTGTCCGTCAATTTTCAACTCAACAGACGTTGCAAGCGGATTCAGCAGGCGGATGAATTTGCCGAGTAACCAGCACAGCAAAATCACTGTTGCCAACGTAACCGCTGAATAAAAGGAAATCACAGCGCTCGCAATTTAAAGGTTTCCTTTACGGAAAAAATTTACCACAGCTTTTGATGTGCCGGGAAGCACGCCATGTGCCAATAATTATTAATGAGGTCAGGAATAGCGCGCAAACTTGCCTGCTTCAAGCCTTAAGAGACTGTTTAAAATTAGGAATAGAACGCAGATGACGCTGATAAATATGATTTACACGGACGAAAATCTGTGATTATCAACTGAGTTCGGAATAAGCAAATTGACAAAAAAGGTCGCCCT
>CAZCXH010000203.1:0-7770 GCA_964502525.1 uncultured Chitinophagaceae bacterium
CCTTTCTTAGAACAACTGCCTGTTTTGCGGAAGTTATTTTGAAAGTGTTGCTTAGTCTTCTTCAACTCTATTGTCTAAAATCTAATGACCAATATCTCCTCCCGCATTGTCTTATCAACTAAACACATTTATTTTCCCGTTGAAATTATTTGTTGGAATTTGGGGATTAAGGAATAATTTGCTCCACGAGTCTTTAGCATGATTTTTTGGCGGGAATGATTGAAATTGTTTAATCTTGACCTGATCCATTAGTCACTGAAAACACTGTGATCGTGACAAAAAAGAAAAAAGAAAGCGCTGGCAATAAACCGGCAAAAAAACAGGAGCAAACCAAGATCTCCGCGCTTCCTAAAAAGGAATTGAAGAGCAAAGAGATGAAGGGTGAAAAAGCGGCTGCCGCAGAGAAGGATGGGATAAAAACCAATAAACAAGTTAAAACGCAGCCCGTACAAGCAGTGGTGAAAAAAAATCCGCCAAATCAGACCATGTCAGCAGGAACTGGCAAGAAGCGCTTGATGGTGAGTTATGAAAAACTTCCTGACGAAGTTATTGATGTCATCAGAACAAAATATCCGTACGGTTATAACCACGACCTTAAAGAGGTAAAGGGAATTGACAACAAGAAATTTTTCGTTTTGCCGATTGAACTGCCTGAAGTGGTTTATCTGGTAAAAGTTGATTTACGCAAGCCCATTAAGATTCAGGATGATTCCGATGATGAAGAAGACATTTTCACCCCTGAAGAAGGATTTGCGGGAGAAGAAGAATTTCCGGCAGAAGACCTCGAGCAGATGGAAGGCGAAGGCGATGATGAAGGTGGCGAAGAAGAAAGTAATAAAAAGAAGAGAAAGAATGATGCCGATGATGACGAATAGCGTTGGCTTTTGATTTCCTTCTCATTCATCTTTATATAAAGGGCAGTTCTAAAAATTGCTCTTTTTATCGCCTCATCATGCCCCTTCCCTCTCCAGAAGGCTTGCCTATGTCCACATCTTTTAAAAAATACAGAAACCGCAGAGGAACACAGGGAAATACCTCACAGAGGTAAAGGAGAATACAAAATCCTCCTCTGCTTCCTCTGTGTAAGTCTCTGCGTATTGACATGTCTGATAAACAGAAAATCCTCAACTACATCAACGGCAAGCTCATCCCGCCTGCTTCCGCGAAATTCGTTGACAACCTCAACCCTGCAACGAGTGAAGTTTATTCGCAGCTTCCGGATTCTGACAAGGGTGACGTAGATATTGCGGTTCGGGCGGCTGAGAGGGCATTTCCGGCATGGTCGTCATGCGGAGTTGAAACACGTGCGAAAGTACTGAACCGTATTGCTGACCTGATTGAAAAAAATCTGGAGGTGTTCGCGTTCGCTGAAACCAATGATTCCGGGAAGCCAATCAAACTATCAAGAACGCTGGACATCCCTCGCGTAGTCAGCAACTTCCGTTTTTTCGCTTCAGGTATTCAGCACTTTGCTTCCGAATCGCACTTGATGGAAGGTGTTGCGGTTAACTACACTTTGCGCCAGCCGGTCGGAGTGGTTGGCTGCATTTCTCCCTGGAACCTCCCGCTTTATTTGTTTTCCTGGAAAATCGCCCCTGCCCTTGCAGCAGGATGCTGCGTTGTCGCAAAGCCGTCTGAGCTAACACCGATGTACTGCTGCTTCCATACGCCCGCTTTACCTTATTTACACTTGTGGCACTAGCTGATTAGCACAATTGAAATTTGAAATTTGGATTTTTTTGAAATCCAAGAAGCAGTTTCTACATTTGACGCAACAATGAGTCGAACCAATGACATCAAGCTATTTAGCGGTTACAGCATCAGGATTGCTGAAGATGCAAAGGAGTTTGAGGATTTCTTTAACCGAAACAGACCTGCCGTATTTTCCAACGATGTTGACCTGCGGCTTTCGGCAGTTTTGACACACAAGGAGAAATCAAAGATTAAAGAATTATCCAAAAACAGAGGGACACTTTACAGATTAAGCTTGTATATACTGCATCGCGGAAAAGAAATAGGATGGCTTTGGGGCGAGCAAGATGGTGCGCACGCGTTTCACATGATCAATACCGCGATTTTCAAACAACATCAAAACAAGGGGATTTACACATCTTTGCTGCCAAAAGTCGTTGACATCCTTAGAGAAAAAGGATTTCAAACGGTTTACAGCGAACATAAAGCAACAAACAATCAGGTAATAATTCCTAAACTCCGGTTGGGCTTCGTCATCACAGCCCTTGAATTGAGTGATATTTTTGGAGTTCTTGTACGCCTGACTTATTACTTCAACAAGGATAGAAGAAAGGTAATAGATTTCCGCGCTGGAAAGGGTAAGCCTGGCCTTAAAATCAGAAAAGCATTATCCTTAGATAAGACCTGAGCCAACACATGCGAATCCTCATGTCTGATAAACAGAAAATCCTCAATTACATCAACGGCAAGCTTATCCCGCCTGCTTCCGGGAAATTCGTTGACAACCTCAATCCTGCAATGAGCGAAGCTTATTCGCAGCTTCCGGATTCTGACAAGGATGACATAGAAATTGCGGTTCGGGCGGCTGAGAGGGCATTTCCGGCATGGTCGTCATGCGGAGTTGAAACACGTGCGAAAGTACTGAACCGTATTGCTGACCTGATTGAAAAAAATCTGGAGGTGTTCGCGTTCGCTGAAACCAATGATTCCGGGAAGCCAATCAAACTATCAAGAACGCTCGACATCCCCCGCGTGGTCAGCAACTTCCGGTTTTTCGCTTCGGGCATTCAGCACTTTGCTTCTGAATCGCATCACATGGAAGGAGTTGCGGTTAACTACGCTCTTCGTCAGCCGCTTGGAGTCGTTGGATGCATCTCACCCTGGAACCTGCCCCTTTATTTGTTTTCGTGGAAAATCGCTCCCGCTCTTGCAGCGGGATGCACCGTTGTTGCGAAGCCGTCAGAGCTAACACCGATGACTGCATTCATGTTATCAGAAATCTGCATTGATGCAGGCTTGCCGGAGGGAGTTTTGAATATCGTTCACGGTTATGGAAACAAAGCGGGACAGGCGGTTTGCGAGCATCCATCTGTCAAAGCGATTTCATTCACCGGGGGAACGGCAACAGGAAAAATTATTGCACAAACCGCTGCTCCGCAGTTCAAAAAGCTTTCGTTGGAACTTGGAGGGAAAAACCCCAATATCATTTTTGCCGATTGCGATTTCGTCAAGATGCTTGAAACCACGGTGCGTTCCTCATTTTCCAATCAGGGGCAGATTTGCCTGTGCGGGTCGAGGATTTTGGTGGAAGAAAAAATTTACAGCAAGTTCAAAAAAGCTTTTGTCGAAGGAGTTCGAAAATTAAAAATTGGTGACCCGCTGGAAGAATCAACAGATATGGGTTCTGTGATTTCCAAAAATCATTTTGAAAAAATCATGTCGTATATCGAATCTGCAAGGAATGATGGCGGAAAAATTCTTGCCGGGGGAAAGCAGGTGAAAATGAAAGGCAGATGCAAGGACGGATATTTCATTGAGCCAACCATCATTGACGGTTTGGATGAAAACTGTAAAATCAACCAGGAGGAAGTGTTCGGTCCGGTGGTGACATTGCTTCCTTTCAAAACGGAAGATGAGGCTTTGCAAATTGCCAACGGAACACGATACGGGCTTGCTTCCATGATTTGGACGCAGGATATTTCCTGTGCCATGCGCGTTGCTCAAAAAATTCAAACCGGCATTGTTTGGGTAAACTGCTGGTTAGTGAGGGATTTGAGAACGCCATTTGGCGGAATGAAAAATTCTGGTGTGGGACGAGAAGGAGGCTGGGAAGCGCTGAAATTTTTTACCGAGGCGAAAAATATTTGTGTGAAATTTTAAATGGAACGCAGATGACGCGGATTGAGCTGATTAACGCTGATTTAATCCGCATTCTATTTTTGAATAATGAAGATCACCACCAATAAAGCTCCTGAACCTGTCGGTTTATATCCCCATTCGCGCAGAGTGGGCAACCTTCTTTTTCTCTCCGGCATCGGTCCGCGCGAAGCGGGCACCAACAACATCCCGGGAAACGACTATGATAAAAAAGGGGAACTCATCAAATACGACATCGCTGCCCAATGCCATTCAGTTTTCAAAAATGTAAAGACCGTGCTCGAGGAAAGCGGCTCCAGATGGGAAAACCTGATTGATGTAACCGTATTTCTCACCAACATGAAAGACGATTTTGAAATTTACAACCGCATTTATGCTGAATATTTCGAGAACGCACAGCCCTGCCGGACTACTGTTGAAGTGAAAAGCCTGCCCACTCCGATTGCGATTGAGCTGAAGTGTATCGCCACTACTTAGGCGGAATGCCCGCCAATCCAGCAAAAAACTCTCCCCTAATTTCCGCCAGCACCGTTGCTTTATAGCTACTTTTAGCGTACATTAGTAGTAATCCCGCTCGTCATGAAACCAACATTCACGTTACTCATCCTCGCATCTTTGTCATTCATTCCGCAAACCACTGCGCACGCCCACGGCAGCGATACAACAACGATTGAAAACGCTGCCCGCTTTTCGGAAAACAAGGGACAATGGGATGCGAATGTGCTGTACCGCCTAAAATTCAAAACCGGTGTTGCTTTCTTCGAAAAAGACAAGCTGACTTATTCCTTCATTAATCCTGATGACCGGGAGCGGATTTTTCATTCACAACACAACAGCGATTCTGTCGGAAGGGTGAGGGCGCATTCGTTCTGCGTCCATTTTGAAAATTGCAATCCGCAATTGACCTCCGAAGGCATGGACAGTTACGGGGACTATGAAAATTATTATATCGGCAATGATCCTTCACGCTGGGCTTCCAATGTGCCTGTCTATCAGAAAATCCGCTATCAGAATTTGTATCCCGGCATTGACCTGCAATATGAAACCCATGATAATCATCTGAAATATTCTTATATAGTTAAGCCCCATTCCAATCCATATCAGATCAGGATGCGGTTTGAAGGAATTGAAAGTATTTACGTGAAAGACGGCAGCCTGCACTACACCACTTCCGTGAATGCCATAGAAGAACGGCATCTTTACGCCTGGCAGCAAATCAACGGGCAAATGGTCAGAATCCCTTGTGTTTTTTTCCTGAGGGACAGCACCGTTTCTTTCAGAATATCGAGGCAGTATAATCCGAATTACGAACTGGTGATTGACCCCACATTGGTATTTTCCACATATACAGGTTCAACGTCAGATAACTTCGGATTCACGGCAACTTATGATAACACCGGTCATCTTTATGCGGGCGGCATTGTTTTCGGGCAAACATATCCGCTCACCACAGGCGCGTATGACCTCACTTACAACGGGGGCAATATTGACGTCAGCATCACCAAATTCACGCCTGACGGGACCGCATTGGTCTATTCCACTTTTCTCGGAGGCGCTGAGAGCGAAGATCCGAGCAGCATCATTGTCAATGACCTGAACGAATTGATCGTCATGGGCAGCACGAGTTCGGGGGGAACTACAACCGGCTTCCCCACTACCGTTGGCGCTTACGACCGCACGTTCAATTTCGGCACCGGAAAAAATTACCCCAACAACGGACCCAACTTCGTGAGCGGCACGGATATTTTCGTCTGCAAATTCAACGCTGCAGGGTCGCAACTGCTCGGCTCCACGTTCATCGGTGGCAGCGGCAATGACGGCTTGAATGATAATGCTGTTGCCGGAGGATACGGAGCGCTCGTGTATAACTATGGAGACCAGTTCCGGGGCGAAGTGGTTACCGATGCCCTCGGAAATATTTATGGAGTATCATCCACGCTCTCCGCTAATTTTCCCACCACCGCAGGCGCATTTCGTCCCGCTTCTGGCGGTGGGCAGGATGCCGTTGTGTTCAAATTCAACAGCAACCTTACCGCATTGACATGGTCGTCTTACCTTGGCGGCTCGGGCACGGATGCCGGATACAACATTGCGCTTGACAATCAAAACAGGGTTTATGTGAGCGGGGGAACAACAAGCACCAACTTCCCCGCCACCGCAGGCAGTTTATACCCGGCATACAGGGGCGGAAGGTCTGATGGATATATTGCCTTTATCAGCGCAAACGGAAACTCTCTGCTCAACGCAACCTACATGGGCACCACTGAATATGACCAAACTTATTTCATTGACCAGGATGCCACCGGCAATGTTTACGTGGTGGGACAAACAGATGGAAATTTTCCCGTTAGCTCCGGCAGATACACTAATACCAACAGCGGACAATTTATTGCCACTCTCACTTCCAATCTGTCGTCAATGGTTTTTTCCACTGTTTTCGGGAGGAGTGACGGAGATCCAGATATTTCACCCACCGCATTCCTGGTTGATAACTGCGGAAATATTTATGTTTCCGGGTGGGCGGGGCAAGACCTGATGGATATCGTGAACTTCGGTGCTTTCACCAGCAGCACTTTCAACTTGCCCATTACGGTTGATGCGTTTCAAAACACTACTGATGGGAGTGATTTTTATTTCATTGTTCTTTCTCCCAATGCGACCTCCCTGACGTATGCCACTTATTTCGGAAGTCCTTCGGCAAACGACCACGTGGATGGCGGTACGAGCAGGTTTGACAAGAACGGCATCATTTACCAGGCGGTGTGCGCGGGATGCTGGGCTGTAAGCGACTTCCCGACAACGCCAGGCGCCTGGTCGCGGACGAATGGCAGCGGTGGCTGCAACGAGGGGCTTATAAAATTTGAATTCCAGTTGATTGGCGTTGAGGTGGACGTGCTTGCAACGCCTGCCACTTCAGGATGCGCGCCACTGACGGTGAATTTCGATGGTCAGCCTGTGAACGTGATTGATTTCTTCTGGAATTTTGATGACGGAACAACTTCATCGCTCGCCAATCCCATTAAAACTTTCACCGCTCCCGGCACCTATGATGTTACCCTTATCGGAATAGATTCAACCACCTGCATCGGATTGTTGTTTTCGGATACATCAACCGTGCGCATCACGGTATTCGCGGATCCGGTTGCCAATGCAGGAGCAGATGAATCAATCTGTTCGGGAGAAAGCGCGCAACTAACAGCGACAGGCGGAGGCGCTTACCGCTGGAGCACGAATCAAACAACGCAATCCATTACCGTAAGTCCGGCTTCCACTCAAACCTATGCCGTGACGGTTACCAATGTGAACGGATGCACCGATTTGGATAGCGTAACCGTTGAAGTGCTGAATAACGTTTCTGCTCAAAGGAGCGCATCCATCTGCGATGGCGACAGTTTGTTTGCTGGCGGTGGGTTTCAGACGAATTCAGGATTATACTTCGATACATTGGTTGCCGCAAACGGCTGTGACAGCATCGTTTCCACGAATCTTATTGTGTTAGGCGATACTTCATTCACACAGAACGTTTCCATCTGCGATGGCGACAGCTTCTTTGCCGGTGGAGGTTTTCAAACTACTTCAGGGCAGTATCTTGACACGCTAACCGCTTCGGATGGATGCGACAGCGTCATCATAACCAATCTGCTTGTGCTGCCAAACTCAGCAGACACCATTGACGCTGAAATCTGCGATGGCGATGGATACTTTGCCGGTGGAACCTTTCAAACAACAAGCGGAACATATTATGATACTTTGGTTGGCGCGAACGGTTGCGATAGTATTGTAATTACCAATCTCACCGTTCATCCAAACTTCGTAGTTAATGTTGATGTGACGATTTGCAATGAGGATTTTTATTTTGTTGGAGGAGGAAATCAAAACACTTCCGGAACTTATTACGACACACTGTCAACCGTTGAAGGA
>CAZCXH010000204.1:0-7572 GCA_964502525.1 uncultured Chitinophagaceae bacterium
TTTAGAAAGCAAATACACCCTGCACAAATGCCAGGCAGGAAGTTTCAGACCATTTTGCTGATGCCAGTAAAATGGTTGATTTGGGTTGTAGCCGTCACAGGTCAGGTTGGCGCGAGTTCCAAATTTTTCATGCCGCGAGCAGTATTTGAGCCGGGATTCCGAGTTTTCGATGCAACACCGCATCACCTCAGCCGTCAGCGGCTTGCGTTTATTAAGCAATTGAGAAACATAGCTTTTGCTGCCAAGAAGCGGTGTCAAATCTTTGTTGCTCCAGCCCTCCTTGCGCATCTTCAGCTTCAGAACCTCAATCGGATCAGGAAGCGGCACCGAGTGATGTTTGTCTTCATAATCTTTAATCACCAAAAGCAGCAAAGCGAGTTCATCGCCTGCAGGCGTCTTAGGACGCGCATCGAAAATCTGGCCGGCACGCTTCATCGCTGCATTATACTCCCGCTCATTCCCTATGATTTTTATTTTCATCGTTTTTTCTTTTTTACGTGACGGATTGCTTCAACATCAATTTCATCATATTCTCGCAGGGAGATACGTTCGGTTCGGAATGATGAAACCGAATCTGCTCTTTATCTGAACAACTGCACTCTCCACATTAGAACTGCCCCATGATCCGATCATTAAGCCTCCGGGACTGAAGAAAAGACCGATTACGAAAATGAACATCCCTCTATCCTGCCCTTTAGCCATTTCACAGAACTCATGAACATCAGGAGTGGCAAGAAAATATCGGTTATGAGTTGGTTGGATAATTTACTATCTTTCACTGCTAAAGAGAAGCCGGATTATTTGTCCGGCTTTTTTTATTTTACACTCCTGTAGTCAGCAAATGCATCACTCAGGCTTCGTCAGCATCATCGGCAGACCCAATGTCGGCAAATCAACGCTGATGAACGCTTTGCTCGGAGAGAAACTCTCCATTGTTACGCCCAAAGCGCAAACCACCCGCCACCGCATAATTGGTGTGCTGAACGGAGATGATTATCAAATTGTGTTTTCCGACACTCCCGGAATTGTTTTTGAACCCAAGTATGGGTTGCACAAGGCCATGCTGAAAACCATTGCCGGAGCGTTGGAAGATGCTGACCTCATCATTTTCCTGACGGATATTTTTGAAAAAAGCGAAGATGTGACTGCGTTCTTGAATGAAATGAAAAAAATCAGAGTTCCTAAAATCCTTGTCGTCAACAAAATTGATCTCGCCAAGACAGGCAAGTTCGATGCACGGATAGATGAATGGCAGAATAAAAATTCTTTCAGCGAATCTATTGGTGTATCCGCGCTAAAGGAGTTAAACCTCGGCAAACTGCGGAATCTTATCATTAAATATTTACCGGAGCACCCGCCCTACTATCCGAAAGATGAACTAACAGACAGATCCGTGAGATATTTCGTTTCTGAAATTATAAGGGAGAAAATATTTCATAGTTATAAGCAGGAAATTCCCTATTCGTGCGAGGTGACAATTGCCGAGTATAAGGAGGATAAAAATATTGACCGGATAAGGGCTGAGATAATTGTAGAACGCGATTCTCAGAAAGCAATCCTGATCGGCAACAAGGGAAGCGCATTGAAAAAAGTAGGTACGGCTGCCAGGAAGGATATTGAAAAGTTTGTCGGAAAAAAGGTTTACCTCGAACTGTTTGTAAAGGTTAAGCCGGGATGGAGAGATGATGAGAACTTGCTGCGAGGCTTGGGATACTAACCATGAACTCTCAAAGATTCGGGCAGCAATGCTGATCTCGCTTGTTTTAGGACAATAGAATTTCGTTGGCTTCCGTACAATAACCCAAACAATTCCAAGTTATCCCGCGTAAATCGCCTTTCTTTATTAAACGTGAATGCTCATTTTTGCAGCACAAAAAAAACTTGAAGAAAGCACTTCAATGAGTTTGTTCGCCAATCATCAATCATCAATCGTCAATCTCCAATGATCTACCTCCTCATTTTTGGCCCTGTTGTAACGTTTTCCCTTGTCGTCATGCTGCTTGGCAATTTTTTCCAAAAAGCCGGGGAAGGCAGAAGCAAGGCAATGGTGCCGTTTCAAAACCTGCTGGCGCTGTTTAAAATAATTGACCGGACTCCGCTGTGGGGAGTGTTCTACTTCATTCCTTACATTAACATTATCTTAATTATCTGGATCATCACCGAATTCCTGAAGGTGTTTGACAGGCGCGATCTGCCGGCTCAGGTGCTCGGAATTTTCTTCGGTTATGTATATCTTCCTGTTCTTGCCATGACAAGCAAGATTCACTATGCAGGAACAAAGGCGGCCGTAAGGCGCTCCTCCACGCGCGAATGGATTGACGCTTTGATTTTTGCTGTGGTTGCAGCCACCATCATTCGCGCTTTCATCATTGAAGCATATACCATTCCGACTTCATCCATGGAAAAAACGCTGCTTGTGGGCGATTTTCTTTTCGTGAGCAAATTTCACTATGGCCCGCGCGTTCCCATGACACCGCTGGCTTTCCCTTTTGCGCACCATACATTGCCGGGCACGGATATGAAATCATATTCTGATATAATCAAGCTGCCTTACTACCGCCTGCCAAAACTGCAAAACATCAAACGGAATGATATCGTTGTGTTCAACTGGCCGCAGGAAGACTTCCGCCCCGTTGACAAGCGGGAGAATTATATCAAACGTTGCGTGGGAATTCCGGGAGATACCGTTGAGGTGATAGCCGGAATATTGCAGGTCAACGGCAAAACGGCCTTTACCCCCGGGAAGATGCAGTATCAATACTACGTGCAGACGGATGGCTCGAACATCAATCCCAAGACCCTGGCTGATTACGATATCACGGATGCGAAAATGGTGGGGCAGGGAGCCTATCTGTTATTTCTTACTGATGAGAACTACCATAAGATTAAGAACTGGAAAAATGTGAGGAATATCGAAAGAATTTTGGCCAAAAAAGGAGAAGTCCAGCAACAACGGTTCAGATTTCCGCCTGATATCGGCAAATTTCCATGGAATGTTGACTACTACGGACCTGTGGTTGTTCCGAAAAAGGGAGCAACTGTGCAACTGAGCATGGATAATATCGCTATTTATGAGCGCATCATCAGCCTTTACGAACATAATAAGCTGGAAAAAAGAGATAATAAAATATTCATCAACGGGCAGGAAGCCGATAGCTACACGTTCAGGATGGATTACTATTGGATGATGGGCGACAACCGGCTCAACTCCGAAGATTCGCGGTTCTGGGGCTTCGTGCCCGAAGATCATATTGTCGGCAAAGCATGGATCATATGGCTGTCATTGGATGAGGATAAAACCTTCCTTAACAAGGTAAGATGGAGCAGGATGTTCAGCCTCATCAAGAGTACTTGAAAATTACAATTCCATGTTTCGTTTCAACCCTCTCGTTTTTCTCAACTCCCTCAATACCCAATTTTTGTAAATATTCAATTGTTCCGACATAAGTTCCACTCGGTTGTACATCCCTTTGGCGTTTCGCTGGCGGAAGGCTTCATACAATGTGACTGCGCAAGCCACAGAAATATTCAGGCTGTTCACCATCCCCGCCATCGGTATCATTAAAGTTTCATCGGCATGTTGCATGATTTCTTTGGTCAATCCGTCTTTTTCATTTCCGAACATCAGTGCAACCGATCCGGTGAGGTCAGCTTCATGCAGCATTTTTCCGGGATGATCTGAACTCAGCGCATAAATTTTCCGGTAGCTGCTTTTTACCGCAGCCATGCATTTTTCCCGGTTCATGAAATAGTTCACCTCAACCCAATTGCGCGAACCTGATGATGTTTTCCTGCCAAAACGCTTTGGCTTTGCGACCTTTTCGTTCAATGCGAAAATTTGATGAACACCGGTTGCGTCACATGAGCGCAGCACCGCTGAAATATTGTGCGGGTCGTTTACGTTTTCGAGCACAACGGTGAGGTCAAGCTGGCGTTTGATGAGCACTGCTGCGATTTTTTGCTCGCGCACGGGAGTCATAGGTCGAATGACAATTGACGAATTACGAATGACGAATTATGCCAATGGCAGAACGATATGCGAATGGCGACAGCAAAATTGAGGGAAAACTTGTGATTTCAAATTAACTTCGGCTTTCTTTTGTAAAACGAATCGGTTATGCTCAAAAAAATCATCATCGCCTTCTTTGTAATAATTGTTCTGCTCTTTGGATTTCTGATTGCCGCCCCCTTCATCTTCAAGGGCAGACTGATTGAGATTGCCAAAAAAGAGATCAACAAGCAGCTTAACGCAAAGGTAGATTTTAAAGATGTCGGTATCTCCATTTTCCGAAGTTTTCCGCATCTCACTTTTTCCCTGGAACAACTGAGTGTGGTGAACAATGCGCCTTTTGAAGGCGACACGCTGGCTTCAATGGCTTCTTTTGCCACTACCATTAATATCATGAGTTTGATTCAGGGAGGAACTGTTGACATCATCGGCATTCACATTGACAAGCCGAGAGCCAATGTAAAAGTGCTGAAGGATAGCACTGCGAACTATGACATTATGAAGGCGGCTAAGGCTGAAAAAAAGGAAACCGAGCCGTCCGAATACTCGGTCAAGCTGAAAGAAATAGAAATCACTGACGGCAACATCCGGTATAGCGACAAGCTGTCGGATTTGTCGGCAGCAATTGCAGGATTGAATTTCAAAGGAAACGGTGATTTCACGCAGGACGTTTTTGATTTCAAAACTCAAACATCCGTTGTCAAGGCAACCGTAAACTCCGGTGGAATCAATTATATCAACAACGCCAACCTTGAATTAATACTCGACCTGGTCGTGGACATGCCCAACAGCAAATATACCTTCAAAGAGAACACAATACGCCTGAATGCGCTGGTCCTGGCTTTCGATGGGTGGCTCTCCGATAAGAACCCGGAGGAATACAATATGGATTTGAAATTTTCCGCAACGGAAACTTCATTCAAAAACCTTTTGTCGCTCGTGCCCGCCATTTATCTGAAGGATTTCGAAAAGGTGAAGACCTCCGGCAATCTCACGCTCTCAGGATTCGCGAAGGGCATTTACAAGGGAGAAAGTTATCCCGCTTTCGGGCTTTCTGTGAAGGTTGACAATGCGATGTTTCAATATCCTGATCTTCCGACATCTGTTTCCGAAATCAATATTGACATGAAGGCGGATAATCCCGGTGGCGATTTGGATAAAACCGTGATTGACATCCCGAAGCTGAACATGAAGATTGGCAGCGAACCCATTGCAATGAAGCTGCATGTTAAAACCCCGGTTTCCGATCCCGATATTGATATGAGCGCAAAAGGGAAGTTGGATCTCGCCAATGTGAAGCAATTTTATCCATTGGAAGCAGGGGAGGAGATGGCCGGAAAAGTGGATGCCGATGCTTCGATGAAGGGGAGGCTTTCGGCACTCGAAAATGAGCAGTACGACAAAGTGCAGGCGAGGGGAGCCATGAACATCACCGGGCTGAAATACAAAAGCAAGGATGTGCCTGAAGGCATTATTGCGGATAAAGTGGCGATCGTGTTTGCATCAAAAACAGGGACATCATCAACCTCTGCCGTTTCTGCTCTTCCGGTGAAGGGATACGGAACTTTGGATATACAAAATCTTAAATATGCAGACAGGACGCTGCCCGGAGGGAAAGCAGACATCAGCGCCATGAGCGTGACACTCAATGAAAATGACGCGCAGTTGGAGCGGCTCAATTCAAAAATCGGGAAGAGCGATTTCAGCCTTTCCGGCAAGTTGGACAACCTGCTTGGCTATGCGCTGAGCGATGGCACGCTCAGCGGAAACCTCAATCTCAGATCAAATCTCATTGATGTGAACGAATGGCTGACTACCGAACCATCATCGTCAGCAACTTCATCAGGACAGGCATCCGAACAGACGGCAGCAGAAAGCTCTGCAGTGCCCGCTAACCTTGCGCTTGATTTGACTGCTGCCGCAACCAAAGTGATCTATGATAAAGTAGAGATGAAAAATGTCGCGGCAAGGGCAAGCGTTAGAGATGAGGCTTTCACGCTGCAATCGCTCACTGCCGAGATGCTCGGGGGAAGCGCAGCGCTTGGCGCAGTTTACAGCACTAAAGCGGCAGCGCCTTCCATCAATTTGGATTATGACATCAGAAACATCAACATCATGCAAGCCGCCAACTCGATGTCAACAGCCGAGACGCTTGCTCCTGTTTTCAAATACATGAACGGACGGTTTTCCGCAAAGGGCGATATGAAGGGTTCATTGCTCAGCGACCTGTCGCTTGATATGAAAACCTTGCTCGCTAACGGAAGGGTGGATATCAATAATGCGGTTGTCAGCGGAATGCCCGTGCTGGCCAAGATTGCCGACCAGTTCAAGATCAAAGAACTGAAGAACGTCAATATCAGCGATGCGTGGACGGTGTTCGAGGTGAAGGATGGGCGCATTGCCGTTGATCCGTTCGATATTAAATTCAATAAGATTGCCATGAACGTTTCCGGCTCGCAGGGTCTTGATCAAACAATTGATTACGATATTCTGATGGACGTGCCGAAAGGATTGATGAGCGGAGCAAACGAAATGGTGAAGGGATTGCTCGCTAAAAATCCCATTCCCGGATTTGATGCTGTGAATTTGCCGGAGCTGACGAAATTCAAAATCAAGGTAACCAACACGATCACTGATCCCAAGCTTGCCGTAAATCTGCTTGGAGGCGGTGGAGCTACCATTAAGGAGCAGGTGGTGGAAGAAATTAAGGAGCAGGTGAAGGAGATCAAAGAGGATGTGAGCGCGCAGGTGAAAGCGCAGGCTGACAAAATCATTGCCGAAGCTAGGCAGCAAGCGCAAAGAATCAGGGATGAAGGACGCAAGGCGGCTGATCTTGCAAAAAAAGAAGGATATGCTGCAGCAAAGAAAATAGAGGATGAAGCCAAGAATCCAATAGCAAAAGTTGCAGCGCAGCAGGCGGCAAAAGAATTGAGAAAGCAAACTGACGACAAAGCCGGCAAGCTCATCAAAGAGGCGGATGCCAAGGCGCTCAAACTGGAGCAGGATGCCCAAAACCGCGCCAACCAGCTCTTGAAAACCGGACAATAATATTTATTTTCATCATCGAATCACCAAATCATCAAATTAACATGCCCATCTGGAAATCGCCCGCCACCAAAGAATTTTTCAACGAACATAAGAAACTAAGCATGGCAGGACATATCGGTATTGAAATTATGGAAATTGGAGATGATTTCGTGAAAGCCCGAATGCCGGTTGACCATCGCACCGTTCAGCCTTACGGCTTGCTTCATGGCGGTGCGTCAGTGACGCTTGCCGAGTCGCTTGGCAGCGTTGCAGGAACGATGTGCGTGAACCTGCCGGAAGAAGCGGTGGTCGGGGTTGAGATAAATGCCAATCATCTCCGCGCGGTGAAAAGCGGTTTTGTTGAAGGCATTGCCCGTCCGCTGCATCTTGGCAGGACAACACAGGTGTGGGAGGTAAAAATCAGCAACGAAGAAGGCAAGCTGGTTTGCGTGAGCAGGATCACACTGGCGGTGGTGAAGGTGGGGAAGAAGGGAAGTCCTGTTTAATGCCATTACGACTATCTCCTGTGAAAGCCG
>CAZCXH010000205.1:0-7528 GCA_964502525.1 uncultured Chitinophagaceae bacterium
TGCGGCTTGAAGCGGAATGAATTATGTACTATTTCTTGCTCCCATTAATAACTTATTGATTATCATGTGCCCGAGACGGGAATTGAACCCGTACGACCATTGCTGGTCACAGGATTTTAAGTCCTGCGTGTCTACCAGTTCCACCACCCGGGCAAATCGGGTATGTGTTTGAGCGAGAGAGTGGGTGTGAATTTTTCAATATGATATTCGATTATTACAGGGTTGCGAATTTAAGGTGTTTTGCTTACCAAACCGAATGGAATCGCAATGAGATTGCCTTACAATTTTCAATTTGATTGGGATAGTGTCGGTTTACAACTTCCATACTTCCCCCCCTCACTTCCCCAACTTCGTTACTACCTCTTCAAAACTCTCCAACCCTGCTTTCAGGTTTTCGATGATGTCGTTGGCAAGCACGTCAGGGTCGGGCAGGTTGTCGAGGTCGCCAAGGCTTTCGTCTTTCAGCCAGAAGATGTCGAGGCTCGTCTTGTCACGGGCTATTATTTCATCATAGGTGTAACTCCTCCATCTGCCATCAGCATTTTTCTCTGACCACGTTGGCTTCCGCTTGTGGCGGCTCTCAGGGTTGTAGCATTTGATGAAGTCGAGCAGGTGTTCGTACTTCAGCGGGTCTGTCTTGAGGGTGAAGTGCATGTTCGTGCGCAGGTCATAAAACCACACCTCTTTCGTCCATGCAGTTTTGCTGGCGGGCTTGTTGTCGAAGAACAGCACGTTCGCCTTCACGCCTTGAGCGTAGAACACGCCTGTCGGCAGGCGCAGTATCGTGTGCAGGTCTGTTGTCTCCATCAACCGCTTGCGCACCGTCTCACCTGCCCCTCCCTCAAACAGCACGTTATCCGGCACCACCACCGCTGCCTTGCCGTCAGTCTTGAGTATCGTGCGGATGTGCTGCACGAAGTTCAACTGCTTGTTCGAGGTGGTCGCCCAGAAATCCTGCCGGTTGTACGTCAGCGCCTCCTTGCCCTGTGTGCCGTCTTCGTTGGTGATGGTGATGCTGCTCTTCTTCCCGAAGGGCGGATTCGTCAGCACATAGTCAAACCGCTTACCGGTGTCCGCCACAAGGCTGTCGTTGCGGATGATGGGCGGTTCCGAGTTCATGTCCCCGATGTTGTGCAGGAAGAGGTTCATCAGGCAGAGGCGTGTCGTGTTCGCCACAATCTCCCAGCCGGTGAACGTATCGTATTTTAAAAAGTGTTTCTGCTCTTTGTTCAGCTTATAGTGGTTCGGGTTGGAGAGGTAGTCGTATGTGCTAAGAAAAAAACCACCCGTGCCGCAGGCGGGGTCGGCAATGGTCTTCATCGGCTCAGGACGCACACATTCCACCATCGCTTTGATAAGCGCCCTTGGAGTGAAATACTGACCTGCCCCGCTCTTTGTATCTTCTGCGTTCTTCTCCAGCAATCCTTCGTAGATATCGCCTTTCACATCTGCACCCATCACCACCCATTTTTCACCATCAATCAACTGCACGAGCTTGTACAACTTCGCAGGGTCCTGAATCTGGTTTTGCGCCTTGAAGAAAATCTGTCCGAGCATTCCTTTCTCCTTGCCGAGTTCCCGCAACAGTTTCACGTAGTGGCTTTCCAGTTCCGCCCCCGACCTGCTGCGCAGGCTTTCCCAATTGTATGATTTTGGAATGTGCGTGTCACGGTTATAGGGAGGCTTCGAGTATTCATCCGCCATTTTCAGAAACAGCAGGTAGGTGAGCTGTTCAAGGTAGTCGCCATAGCTCACCCCGTCATCACGCAGCGTGTTGCAATAGTTCCAGACTCTTGAGATGATGGATGCGGTGGTCATCAGGATTGCATGATTTCAGGATTAACAGGATTGTATTTCGGGTTGAACACTTTCTTGTATTGTAAACTCCTGGCTCCGAAATTTATCAGCAAGCCAACGGGCAGGTCATAAGCCACGACATAGTTTTTCGCCTGAGCCAGATGAACATCTTCGAGATTAATCACAGCTTTTAATTCCACCATCACTTTTCCTTCCACGATAAAATCAGCCCTTCTTGTGCCGACTTCAATTCCTTCGTAAAAAATCTTGTGCTCCTGCTCCCGTGAGAAAGCGATACCCGCCCGGTTTAATTCTATCACCAAACATCGCTGGTAAATGACTTCCTGAAAACCGTTGCCAAGCGTGTTGTGTACTTTCATCGCGCAGCCGATAACCTTATATGTCAATTCATCAAATTTCATTGAATCGTGTTCATCCGTTCATCTTGCAAATTCTGCTCAGGCGTTTGTTTTTCTCATCTTTTGCTCTAAAGTATTATTTCCAACGACAAAAGCATAGAGCGAGGCGGGGACAAAGTAAAGCTGGATGTCATTCACGGTTTTCTGCCCTTCCCGGTCAATCGTAGTCACCATTGCGGAATTCAGCTTGTTCTTCTCGCAAAATAGCAACAGGCTTTTCAAATCACCGGGATGCTCAAAAAATGCATTGCTCCATTTTATTTCCAGCGCCCATTGCGGTTTCAGCTTCTGGTCGTCAAGCCCCACCATGTCCACCTCTCCGTTGTTCCAGCGGGCATACCACGGAGTAAACCAGTCACGGTGCATCCACTGCGAATAGATGGCGGTCTCCACCATGCTGCCGATGGCTTCATCCGTTGCCTGCAATGGTGAAAACAAGGCGCTGCGCAGACTGGGGTTGGTGAGATAGATTTTGTAAAAATTCGCCCTGCGGAATTTTTTGGCGTTGTCGTCAATGCGGTGGATGATGCGGATGAGGAATGCCGCCTCAAGGTATTCGAGATATTTTTTCAGCAGGTATTTCTCCACGCCCGATGCCTTGCTCAAACTTTCCAGCGACACCTCATTTCCGCTGTGATACGCCAGCGTAGTGAAAAGCGAGTTCAACTCCTGCACATCCTGGATGCCGTATAAGCTCGGCAAATCACGCAGCAGCACCTTGTCAACGATGTCGCTGCGGATATACCTGCCGGGGTTGGCTTGTATCTTCTCCGAGAATATCACTTCGGGATAGCCCCCGAAATTGATGTAGTCAACAAAGTGGCGGTTCAGTTCCTTCACGTTGATGGTCTTGAAAAAGCGGGTAAGGTTTCCGTTCCATTCCAATTTGGAGGGTACGATTAATCCATCCAGCCCTTTCAGCGAAATGTACTCGTTGAACGTGAGGGGAGGGAGCATGAAATCGGTGAAGCGTCCCGCCCCGCTCTCCATGCTTTTCAGTTTCAATGCAGCGGCAGCCGAACCGCTGGCAACAAATTTTGTTTTGGGATAGCTGTCCACCAGCACTTTCAGGTGCACCTCCCATTCGCGGAGGTATTGTATCTCGTCAAAAAATACAAACCACCCCTTCGCATCGCTTTCATGCGTGGCTTTGCGGGCGTAGCTGAAAAGCTGTTCAAGACCTACATTGTTGTAGATGGGATTTTCGATGTTGATGAAGGCGATTTTTTTGGGGTTCACGCCTCCATCGAGCAGGTATTGCACGGTGTGGTGGAGCATCACCGTTTTCCCCACGCGTCTCGGTCCCATCAGCACCACCGCCCGGTGAACGGATGTGTCCAGCGCCAGCGGGGCAAACAAATCGAAATACAGTCTGCGCTTTTTCTGGTTGTAGTCGTCTTCTGTTTTCCCGTCAGTCCACCACGGATTTTCAAACCGCAGGCGGTCAATGATGAGTTCCTCTGAAAATGGGTTTAAGTGCTTTTGTTTTGCCATGATTCAGGCAAATGTACGATTTTAAGTAAAATCTGTTTTACTTATTATGAACTGAAATCCGTTTTAAAGAAAAAATGATGATTTTTACTTCTTATTCTTCATCTGAGATTTGAATGGGACGCAGATTTGACAACTTTCCGAAAGTTGTCAAATCTGAATCTCTGTCAACTTTTTGAAAGTGCGCAACGGCTTTATTTTTTCAATTGCGCTATCAGCCTGCTGATGAGCAGGTTCACGGTTTCACGGCTGACTTTTCCGATGGAGCCTTCAATGAGGTTTTCGGGAACGGACGACAACACGCCCAGCCGTATCAATCCTGAATAGGTCAACCCGCTGCTCTTGAAATCAGGATGTTTTTCATGCAATGCCAAATCGAAATCCTTTACTTCAAGGTCGAGGCTTTTACTGATGGCGCACACCAACCAATCGTTGTAGGGAGGCAGTGTTTTTAATGCGACTCCGGGGCGATGCTTGATTTTTCCGTCAGCCTGCGTAAAGGCAATCTTGACTGCGCTCCCTTCTTCCATGGGTTGTATTTCGGGTTAGGCTCCCTGACGGGGATGGAACTGATGTCAGGGTCATCTTTGGCATAACCCTTATCGAGACCTTTCATGGATAATTTTATCCAGTCTTCCCGCTCTTCATCTTTCTTCTGCTCCACCTCGATTTTCACGCCATATTCATCTTTGACTTCTTTTTCAATTTCGTCTATGGATTTACCCTTCACCAGTTTATCAAGGATTGCTTCGCCTTCCAGTTCGCGGTCGCTTTTTTTTCTTTGAGAGAAGATGTAGATAATTGCCAACAGAACGATAACCACTATTCCGGTTGCCGCTAAAGTCGTTTTATCTTCATCAGTAACCACTTTAACCGTATCGCCTTTCCTGACATCCCGCCTTTTCAGGAAATTCATCAGTTCTTCCCGCGTCTTGTATTTGGCAATATCCAGCTCGATGGTTTGCATAAAAATAATTTCATCTAAAATTAGAGAGTCTGCATCAGAATTTCAGGTTTTTGAAGGTGCCGATGATTTGACTTTAGATTTGACAACTTTCCGAAAGTTGTCAAATCTCTCGCCTCCCACCAGCCTCCCCTCAAACGCCCTCTTCAAAATGCTCTGCTTGAGCGCCTCCGCTTGTTGCAGGCTGTGGTTGATGGATTCTTCCAGCTTGTCGGCTACCGACAGCCGTGATTCGATTTCCTGAACGACCTGCTTTTGTTCGTCAACTGGGCAAATTGGAATTGGAATCTCTCTACATGTTGATACTTTGATGTTGTACTGTCCGGCTGTGGCTTTTGAAGTGCCTTCCAGCCAATGTATCGTTCTAGGATTTTGTAAAAAGTAAGAAATGTACCTTGAGATAATTCCCTTATTGGGTCTGAAAAGAACGATAGCTTGATTGATATTCCATTCAGGATATTCGTCCGAAACGATTGATACCTTACCAAGTGGTGGACCGACAATGTTTGTCAGCACATCACCTGGATAACAGATTGACCGAGCCAAATCTTTCTTATGGATGGATTTCGGAATGAAGGTTGGATTCTTTTCATAATTCAATGTACCGTCAAAGTTGAGGTTGTAAACCTTGATAAAGGGTACTTCACCGCTACCCTGTGTTAGAAACTGACTTTTAGGAGTGTAACCATTGTTGATGGTTTCTATAACCTCAGAGGTTTTCTTCCATTCCCATCCCTCCGGCAAATCACGGTCATCATTAAAATCAGCGGCAGGGAGATTTGACAACTTTTTAAAAGTTGTCAAATCTGCTCCGGCACCCCGCGTCAGTTTCCCTTCAAACGCCCACTTCAACACCGCCTGCCGGTAGGTTTTCAGTTGCCCCTTTGCCTGCCGCAGGCTCGCCACGCCATCCTCCACCTCGCTGAACAGCTCTTCTATCTTCTCCACGATGCGCTGCTGGACGGGAAGGGGAGGGAGGGGGAAATCTAAGTTGGCAAAACTCTTCAGCGATATTTCCTTGAATGTTGTCCCACTGGCAACTTTCTCTGCATTATGCTTTGACGCTTTTAAAAAATAATATAGGTACTCACTTGAAACGTCTTCGCTTGGAATTACACTTTTGAATCCTTGGTTAGTGCAAATTTCATAGCCAGCAATAACTACATATCCTATTGGCGCCCGTGAAGAAAAGAGGACTGAGCCTTTTGGCATTAAACGAGCTGATGAATTTTTCAACCCGCTTTTTGAAATTGATTTTCTTCCTTTTGAAATGAATTTTTCGGTATAACCGGATAAATCAGCAGGCGTTATCCATGAGATTTTTCCGTTCCAATATTCAGGGACTTTTGTTGATGGTGTTCCCCCCGAAATTATTTCACCCACTTCACCCAGCTTCACCGCTTTCCAGCCTTTTGGCAATCCGTTCGTGTCGTTCATCTTTATTTCATCCACTTTGGTTTGATTTGACTTTTGAATTGCCATTTGATTTTTTTCAACTTAAATTCGCCTTTGAGTCTGCCTCTGCATGAACTCCGACTTCATGTCGTTGACCGAGTAATCGGTCTCAGTGCAGTGGCGGGCTTAATTTTTTTGCGGCAGTCAGCGGGTTTTTAGGGTTGTAGTAATTTTTCCACTCTTTGAAATTTTCCGTGTCATAGAGGTCAATCACCAGCGACACCAGCTCTCTCACGAAATCATAATAACGGGTTTCACCTCTTTCAAACACGCGCTGCACCGACCAGCAAAAATAATCAGCCACATTCAGCAACGGTTCCGCAAGATGATTGCCGATGTTAAACACAATTTGCGTTTGTACCGCCTTGCCTTTGCTGTTTTCCTCAAAGCGTTTTTCCGCCTTCACCCGTGCCGCTTCCAGCACCGCATTTTTTGTTGATTTGCCCCGTTGCGCCACGTTCAGCACCAGCTTTTCACCGGCAGCCATTTTGTTTTTCAGCAGGTGCGAAAGCAGGTCGGCATAAAACTCGGTTTCATTGCCGTTATGCTTCTTTTCGTAGAGCGCAGGAATCTTTCTGCCCACCACCGCCTCAAAACTGCAATCGAGCTTTTTAATGAATTCAAAAAATGTTTTCCTGACTTCCGCAGGGTCGTCAGTGGCATGAAAATAAAATCCACCCTTTGCAATTTTCTTTTGAATGCTGGGAACCGATTTGTAGTAATCATCGGCTGACACCTGCCGCTGCAATTCGACAATCTTTCTGCGCACGTCATCCAGCGGCTCGCGGAATTTTACCATCCCAAGAATAAAACAAAGCGATACGCCCTGCTCGCCAACAATGGGAATTTTTCCTTTGCCGTAAAAGGTGGTGTCGCCTGCTTCATCCAGAAAACGATGATTGGTTTTTAATGTCGCTTTTTTCATGCCGCCAACGTCTCGTTTAATTCTTCAATTAACCCATCCACCTCGTCACCAAACAACTGCCACACCTTGCCCAGCCCGCCACGCTCGGCAAATGGGGTGTTGTCGAGGTCGTCTTTGTCGAGATGCACCGATGTGGCGATGTGGTCCTTTATCATCCTCAGCCAATCCATCTGTTCATCGGTGAACTGTCTGTTACCCGCGTTCTTCTTAAACACCCACTCCTTGAAGTTTTGGTTGATGGTTTCCTGGTACGGTCGCAGTTCCTTGTCGGCTCCCATCTCGTAGCGCATCAGGGCGATGATATCCGTCAGCATCTTCTTCGCTGATACTCCTTTCACCTTGTCCTGCTCTAACTGCATGTAAGCGTTCCATATCCGCTCGGTGGTGAGCAGGTAGGGAGGCTTTTGCAGGGCTTCGTTCAGTTCCTTTATCATCGTGAAGGTAAGTTCCCTGCGCTTATAGGGTTGGCTGTAAAAG
>CAZCXH010000206.1:0-7522 GCA_964502525.1 uncultured Chitinophagaceae bacterium
GCCGTTTTGGGGGCAGGGAATATTGCCGGGTTAGTGCCTGGAGATTTCTTGTACAAGTTGTTTGTTGAAGGACAGGTCGTGGCGTTGAAAATGAATCCGGTGAATGAATACCTGGGGCCGGTTTTTGAAGAAGCGTTTGTTGCCCTCATAAAAGCCGGTTACCTGCAAATTCTGTATGGCGGCGCGCCAGAAGGCACATACTTGTGCAACCACGCAGCCGTTGATCGTGTCCACATGACCGGCTCCGACCGCACCTTTGACGCCATTGTGTTTGGTTCGGGCGCAAAAGGCAAGCAGCGCAAGCAGGCGCGCCAGCCCATTTTTACGAAACCTTTTTCGGCGGAGTTGGGCAATATTTCCCCGGTGATTGTTGTTCCGGGCCCCTGGACCGAGAAAGATATCAAGAATCAATCCGCCCGCTTCGGTTCGTGGATCGTGCCCAATTCTGCGCATCTCTGCCTTACGCCGCGCATGATTATTCAAATGAAAAATTGGGAGCGCCGTGAAGAACTCAACAAAGGGATTGCAGATTTTTTGGCAGGAATTGAAACTCACAAAGCCTACTACCCGGGCTCATTCGAACTCCATCAGCAATTTATAAAGGCGCATCCGCAAGCTCTCCAACTCGGGGAACCGCAGGATGGCCATCTACCCTGGACGTTCATCCCGGACGTCAACCCGGCGAACGAGGATGACATTTGTTTCACGCGTGAACCGTTCATGAGTTTATTTTCAGAGACAGCGCTTGACGCCAGCAACGTCGTCGAGTTTATTGGCAAGGCCGTGGAATTTGCCAATGAAAAAGTGTGGGGAACTTTAGTCGCTTCCATTGTTGTGCATCCGGCCTCGATGAAAGACCCGCTGATCGCCGCCGCCGTCAACCAGGCCATTGCCGACCTGCACTACGGCTCCATCGTGATCAATCAATGGGGTTTCTTTGCGTATTATATGGCGCTCACCCCCTGGGGCGGGTGTCCAGGTTCGGATATTTACGATGTGCAGTCGGGAATGGGGTTTGTAAACAATGCCTTGATGTTTGACCGCGCGCAGAAATCAGTGGTCTATGCGAGCTTTGATCTACCGGTGGACCCGTCTCTGGCCAACATTTCGAACGACTATCTCTATTACCGTCAGGGTGCGCGCTATGAATTCAAGCCTTCGGCGAGCAATCTGTTGAAGGCGGCTTGGCGTGCTCTGACGGTCAAGAAAGCCGAAACGCCTTGATGATTTGAATGCGCGGGAGCTTGGCTTCCGTTTCTCCAACTACTGAATACAAAAAAGTGTCAGAAAACTACAATTACTACTAACCAACGGAGTTGGAAAATGCCTATGAAATCAATCGATCCTGAAAACCTGACCTCCGGGTTTGTTGAAGCTATTCGAGTTTTCGGGCAATACTTGACCGGAAACCGCGACTGGGGCTGGGGCACCGCTGCTGCGCGCTATTTATTTCAGATGGAAGGTTTAGGCGCTCCCAGCGAGCCTCCTACAGAAGATGAGGCTTTTGCGTTGGCCAGTTATGGAACATATATTGATAGGTTAAAATCCGATCCAAACCTACGCTTACCAAAAGGCGTTAAAACAGCCGAGGCCTACATGAACAGGGCTTTCAATTCCACATTTCTAAATCCGTCAGCCAATTCGCACATCAATAATTATGCCTCTATAGCAGACGTAATAAATGAAATAACAACCGGAAATCTATCGGGCGGAGGGAACGTGTCACTGGATTTGCAAAGCCCCTCGAATCTGACCATTTCCCAGGATTCACAATATTGGGATGCAAATACCACTTCAAATTGGGACCCCAATAATGTTCCTTCTGTTCGTGACATCGGCAAAGAATACTACGCGCCGCTGCCGCCAGAAACTGACTTGGAAACCACTTATGGCACACTAGCTGATTTTGAACGTGACATGATTCAAATTAGAAAGGCACTCAAATGAATAGGCACGAGTTCCAGCCTCTCACCGATAAGGTGAGTTTTCCCCTGAGTAATTCTAACAAGAAACAAACCGGTGAGGCAAGGCTGTCGGTGAAATGTACTCTCACCAACGTGACGCCTTCGGGAGAAGACCCCTATAAGTACCTGCTGGTGGATCTGGATGGCAGCACTGTCAACTCAGGCATTAATATGATCGCAGATGATAATGACCGGCGAGGGTATTTTACCGAAAAGATCCGTTATCGGGTTTGGCTTCAGGAAAAAAATCACCCGGTTGATTTTCAGACGGCGCTATCGAATTTCGTCAGATTAAAAGAATCCCCACAGGATAGCAATCTTACCGGCAGTATCACTTCAGGGATAACCATTTCTGCAGATGGCACGGTGGGTGTGTTTGGGGATACCCCTACCGCCAATGTTGGTGGAGGAATTGCATTTTCGAACAGCCACACTCATGTCATTCAAGACTTTACTTTTCTGAATCAATCGCAAGGGAATGTTCTGAATCAGGTAATGGTTATGTCTTGCCTACAGGATGGGACGGAGTACAACGCCAGTAGTACCGGCGCCAAAAAGTTCGAAACAATGCTGAGTCAGCCCATGCCAAGTCTTACGGATCCCCTTCCTGATGCTGTCTTTAGAGAGTTGCCCAGTTTAGCCAAAGACAATATCCCCATTATTGGACAGGGACTTTGGATGACCCAAAGTGGCGCTGCCTATAAGTTGAAAAAAGTCTATTTATGCATTGATCTCCAGATTGATTTTCAACTGGTTAATATGAAGGGGTTGAATAGTTTTGGAGATTTTCTGAAAAAGGCAGGAATGGCAGTTTTTGATTCTTCTACAATCACAAAATATTTCTTCGATCTGGCTACGCAAGGTGGAATGTTTACTACCTCAAAGACTGCATCTTTTGTCCATGAAATAGACCTGACAAAGGCCGACACTTAGGCGTTGTTTTTTAGTATTTGTCTCCCTTATGGAGAACGTCGATTCAGACGAACAAATACGACTGAATTATAAACAGCGGTGCGTTATCAAACCATTTGAATAAAACTTCAAGGAGGTCATCAGACGTTTTCTGGTCAAAGCGTCCTCGCCCGTCGAGGCCGGCAACGCGCTGGTCAAGCAGGGCAAGCTCGGGGAAACCATTCAATCCATTCTTGCCGATCTGAAACCGGAAGCGGTTTATTTCACGGCGGAGGGCGGCAACCGCACCGCTTACCTCGTTGTCGATCTCGCCAATGCTTCCCAAATCCCGCGCGTGGCGGAACCATTTTTTCTGGCATTCAACGCCAGCGTGGAGTTTCATGCGCTTATGAGTCCCGAGGATTTGACGAAGGCCGCACCGGATATCGAACAGGCGGCGAAGAAATACAGCTAATTTTTTAGACAATTGAAAATGCAATTGTTGCAAAAAAAGCAAAATCTTTCTGTAAGCGGATTGAACTGATCAAGCGGATACTGCTCGGGTTTATCCGCTTCATCCGTTCAATCCGCTTACAAAAGGCTTTTTAATTTTCCTCCAACTCATTTTTTCCCTATTTCGATAGGTGAGTTGTCCCTTCGCACAAACTTTGTGCTTGACATTCCCAATTCTCCCCAACATATTTAAAACATAGAATTCCGCATCGTCTTCATAACGCCCCGACGGTTGTTTTGGCGCGTAAAGGACGGTTGTTTTACCCAACCAATTTGCTCGAATCACACAACGCACGGACGGTTAGTTGAAGAGAATCATGTGCAAAAGGGGATTATGAGAAAACTTGCTCTCTTCATTTGCCTGCGCCTTTTTCTTCCTGATCTTGCTCTGGCACAAAGAGGTTCCGCGCCGATGGTGAATGAAAAGCGATTACATACGGCCAGGACGGCCGAACGGGAAACACCGGAAGAGGCGCTGGCGCGGCTGTATGGTGAAAGTCGTTTCGAGCACCTCGGTGTGGACGAAGGTTTATCGCAGGGGATGATTGTCGCGATGCTGCAAGATCACCAGGGTTTTATGTGGTTCGGTACGCTGGACGGCCTCAACAAATACGATGGGCATCGCTTTACAAACTACTGGAGCGATCCTCGTGATTCCACCTCACTTTCCCATAATTTCATCATCACGCTTTATGAAGACCCGCAAGGCAATCTTTGGGTGGCAACTGCGGATGGGGCGATCAATCTGTATGATCGACACACCGATCGATTTCATCGCTTGGTTCTGCCACAGAGCGATTCCAGCGAGTTTAATGACAATGTCATCACGGGAATGGTTGCGCAAGGCGATAGTGCGTTGTGGATGGCTACGCGCGGCAACGGGCTGAAAAAGCTGATTTTTCATCAACAGCGTTCGCCTTCGCCGGCCAATTTGGGGGAAAGTCTGAAATACGCGAAATGGAGGGAATATCCCGGCAGCCCAAGAGGCATTTTCGGTTTATATCGCGATTCGCCCACGGCAACCCAAGCCTTCAATGCGCTTTGGATCGTTTCAACCTCCGGCATACTTCGTGTCGCTTCGCCCGACTCGGCATGGCGCCATCCCAGCCAGAACACCGGGCCAAGCAGATGGGTTCAGCTATTCAAGACGGCGCCGCTATCAACAGTTGGTGTGTCTCATCGTTCCATGCAGGATTCCAATGGCGCTCTCTGGCTCAACACGCTGGAAGGGCTGGCGCGATTTGATCGTGACACCAGAACATTTGCTCTGCATATCTATCCGCCGGAGATTTCAAAGCCGGAAAGCGGCAACTTTCCGGTTGCCGAGGTTCCACTGCCAATCTCCTTTCAAAACCATCTCAAGCGGCATTTTCAGGTTAAAAACCAAGGAACCCCGGAGCAACTCCTTTGGGTGGTACAGGGCAACCATCTTGCCATTTTTAGCCCGGTGACGCAACGATACGCCCTGCTTAAAACGCCATTTCATGATGACCTCTACTCGATTTATGCCGACCGGGGCGGCGTGCTTTGGCTGGGAACCAACGGTTTCGGCTTATATAAGTTTGACCCGCAATCCGCGCGTTTCTCTTATCCGGATTATCAAACCGTCGCACCCGAAAGCGGGACTTCCATCTCCACACGCAGCATAATCATGAGTAGCATTTGGGTAGATACGCTGCGAAATGAATTGTGGCTCAACAGTGCCACTTATAAAGCCAGTCGCAAAACCGGCATCCTGTCTTACGTGACTCAGCTCAATTTTGGGGCCTCTTTAGCGGCGGACTCAAAAGGAAATTTATGGGCGGGCGCAACGAACGGGCTTTATCAAATTGAATTAGAGAGCAGTCGCTTGATTTTCCACGATGCTCGTCAATTGTCGCATGATGAAAGACTTCCAAGAATACGCAAGGTCTATTTTGATCTTGATGATTCCCTCTGGTGTGTCATCGAGATAGGCCGCATCTTGGGATTGAGCCAGTTTAATCGTGGCAGCAAACAGTTTCGTTTTTTTCCGTTTCAAAAGAGTCTTAAAGACAGCTTATCTTTACCCGAGGTTTTCCAGGATGAGAGCGGGTTGTTTTGGATTGCCTACAATATAGGAGTGATCTGTTTTGATCCGGAGAAAAAAGCTTATGTGAAACATTATTGCCATGATTCCAACAATCCACAAAGCTTAAGCTCCGATGTTGTGACCTGCATCGTGCCCGACCCTCTTCAGCCCCGGCGCTACTTATGGATGAGCACCATGGGCGGCGGCCTGAACCGCTTCGATCGCCAGACCGAAACCTTCACGGGATTCAAAACCGAACAGGGTTTGCCCAACAATACGGTTTATGGCATTTTGACCGATGCTGAGGGCAATCTGTGGATGAGCACCAATAAAGGGCTGAGCAAGTTTAATCCGCAAACGAAGACCTTCCGCAATTTTACGGTTGGAGACGGTTTGCAGGGGAATGAGTTTAATACGGGTTCTTTTTATAAAAGCCCCACCGGTGAAATGTTTTTCGGCGGCTTGAAGGGATTTAACAGCTTTTATCCGGAAGACATTCGGGATAATCCTTACCTCCCGCCGGTTGCTCTCACCGATTTCCAATATTATAATCCTGCGGACACGGTTGAGTCAACCGGATGGCAGCGCCTGCTCATCCCGGCGCCGGCGCTCGAGAGCATTGAATTACCCTACCATGCCAATACGCTTTCCTTTGAATTTGCGGCTTTGGATTACAGCACGGCCAGAAGCAATCAATACGCTTATAAGCTGGAAGGCTTAAACCACGAGTGGATTTATTGCGGCACGGAACGGCGAGCGAATTTCTCCTTGATTCCGCCCGGGCACTACGTGTTTCGCGTGAAAGGCAGCAACAGCGATGGAATTTGGAATGAGTCCGGCACTTCGGTCAAAATCATCATTCATCCGCCGTGGTGGCGGACATGGTGGGCTTACACGATTTATGGAATGCTGATTTTGGGATTTCTTTATGGAATTCGACGCTATGAAGTGAACCGCCAGCAGTGGAAACACGGCTTGGAATTGGAGCGCGTTGAATCGGACAAACTGAAGGAGCTGGATAGCTTGAAGTCGCGCTTCTTCGCCAACATTTCCCACGAATTCCGCACGCCGCTGACGCTGATTCTCGGACCGCTGGAGAATCTGCGTTCCGGGCGGTTCAAAGGCGACCTCGACAAGCAGTACGGCATGATGGAGCGCAATGCCCAAAGACTCCTGCGGCTGATCAATCAATTGCTCGATCTCTCCAAACTGGAGGCCGGCAAGCTCGCGCTGCAAGCCAGTTATGGCAACTTGATTCCTTTTGTTAAAGGGATCGTCTATTCCTTCGAGTCTTTGGCCGAGCGCAAAAAGATCATGTTGCATTTCGATGCCCGGGCCAAAGAGATCATGCTCTATTTCGATCGCGACAAAATGGAGAAAATCGTCACGAATCTGTTGTCGAATGCGTTCAAGTTTACGCCGGAAGGAGGAAAGATCAGTGTTCAGTTATCAGTGACCAGTAAACAGTCGCACGAACAACTGATAACTGATAATCCCGAGCGGTCGGGATCTCCGCTGCGCTTCGACTGTTTACTGCTCACTGTTAAGGACACCGGAATTGGCATTCCCGCAGAAAAACTGACACATGTCTTCGAACGGTTCTATCAAGCCGATGATTCCTATACAAAAGATCAGCAGGGCAGCGGCATTGGCTTGGCCTTGACTAAAGAACTGGTCGAGTTGAATCACGGCAAGATTTCGGTTGCCAGCGAGGTGGGGAAAGGCACAGAATTCACCATTCGTCTGCCGTTAGGCAAAGATCATTTGGCGGAAGAGGAGATTATTGAATCGGCTTATAGTGATCAGTTACCAGTTATCAGTGAACAGTTTTCAGTAACCAGTGACGAAAAAATCGAAGATCGAGAATCAAACATCCAGCATCCAGGATTGAGCATCCAGCAACCAGCAACGAGCGACCAGATCATTCTCATCGTCGAAGACAACCCGGATATGCGAGCTTTCATCCGCGACCAACTGAGCGAGATGTTTCAAATCATCGAAGCCGAGGACGGTGAAGAAGGATTCGAGAAGTCGGTCGACAAAATTCCCGATTTGATCATCAGCGACGTGATGATGCCAAAGATGGACGGCTACCAACTCTGCG
>CAZCXH010000207.1:0-7385 GCA_964502525.1 uncultured Chitinophagaceae bacterium
ATCTTTTAAGAAATACAGAAACCGCAGAGGAACACAGAGAAATACATCACAGAGGCAAAGGAGAATACAAAATCCTCCTCTGCTTCCTCTGTGTAAGCCTCTGCGTATCTCTGCGGTTTCTGTATTTTTAAAGAGAATAGTAATACATTTTTAGAATATATTGACATAAAGCAAATCCTTGCCTGACGCATATTCCAGAAACTTGTGTGCATAGGCGAGCCAGAAGGAGAGGGAGTAAGTGGTAAAATTTTTAGAACTGCCCATTAGAAAGAAAAGGATCGTATTCACCTCGCTTCTTCTCAATCTCTGTTTGGTAGCCACGGCAGGAAGGCAAGATTACAAATATGTGAGGGGAGTTGCTCGATGGGCTATTGGATGAATAGGTTCAATCACCCTGCCGCTATCTTATCACCATCACCTTGCTCATCATTCTTTTACCCTCGTGCTCAATGCCCAGAATATAAAAGCCTCCTGAAAATTCACGGGTGTCAATGGAGAGGCTGCTGCCGGTGAAATCTTTTGAATAGATAATGCATCCGTTCAGGTTATAGATAATGGCTGTTCCGGTCATTTCGCTGTTCAGTTGCATGGTAAGAGTGGAAGATGCGGGATTGGGAAACACCACGGGTCTTTCGGCTGATTGCGGCCCGATTGCATTGATTTGCCCGCTGCCGGCATAGCCATCAAAGCTCAGCTTATCCACCATAAGGCGCGAGGCTCCTTTTGCGGGCTTCTTGCCCTGGCACCTCGCATAGATGATGGCAGTATCAGGCGTCACGGTGCTTAACACATAGCTGATGGGTATCTCAAACATGGAGAACTCCGTCACTGAGTCGGCACGGGTAAACTGTCCGGTGCCGATTATCTGGCGGTTGAAAATCATTGCGACTTCAATGGTCATCGTGTCGCCATTCACCGGCAACCATTTATAAAAGCCATGGAGGCTTTGGTGCCGCTCATATACCGGAAATCCATTCCGCGTGGCCTTGTCAAAAATTGAAGCCCTGTTTGATATTTCCGAACTGATCCAGCTGTCGCTGCCAAGGGGCATGTTGGCAAGTTCCGCTGCATAATCATCAGGCGCTTTGAAAAATGAGCGGGTAACCAATGGCGGAGGAGCGGGGGTATCAACGAGGGCATGCTTGAGGTAAAACCAATCCGTCAGAACGGTGTTGGAATAGCCGAACCAGTGTTCGAGGTCGCCATTATAGACAGCAGGTGACGATGGAACCGCGGCAATATCATCAATAACCATGTAGTTATTGATGCCGGCATCTGATCCATCGGGAGAGCTTGACATGAACCCTACTATCAGGCTATCGGGCATCAGCCCTGAGTTGTAAGCAATGGGGAAGGATAAACGCTTAAACGCTCCTCCGGAGTTACCGTTAAGCGCTTCCACCGTTGTGCTGATATCATTGTAGGCGGAGTCGTAGAGGTGAGCGAGGAAAATAGCATTCTCGCCAGGATGTATATAATAGTCTGCAAAGAATGAAATGGAATCAGGACGGGCGTGAAAGGGCGCTCCGCGTATAAAACCCGGAAAATCTGTGCCGTTGTCATAGAGTATTCCGGTCGCTGCAACGTTGGATTTGGAGATTTTGAGGGCGTAATTTCCCGAATGTCCCGCAACCCGTTCAAAGTCATCGCCCATCACGGTCCATCCGCGCGGAAGGATATATGTTTTTTCTTCCCAATGCTGAAAATCCCAGTCGGGAATGACGGTATAGCCGGTATAGAGCTGTTTCATTTCCCCGTAATAAACAGGTCCTGATGCAATCTCAGCCTTCAGCCTGAAGTAATAGAGCGTGTTGTCCTGCAGCCCGCTGACAGATGCAGCCACCTTCTGCGTGGTTGGATCATTGACAGCAGGGGGCGCTGCCTGCGCCACCATGCCCAACTCGGGAGTGGCGCCATATTCGAAGCTCAGGTCAACAGCCTGGTGGAAGCCTCCTATCTCGCCATTAAACTGTCCGGATGTTGCGGTGAATTTTGCTGCGGCCAACGTGCGGACGAAATCATCCGGGGAAAACTTGGTATAAAACTGCAGCGTGTCGCCATACAGCGTTTCCAATGCCGTTTCAGCTTTCAGCCTGAAATAGCAGAGCGTGGCAGGAGTGAGGGAAGTGATGACGGCTGATAAAGCGCGCTCCGATGAATCATAGACCAAATTCGGATCAGCGGGAATGGAATTATCAAAGCTCATGCTGCCTTCGCTGTAGTCAAAGCTGAGGGTGACGGGAATTCTAAAACCAGCGACCAGTCCATTAAGCGTAGCCGACAAATCCGCCACATTGGAAGCAGGCAGCGTTTGAATCCCGCTGAAATACCCGCCCCCCGAGAAGAAGGAAAGCGTATCACTATAATAACTGCTCAAACCATTGACGCCCTTCAGCCTGAAATAATAGACGGTATTGCTTTGCAACCCGCTTACGGCAGCGCTCAGGGCTTGCAGCGCGGTGTCATTCACCGTGGCAGGCGTTGCGGCAGCCTGGCTGGCAAAGGCGGAAGAAGTGCCGTATTCAAAAACTAAATTCATCGCAACCGGAAACCCGCGGATGCTGCCGTGCAATATCACGGATGTGTCAGTAATGTCCGAGGCAGGCAGTGTTTTCAACTCAGTGCCGGAACCGCCCGCGTAGAATGACAGCGTATCGCCATAAACGGTTCCGCCAAGGGTCCAGCTTTTAACAAGGTAGCGGTAAGTGGTATTAGGCAGCAAAGTGGGAAAATTATATTGAACCGGAGCCAGGGTGGCGCTATTGACAAATCCCGGATAGGGGGTTTCACCGAAATTCAAGTTATCGAAGGAGAGGAGAAAAGAATATACAGAACTATAGCCATGCGAGTTAACCGAAGCATGGAGCACCGCCTGCGTGGAATTTATTACAGCTCCTCCCGTAATGGCAACGGGAGGCGGTGCGGTATTGCAGATGTATTGCCGGCCCCATTTGCCGCACACGAACCCGAAGCTGGTGTCGTGAAACCTTACGGCATTAAATTGCACTGCACTGTCGGTGCCGGGAATCAGCAGGGGCGCCCAGGAGGCACCGCCATCCGTTGTCTTCAGCACTATAGCGCGGTCGCCCACAGCATAGCCGGTGCCTGCATCCGCAAAATGAATATCGCGGAGCATGCTGCCCGGCTCGTCTATGCTGATTGTCCACGTATTGCCACCGTTAGTAGTTTGCAGCAGTGTGCGGATGGAGTCATCGGAAGGATAGCCGCCTGCAATGAAGCCGTGATTCGCATCGGTAAACCAGATAGCATTAAAATTTCTTTGAACCGGAGCGGCAACAGGAGTCCAGGTGGCACCGCCATTAGCGGTTTTCAGGATGACCCCGCTGTCGCCCACGGCAAAGCCTGTTGTGCCTGTGGGGAAATGAACCGAATGGAGCCAATAACCGGGCTGGTCATGCGCCACGCTCCACGCCTGCCCACCGTTGATGCTTCGCAGGATGGTCTGCATGCCTCCCGCCACGGAGTCCGAATGTTCTCCTCCGGCAATAATCATATCCTGTGAGTTGATAATAAATATTTTGTTGAAATCACGACTGACGGACGGGCTTCCCGGCACCCAGCTTTCTCCCCCGTCCGTTGTCACGCTGATTTTGCCGCCCCAGCCGACAGCAATGCCGTTATCCGGATCAGTGAAGTCCATTGATCTGATCCAATTTGGATTGGGATCGGCATAATTAACAACGTTCCACAATCCCAAACCCGAAATGGTGGTTTTGAATACAGCCGGTGATATCTCGGTTTGAGACGGGTTGATAATATGCCAGCCTCCTGCGGTGATGATGGTGTCGTGATTGAAAATTTTTACGGTGTTAATGTCCCGTCCGTTGGGGGCGGGCGAATAGTACCACTGCTGGCAGCACACATGAAGCGATGCGAATAAAACTGCACATAAGAAAGTGGTTTTAATTAAATCATTTCTGTGAGGACTCTGTTGACTGCCTGCGGTATAAGTGATGTTGCAACTCATATGTTAAAGTTACATACAATCAAATATTTGGTTATCCCAAAACTATATAATATCGGTTTTTCGGATGGAACCTGAAATTCAGTTGAAGCATATTCCTATAACAGCGCAGCCCCGATCACGCCTGCCGAATCACCCAATTCGTTTTGAACGATCAGCGTTTCCACAATATCGCTGAACACATTTTTATGCACCGCTTTAATACCCTCATTATAAAGAAAAGGAACATTTGATACCCCGCCCCCCAGCACAATCGCGTCCGGATCGAGGATGTTGATGATATTGGCAAGCGCGATTCCAAAATTTTCAATGAACTCTTGTTTCCATCGGTCAGTCATGACATCCGGCTCCTGCTCCGCCTTTTGAACAATGTCCTTCATCGCAAGCTTCTTTCCGCCAGATTCCATCCATCGTTTCTCCAATGCTGTGCCGCTGATATAGGCTTCCACGCAGCCGCGCTTGCCGCAATAACAAGGCTTTCCATGCGGATGCAGAACGCTATGCCCCCATTCCCCGGCAACGAAATTTTTTCCATCATGCGCCTTCCCGTTGATCACAATTCCCCCGCCCACGCCCGTGCCCATGATAACCCCAAACACCATGTGATGCCCTTTTGCAGCACCCATCGTTGCTTCCGCAACCGCAAAACAGTTGGCGTCATTGGCGATTTTTATGGATTGCCCCAGCCTTTTCTCAAGGTCTTGCTTCAAAGGCCGTCCGTTAAGGCAGAGCGTGTTGCTGTTGCGCATGAGTCCGGTCTTTGGAGAAACCGTTCCGGGAGTGCCGATGCCAATTGTGCCGCTGCCACCGGCAGCCTTTTTCAGGTCATCAGCAAGTTGGACTATTCTGCTGACGATGAATTCATATCCCTTCTCCTGCAGCGTGGGTACCCGTTTCCGCATCAGAATACTGTTGCGTTCATCCAGCAGCACGCCTTCTATCTTGGTGCCGCCAAGGTCAATGCCGATTTTGCAGGAGCGCGCCAGGATATTGTCAATGTTTGCGGGGTGCAGATGTCATGTTTTATACGGTATTTCTGCAGTATCCGGAATACAGGCCTTCATATCAAATTGCGTATTACCGGCAGTGACTGCAAGAATCATGTCATTGATTCATCTCATCCATAATTAATTTGGCTTTTTCACTATAAGCACCTCCCTCATCGTAGATCGCCTTTAAAGCCTTAACTGCTTCTCTTTTCTTCCGGTCTTTCAGGAAGAGCAAAGCCTTATACCATTTGGCATGTTCGCTGAATGAGCCGTTGTTTTTTATCACATTGTCGAAATCGGATTGGGCTTGTTTGATGTTCCCTATCTCAAGGTTAGTTATTCCGCTGTAGAACATCGCGTCATAATTAGCAGGGTTATTCTCCAGATAACCGCTGAACACCTCCTTCGCTTTCTGATACTCCTTTCTCTCATAAAACAGCATCGCCTTTCCCAGTTCGTCTAAGTTTTCCTCGTTTTCCGACCTGGATGAAGTTGTAATTACGTTGGGATAAGGACTGAAATTATCAGCGTACAGGCTTCCGGCACTCGGGCCGCTGAAGAAAATAACGTAAGATGGAATAAGCAAAACTGCTATCACTGCAACCGCATATGCAAGCCTCATGGCGGATGTTGATGGAAAAAGAAACTCGCGCATCTTTTCAAACAAACCGGCAATCGGATCTTCCCTTTGCACAGCCTTTCTTGCCGTTTCCCGGACACGAGATTCTTCTGCCTCAGATTGGTAGTTAACCTGAACGGACCTTCTCACATCTGTAATGATATCTTTTGCTTGCAGAAGTTCATTCTTCAGCCCGCGATAATCCCTGTTTGTGAGGGCGAAATTGATAGCCCTGTAAGCCTCCACTTCATCCGCAAGCTTTGATTCGCGCTTCAACTGCTGTTCGAATTCCCTCCGCTCATTCTCCGGCAGATCACCCGCGAGGTATCTTTCTATTTTATCAAGAAGTTCCATTCCAGGTTCATTCAGTTCCATCGGTGCTGTTTAAATTGTTTGCGTTTGAAATCTTTTATCCGTTTGCAGCATCTCCTTCAGCCGCTGCCTGCACATGAAAATTTTCTTTTTAGCATAGGAATATTCCCAGCTAAAGCTCTTTGCAATGTCGTCAAGCCCCCTTTTTTTGTAATAGAACATATCCAGTACGCTCCTGCAGCTTTGATCCATCTCGCTAAGCTTTTCGCTGACGAGATCAATTGTTTTATCATAGTTCAGCAGGTCGGAAACAAACTCATAGCTTATATCTTCCGCTGAATCGTGATGTTCCTCGAATTCGGTTATCCTGGCCTTGCCGGTGTCACGCAGCCGCTTCAGCCACAGGTTCTTGCTGACCATTCTGAAGTAGCCCTCAAAATTTTCCGGTTTGTATTTCCCGGCTTTGATATTGGCAACTGCCGTTAACATCACATCCTGAAAATGATCTTCCGCATCCTCCCTTGTACCGCTGTTGTGCCGGATGTCGCTGTAGATTACCGGGGTCAGTTTCAGGTACAGGTATTCATACACCTCTCGCTTATTTTCTTTAATGCCTTGCACGATATCTTCCTCGCTATATTGTTTTGCTATTTTCATGCTGATATACCTTTACTTCAAAAAGGTTACCTGTTATACAGGAAATTCTTAAAATTCTCACTAAGATAGATTAAATATTTATTCAAGCAAAATTGGCAGGAGCGCTTTGGTTCTCGCTCAGCTGTGTTTCCACAGACTTATTAAAATGGTTCATCGCAAAAATCCGTACCTTATACATTGATACATCAATACCCTTTCAGTTAATCACCTTATCATCTTTCATTCAACCTTAGTAACTGCGCCCTCCCGAGCTAACCCGACCTTGTTCACCTTATTAAGACTGCCATCGCTTTTGATAAGGTAAATAAGGTTGTTACCTGGGGCGTATTGATGGTTACAAAGGTTAAAAATCAGCATAAGGTTTTTTTATTGAATTTCAAACTTTTCCACAGAAGTCTTCTTGGAATGGAACCTTGTTTATTTTGAGGAACGCATCTTTTCGATGAACCTTAAAAATGAGGTAATCCCAAAGCGCCAGGGCAATGATCGCATAGGGCAAGAATTTTTTCTTGAGTCTTCCTTCCTTGTCATATAAAATCCTCGGATCGCTGACATCAATTTGCCGGGTTATCCTGGAGATTAAGTAACCTTTTTAACCATCAGGTATAAACTTCAAACAAAAAAAACACAACCATGAAAAAACTATTCCTGTTTTTAACGATTGCAACTTTTGCACTGGACACCGTTAGCGCCCAGGACCCTCATTTCAGCCAGTATTTTGCCAGCCCGCTGCATTTCAACCCGGCAATGACCGGGGTGTTCAGCGGCAACTACCGCTTCACGAGCATTTTCAGGAACCAGTGGCAGGGCATGATGAAAAATA
>CAZCXH010000208.1:0-7352 GCA_964502525.1 uncultured Chitinophagaceae bacterium
GTGAGAGGACTGGTAACGGGCAGACATGCCCGTTACCTTCCTACTCGATTTAGCGGCTGCCCTACTGTCCTAATGTTATGGTATGAAGTGTCGGGGTTGTACGGAATTGTCCTGCGGGGTGAAGGGTGTCAGCCGGTGAGCGCGGGGGCTGGCGGGTTGGGTATTTTTATTTTTGAGCGTGGCAGAAAAAAAATTGAAGTTTTTACTTGGGCTGGCAGAAAAGCACGCTCTTTTTGCAAGCGGTGCTATTGGGCGTTTGCTTTGCGGGAGCTTGCAAAATGTGCGTGATTTTGTCGCGTGCGCTTGTATTTGATTTTTCGGGATTGACCGAAGAGCATCTTGTTGCGGTTTTGTTGTACTTAGTTGAAGTAAAGGTTGGCTTATTGATGATTACTGCGGTATGTGGGTCACGCGCTACGAAAGGCACTGATGAACAAACGGGGTGAGTACGCGCCACAACACACTTAGTTAATTGGTTAATCGGTTGATTGGAGATGTTACTCTGCCGCTATAGGGGAGAAGGTGACCCGTGAGCCGGAGCGGTGATTTGCGGGGATGTAAGAGTGATTTGTTTTTCCGTAGAAGTGAGTTGCGTTGCCGGAGGAACGGTTTGTTTTTCCGTAAGAGGAATTTTATGGGCTGTAAGGGTGATATGTTTTTCCGTAGCAGTGATTTTGGTTGACGTAAGATTCGCATGTTTTTCCGTAGTAGCGATTTGATTTTCCGTAAGAGCGATTTGCGTTTCCGTAGCAGTCGTTTGTTTTTCCGTAAGATGGGTTTGCGTTTCCGTAAGCGTGATTTTGGTTTCCGTAAGAGTTTGCAAACCATTGATTTTCAGTCATATCGAAAAATACCCGTTAAGCACATCTGGTCTAACGCAGCAATTCGAGCATATTAAATTTGCTATTACGATGAAGGTGCAAGTAAGTCCGAATTTGTGTTTTAGCAGGGATAGTTACCTCGCAAGGTATATGACATTTGATAGCTTCAAAATGCTTATTGAAAGCTCCAAGCTATGGTTAAGAAATTCAGGACACTATGAAGAAAAATACCAGGAAGCGTGTCTTACGAAAGATGAAAAAGATAATATTCGCAGAGCGTCTGAATTTTTTTTTCCTGACAACGCTGATGAGGAATGTCGAAATAAGATTACGAATCTCAATCTCTCTAAGTATGGCGTGTTCATTAATTCCTGGCGCAAATCTGATTTTGAATCAAAAAAAATGTGGCGTGAATTCGTAACCGATGGCGCAGGCGTAATGATTCTTACTAAACTTCAGACATTGGAAGATGTACTAAGGGAATCACCTGACGAAAGAGATAGCAGGATTGAACCGGTGAAGTATGAAAATTCCAGAACAAACAATATGATAATAGCGAATGCCAGAGTGCAAACATCCAGAAAACCCAAAAAGTTTTTACATGAACAAGAGATAAGAATAATGCTTTTGGATTATAATTTTTTCAGAAACCAAAACCAAAGAGGCACAGAGATAAGCATTGATGTTCAAAAATTAATCAGCAAGATTATTATATACCCAGAAGCTGATTCGGATGCGAGAAACAAAATTTATAAATTGGCAAGAGAGAAGGGATTGGCAGATAAAGTGGGTAAATCAAAATATACAAAACCACGGGCGATGATTTCATTCGGTAGATATAATTAGGACTATGAAGAATTATAGTAAAAAAGCTTTTGTCAAAGAAGATTTGGTTATAGGTATAAAAAAATCGTTGGCGAATGCTAATGATTTAATTAATGATGCTAAAATTTTAAAGGAACAGGCAAGATATCCGAGAGCATATACTTTGTTTCAGTTGGCAATTGAGGAAATAGGTAAAACATGGCTTACTTTTTTAATGATAATATTCAATAAATATCACGATGAAATTGCCGTAAGGAAGTTTTTAAATGATTTTAAAAGCCACAAAACAAAAACTGCGCTGTCATTGAATACTGACATGATTGTTGCATACATGAATATCCTTAGTGACGATAATTTCAATAGGACTTTGGTAAAAAGAGCATTTGTTCAATCGGATAATCTTAAAAAATTAGATGACCTCAAAAATTATAGCCTCTACACGTCAATAGAGGACGGAAAATTTATAACTCCGGCAGAAATTATAAGAAAGGATTTAGTAGATGAAATTGAGTTTACAGCCGAAATGCGGCTTCAGGTTTCTGAGGCAATAATAAAGGAATGTCTGTCAAGGGTAGATAATGTGGTAGATATATTAGCTCACACAGACTGGGAAAAGGTAAAGATGCGTTCGGAAAATTTTATTAAAGAGCTATCGCAGTCCTGATTTTATACCAACCAATTTAATTCTATTAATGCACGAATCCGGGTCTAATTCACCAGCAAAAATCAACCAGAGCCTTCAAAAAAGCCAAGCCGCCATTGCCATTACTAATCGGCTACTTGTATCAAGCATGGAGCAGAGGCTTATTGATTTCTTTTTGAAGCACTCTGACTTTTTCATAGCATTATTAAGCAGGAGATACCCAATTTCTGAAAAGCACTTAAAACAGTATCATCTTTCATGGTATGAGACGTTAATATGCCGCGGGGATGCAATCCCATGGTCTGTGGAACTCATCGAGAAATTAGAATTCTTTTGGGATTGGAAGGCTCTTGGCGATAATACAAAACTGCCTTGGTCTGTGGAATTCATTGAAAAGTATGAAGGCAGATGGGGGCCAGCGATACTAAATGAGTATAGGGAAGTCATTAAAGAGGAGGTACATTGGGACTATCTGAGCGATAATACCGGACTGCCCTGGTCAGTGGAATTCATTGAAAAACATGAACACAGATGGAACTGGGACTTGCTGAGCGGAAATAGCGGGCTGCACTGGTCTGTGGAACTCATTAAAAAATATGAGGACAAGTGGAACTGGGACTTTCTGAGCCAAAATATCGGACTACCCTGGTCTGTATATCTTATTGAGAAGTACGAGCACAAGTGGAATTGGTTAATTCTGAGTGGAAATACCGGACTGCCCTGGTCTATGAAATTCATTGAGAAGTACAAAGACAAGTGGGGCTGGGATTTGGGCAGCAGTGTGAACCTCGCTCAGACGGGGGATTTAGATACGGGGGAATGGGGTTTTACTCTTGAACTATTTCCTACCGGAGGATTGAGCAACAACGAAAGACTGCCCTGGTCTTTAGAACTCATTGAGAAATATGAATATAAGTGGGACTGGGAGTATCTGAGCGAAAATGCCGGACTGCCTTGGTCTTTAGAACTCATTGAGAAGTACGAGGACAAATGGAACTGGAACCTGCTGAGCGGAAATACCGGATTACCTTGGTCTGTGGAACTCATTGAGAAATATGAACACAAATGGAGCTGGTGGACTCTGAGCGGAAATACCGGACTACCCTGGTCTGTGGAACTCATTGAGAAGTATAAAGGCAAGTGGGAAGGTAAATTGAGCGAAAATACCAGGCTACCGTGGTCTGTTGAATTTTTTAAAAGGTATGAAGAAAAATGGGACTGGCTTTATCTGCAAGATAATATCGAACTGCCATGGTCTTTGGAATTCATTGAAAAGTATGAAGCCAAATTGAACTGGAGCGATAGGAGTGCATTGATCTGGAATAGTGGTCTCTGGCAAAAAGCCTTCAAACCCTACATCACCGACCAACTCATTGAAAAGGTGATGAGCCGCATAGGTTAAATAATCCCGCATAGAACCCAAGCCTATTTTTGTAGCATCATTATTCCTTATCTTAGAGGTTTAAAACCTATGCCCGAAACACCATCCAAACTCCCTGCTGAGATAAAACAGAGCCTCCAAGGAAGCCAAACTGCTACTTCTATTACCAATAAGCTTTTGGCAAATAACATGGAACAGCGGCTTGTTGATTTATTTTTGAGGCATCCTGAATTTTTCATCGAATTGATCTCATCATGGTATACAATTCCTTATTATTTACTTATTAAATACGAAGACAAGTGGTGTTGGGGTCATTTGGGATTAAGCAGGAATGAAGTTCTGCCTTGGTCTGATGAACTCATCGAAAAGTTTAAAGACAAATGGAATTGGGGAGAATTGAGCAGTAACAAAGCACTGCCATGGACTGTGGAACTTATTGAAAAGTTTAAAGACAAGTGGGACTGGGGAGGCAAAGGATTAGGTTGGCATAGAGCGATAGGATTGAGCATGAATGCCGCTATACCCTGGTCAGCGGAGCTTATTGAAAAGTTTAAAGACAAATGGGATTGGGGGTTTGACAGGGCTGGATTAAGCGCTAATATCAGTCTGCCCTGGACTGTAGAGCTTATTGAAAAATTTAAAGACAAGTGGAGTTGGTGGATATTAAGCAGAAATAACGGACTGCCTTGGACTGTTGATCTTATTGAAAAGTTTAACGACAAGCAGAATTGGCAGGGATTGAGCATAAATGACGGACTGCCTTGGACTGTTGATCTTATTAAAAAGTATGAAGATAAGTGGGTTTGGAATTATTTGAGCGCGAATTCAGGTCTACCTTGGTCTGCAGCTCTCATTGAGAGGTATGAAGACAAGTGGGACTGGCAAGAATTGAGCAGGAATGAAGGACTGCCTTGGTCTGATGAACTCATTGAAAAGTATAATGACAAATGGTTCTGGGGCGAATATGGATTTAGCTTGAACAGGCTACTGCCATGGTCTGATGAACTCATTGAAAAGTATAATGACAATTGGGATTGGGGATTTTTGAGCATGAATGCCGCTCTGCCCTTGTCTGTGGAATTTATTGAAAAGTATAAAGACAAGTGGGATTGGAAGAGTTTGAGCATGAATGCCGCTCTGCCTTTGTCTGTGGAACTCATTGAAAAGTATAAAGATAAGTGGGATTGGAAGAATTTGAGCAGTAATGTGGCACTGCCCTGGACTGTAGAACTCATTGAAAAGCACGAAGAAAAGTGGTACTGGCATTGGTTGAGTTGGAATTCAGTCCCTTGGCAAAAGGCATTCAAACCATACCTCACCGACCAACTCATCGAAAAAGTGATGAGCCGTATTGCGAGTAGCGCAACGAAATGAGAGTGTAATGGTGGCTTACCTTCTGGCGTTTATTATCTTTACGTCATGTTTCAACCAATTCTGCAAAATAAGTTGAGGGAAGTTGTTCAACTGCTTAAAGTTCATAATGTGAAGCGGGCGTATGCCTTCGGTTCGGTATGCACCGATGATTTCAATGATGAGAGCGATATAGACATCCTCATCTCTTTCGAGAAGGTGCCTTTTGACGGGTATGCGCAAAACTTCTGGGATTTGGAGGCAAAGCTTCAGGCGTTGCTGAAACGCCCGGTTGATTTGGTTCCCGAGCATACGCTCCGCAATCCCTACTTCATTCAAGTGGTGAATAAAACGAAAACACCCCTCTATGAGTGAAGAAACCAAAAAGTACCTGCTCGATATTCGTGAATGTGTTCAGTTCATTCAGGAACAGACGACAGGCATAAAAACATTTGAAGACTATACGGATAACAAGCTCGTGAAGGCTGCCGTGGAGCGGAAATTGGAGATTATCGGAGAGGCTCTCGGCAAAGCATTAAAAATCAACGCTGACCTGCCCATCTCGCACAAGCAAAACATCATCGGAATGCGCAACCGCATCATCCATGCTTATGACGAAGTGGATGATGCAATGGTGTGGGAAGTGATGAACAAGTATCTGCCCGCGCTGAAGGAAGAAGTGGAAAAACTGTTGCAATAACCGATTCGCGTAACCCTATGGAAACGCAAGCCTATTTCGACAACATCAGGGAAGTTATCCGTGCTGAAATCGGCAAGGCGCAAAGTGAAATCTGCGTGGCGGTGCCGTGGTTCACGGATGATGATTTGCTTGCTGCGCTCGTTCAACGGGCAAAGAATAAAGTTGTCATCCGGCTTATCACTATAGAAGATGACATTAACCGCGCACATGGCGTTGATACGAGCCTGCTGCAATCAAGCGGGGGAAAGGTTTACAAAATCATGCACGATGGCGAATCGAGCATGATGCACAACAAGTTCTGCGTGATTGACCGCAACACGGTGATTACGGGCTCTTACAACTGGAGCCGCAAGGCGCAACTGAACAACGAGAACATCACGGTGACGAAAGGCGACTCTTCATTGTCACTGCAATTCGTGAATGAGTTCAACAGATTAGTTGAACATTACTTCGGTGAGAAAGCCGCAGAGGAAGTTGACATCGGCAAGTTGGTGAAGCGACTGCAAGTGGTGAAAAACTTTATCTCATTGGGCGAAACGGATGAACTGCCTTCTCAAATCGCTAAACTGCGCACGATGTCATTCAGCGCAGAACTCAATGAACTGATTCAGGATATTGAGGCGAAACGCTATTCGGTTGCGGTAACTAAAATTGAATCATTCATCAACCGCTATCAGCAACTTGCTTTGTATGAAGACCCGGAAGTGAATGCGCTGAAAACGGAAATCAAAGCGCTGGAACTGGAACTTACTTCTATCAGCGATGAAAAAGCAGATGCGGAAAAGTTGGTAGTGGAGTTTGGAATCAGGCACAACCAAATTCTTGGAGCCATCATTAGCAAAATCCTGAAGTTGAAAATCGAATTGCTGGGAAAAGAAGTGCCAGAAAGCGAGGAGAAGCAAAAGGAATTTGAGGAGGCGAAGAAAGATTACGAGAAGTATCACAAACAATACGAAGAAACAAAATCAAAAAGGCATTTCGACCTGAGTGAGGAACAACAAGCGGAATTAAAGAAAAAATACCGCGAGGCGGCACGCAAATGCCATCCCGACAGGGTGGCGGAAGAATTGAAGAAACAAGCGGAGGAAGTTTTTAACGAGTTGCAGCAGGCATATCAAGAAAATGATTTGAAGCGGGTAACGGAAATACTCGAAGAAATCAACAAAGGAAATTTCTTTATTTCACGTTCTGAAAAAATCAGCGAGAAAACCAAATTAAAAGCGGAGGCCACACGCCTACGCAATCAAATTAAGAAATTAGTGCTCCAACTCACCGAACTGAAATCATCTGAAACCTACCAGACCATCAGCAAGATTGATGATTGGGAAAAGTATTTCGGAGAGACGAAAGAGAAGTTGGAGGATCAGTTGAGTGAATTGGAGGAGAAATCGGAATTGAGCAAACGTACAGAGTCAGAAACTCGTCCGAAATAATTCCTGCACAAGTTAAAATCGTCCGATAATCAAGTCACAAAATCTTATATGGCTGTTATTGGAGGCGTGTGCAAAATTTGGCTCTTTTGACTTTGCCTGTCTTGGCATTGAGGGATGGCAGGCAAAGGCAAATGTGCCAAATGTGGGCAAGCCATAAAAACTTCAATTTTTTTTGCGCGTGGGCAAAAAATAAAAATAC
>CAZCXH010000209.1:0-7193 GCA_964502525.1 uncultured Chitinophagaceae bacterium
TGGTTCATCGCAAAAATGCGTACCTAATTTTTATTTCGCTGTTCAAGAAATTGATATGCCACTCCTTCGGAGTTAAAAAAGGGATTTACGAAGATGTTTTCTATAATCATTTCATCCCTTCGGGATTTTAACCCTGAAAGGGTGGCATTATTATAGAAGGGAGAATCTGAATAGCCAATTGAACCCCGAAGGGGTGTCATTGAATAGCGCATCATTTAATGTATAGGTACGCATTTTTGCGATGAACCCTTTTTTTTAAGGATTTTGGGATGGGAGAACGTCCTTATTCCATGTTTCGCTTCATCCTCTGTTTCTCTTAGCCTTGTAAATGCCATATAGAAATTGAAAATAGCTCAAAGCAAAAGGCAAGAAGCACTTTTCAGAGCGGACTCAATTTTAAATTCAGAATGGTGTAATTATACTTTGAACGGGATAAATTGCGCCATTGAGCCGTTTACGATTTACGGTTTTGTGGGATGTTTACCGTTAGTCTTTTCACAAAAACCGTAAACGTCTAAACCGTAAACAGGAAACGAAAGAAACCGACAAAACAGGATTGACGTTGAAGTAGGTTATTCCGTAACAAATATAAAAAAACGAATTACGATCGGCCCGAAGGGATCTGGGCTTCTTCGGAGGATCTGCTATCGCGTGCTATTTGGCATAAGTTCGGAAATCTGTTTGCCGATGGCATAAAATCTCAAACATCCACCTAATTTTATTTAATGAAGAAGGTTGTTGTATTAACAGGCGCGGGCATCAGCGCTGAAAGCGGCATCAGCACCTTCAGGGACAAGGGCGGCTTGTGGGAAAATCATGATGTTTACGAAGTGGCTTCCCCCGAAGGGTTTGCGCGCAACCCAAAACTCGTCCTCGAATTTTACAACGTGAGAAGGAAGGGGTTGCTGGAAGTGCAGCCCAATGCCGGACACAAGGCGCTCATTGAGCTTGAAAAACATTTTGACGTTCACATCATCACTCAAAACGTTGACGATCTGCACGAGCGGGCAGGCTCCAGCAAGGTGCTCCACCTGCACGGTGAACTGCTGAAGGCGCAGAGCACACGCCATCCCGAGCTCGTTTACGAATGGAAAAAAGATTTGAACCTTGGCGACAAGTGCGGGCGGGGAGCGCAGTTGCGTCCCTTTGTTGTTTGGTTTGGCGAAGCCGTCACGATGATGGAGCCTGCCATCCGCCTTGCTGCCGAAGCCGGCATTTTCATTGTCGTTGGCACCTCGCTGCTCGTTTATCCCGCAGCGGGATTGCTCAATTATGCCGGATATGACGTTCCCAAATACATTGTTGACCCCAACGTGCCCGAAGTTTACAACGTTCCCAATGTTGAATTTCTGCAGGCAAAGGCAACGGAAGGAGTGCCAATTTTGGTGAAAAGACTGATTGCCGATGATCAAAGCCGATCTCACTGACGAAGACAATCCCTGGACAACGAAATCCGAGAGGACCGTATATGATAATCCCTGGATCATCGTGCGCGAACACCAGGTGGTTGACCCCAGCGGCAAGGACACGATTTACGGGGTGGTGAGCGCCAAGCACCTCGCCATCGGCATCATCCCGCTGGATGGCGATTACAACACGTGGCTGGTCGGTCAATACCGCTATCCGCTGAAGAAATACAGTTGGGAGATTGTGGAGGGGGGCGGAAAATTCGGGGTTGACCCCATCGAATCCGCCCAACGGGAACTGAAGGAAGAAACGGGGCTGACCGCGCGGGAATACACCAAAATACTGCAGATGCAAACTTCCAACTGCATTTCAGATGAAATCGCGATTATATACGTTGCAAAAGGAATCTCCGAAGGCATTGCCGATCCTGATGATGACGAAAAGCTGAAAATCGCCAAAGTGCCGTTCAGCGAAGCTTACAGGATGGTGATGGACGGACGGATTGAAGACAGCCTTTCCGTAGGAGGCATTCTGAAGGCGCACCTGCTGATGAAAGAAGGCAAAATATAGATGACGGCCCTCGACACCATCCTGAATAAGTTTGAAGGAATATCACTCACCGGATTGGACGAAGTGAACCTCTCCGACCGTTATGATACAAAATCCATATTTTCCGACAAGCTGCTGCCCGCATTTCTGGAACAGCTCCTCTCCTTCTACCGCGTACTCGAGATGAACGGCAGGCGCAGCTTCCAGTATGAATCGCTTTATTACGACACCCCGGAATTGAAATCCTACACCGACCACCAGCGCGGGAAAGCGAGGCGACATAAATTCCGCTTCAGAAGGTATGTTGATTGCGGAGATTCATTTTTCGAGATTAAGGCGCGGCACGGCACGGGAAGAAACCTCAAAGAGCGCATACCTGCCAACGGCAGCGGCTTTGCGCTTACGGAAGCCATCAAAGAAAAAATCAAAGCGCAGGCGGGCATTGACTCCGGCAGCCTCATCCCCTCGCTGAAGGTGACCGTTTCACGCATCACGCTTTTGCACAAAAACAGATCTGAAAAAGTAACATTTGATACCGGTATCCGCTTTCATTTGGGCGGCAAAACGAAACATCTCGATAACCTGGTAATCGCGGAAGTGAAGCAGATGCGGCATGATCCTGACTCTGATTTTTTCATGGCGCTGCGGAAACTTGGAATTTATCCTGTATCTTTCAGCAAATATTGCATCGGCATCGCATCGCTCAATGAAAAAGTCAAGGCTAACAATTTCAAGCAAAGCCTTCTTCGCATCAATAAAATCACAACTGCTTCATGATATTATCCATTCCGACAGGCTCGCTGCAACTATTGCTAAAGCTTGCGATTGACCTTGCCGCCATTTTCATCATCGTAGCGCTGATTTATTACCCGCGCATGAAAGACAAGGATTATTTCTTCACCTTCTTTGTCTTCAACCTGCTGATTTTCCTGGTATGCCATTTCATGAATTCGCTGGAGCTGTCGCTGGGAATCGGATTCGGGTTGTTCGCATTGTTCGGCATCCTGCGCTACCGCACCATCACCGTTCCCATCAAGGAGATGACCTATTTGTTCACTGTCATTACGGTTGCCATTATCAATTCGCTCGGCTCGTTTGAGGTTGCGTTCAAGGAAGTCATCATCGCCAATGCCGCTATCATAGCCATGATTTTCGTTCTCGAAAAAATCTGGCAGCGGACGCAGCAGGGATTCAAGGTAATCACCTATGAAAAAATAGAAATGATAAAACCGGAGAACCACGATCAGATGATGAACGACCTGCGCCAGCGTACCGGGCTTGATATCACCGCCTTTGAAATTGACAGCATCAACTTTTTGAACGACACCTGCATCATCAAGTTGTACTACAATATCAGGGGAGAAGATGGGGTGAGGCGTGTCGTTGAGCGCAGATAACCAAACTGCAAGGAAAAAAGAAAGTCATAGTGATGGAGATGAAAAAACTGCTGGCGTTTTTATTGATTTCAACAGTTTCCCCAGCGCTATTCGCACAGGGGACGGATTCCGCAACATCGCTCCCGGATCTGATGCAACAACATGCCAACGCGCCCTTCAACAGGGAGATGCTCAAAGAGATGAAAGATTCCGGCAAGCTTGACAAGAGCGGCAAAAAAACCGGATGGTGGATTGAATATATTATTGACACCATGCAACTGCCTGCGAGCGTGAGCATGACCAAAATGGAAGGCAGCTATCTCAATAATAAAAGGGAAGGGGAATGGAAGTACTACAAGTCATACGACAAGGACAAGCCTGCCAACTGGACACTGGACGAAACACGCGGCTTTAAGGATGGGCTTTTGGATGGATACGTGAAGAAATACTCCGGGGATAAGGTTTTCAACGAACAGCTTTACTCAAAAGGAATAAAGAACGGGAAAAGTGTCGGGTATTATTCCAACGGGATACCGGATAAAGAACTGAATTTCAAGAACGATACTTTGGACGGAATTCAAAAATTATACTACGAAAATGGCAACCTGCGCTCGGAAGCGAATGTCACCATGGGAAAGTATAATGGAGAATATCTTGAATATTTTGAATCAGGAAAACTGAAGCGCGCGCTGCACTATGCAAATGATACGATAAACGGAACGGAAACGGTTTACAACGAGCAGGGAGTTATTATCTCCGAATTGCAAATAAAGAATGAAGTTTTTGACGGTGAATGCAAATATTACCATGATAACGGAACGCTATGGACCATCAGGACCTTTAAAGCCGGGAATCTTTGGGAAGTTCCTCTGAACCAGGATAAGCATGGGAAAAAACTCGATCCGGGCTCCATTAAGGAGGGCAACGGAACCGTCAATATCTATGATGAAAATGGCGCATTAAGCGATGTGTGGATTGTGCAGGACGGAAAAGTAAAACAATGAGGGATTAAGGCGCTTGCCCAACCAACTCCATTACCTTCTCATAGATTAAGTCCAATTCCCCGCCTTTTATGCAATAGGGAGGCATCAGGTAAATCGTATTTCCGAGCGGCCGGAGGAGGATTCCCCTTTCAATGAAGAAATCATAAATGCGGTTGCGGGAAGGATGGAGATAATTTGAAGCTGAAAGTTTGGAGTTTGAAGCATGAAATTCAAAAGCAAGTATTGTTCCTGTAATCCTTGCGTTACTCACGGAGATATTTTTTTCCAGTTCGTTTTTGAAAGCCAAATGGCGGGCATTAATCCTTCTGACAGACTTCATGAAATCCTTTTTCCCAACCAAATCAAGGCTTGCCGCTGCTGCCGCGCAGGCAAGCGGGTTGGCTGTGTAAGAATGCCCGTGGAAAAAAGTTTTCGAACGGTCTTCGCTGTGAAAAGTATTGAATATATTTTCAGTGCAAGCCGTTAACCCCAGCGGAAGAAAGCCACCGGTCAATCCTTTGGAGAGGCAAATGATATCCGGCTGATTCTTCAAATATTCGCAGGCAAATAATTTTCCCGTTCTGCCGAAGCCGGTCATCACCTCATCGGCTATAGTCAGGATGCCCTGCCTTTTGCAGATTGCCATCATTTCATCCAGCGGCTCAGGATCATACATTATCATGCCGCCTGCGCCCATCACCAGAGGCTCGAAGATGAAAGCAGCTATTGGCGGTTGACGGCTGACGATTAACGATTTGAGATGCCGAACAGACAGTTTCTCATTTCCCTGAACCGGTGGCTCAATGTGAGCAACATCAAACAGCAGGGAGGAGAACGGCTGCGTGAACACTCCCCTGCCACTGGCGGACATTGCTCCAAAAGTGTCTCCATGATAGCCGCCTTTGAATGCGATTATTTTCGTCTTCTTCTTTCCCTGATTGTGCCAATATTGAAGCGCCATCTTCAGCGCTGCCTCCACCGCTGTCGAGCCGTCATCCGAATAAAAAACTTTTGAAAAATTTCCCGGAAGCAAATTCAAGATTCTTTCAGCAAGAGTAACCGCAGGCTCATGTGTGAAACCGGCAAAAATCACCTGCTCCAGCATTTTTACCTGTTGGGCAATCCTTTTTGCGATGTAAGGATGGGCGTGTCCGTGAATATTCACCCACCATGATGAAATGGCGTCAAGGTATTTATTTCCCTTCTCATCAATCAGCCACGCGCCTTCGCCACGCGCAACCGGTATCGGATCACGGTCAAGCCTTGCCTGAGTGTAAGGGTGCCAGATGTATTTTTTATCTCTTGATGCCAGGCTCATTTGTCAACCTCCAAAGCTTTTCGAAATTCTTTAGCATACAGGCTAATCACCCTCCGGTTTAAGTTTTTTTCATCCTTCAATCTCCCGATAACCTTCAATCCCGTTTGATAAACAATTACCTTTTCCGTTGACCTGTTTTCATCTCCATTAAACACAATACCCATTATTTTCACCTTCCTTGATTTCAGCGCTTCAACCGAAAGCAGCGTGTGATTGATGGAGCCGAGATAGTGGCGCGAAACAAGGATGACGGGCAAATCAAGCCTGCAGATCAAATCAATCATCAGCGCTTTCAGATTAAGCGGAACCATCAATCCGCCAGCACCTTCCACCACCAGATGGTTGGAAGTTTCAGGAAGAATGATCTTGCCAACATCAATCTTTTTGTTTTCAGCGGCAGCCGCATGATGAGGTGACGCTGCCAACCGCAAGCGGCAGGATTCCGGATGAAAAACGGAAGTTGCATTGCCCACCAGCCCTTTCGCTATCTCCGTATCAGACCCGCCCAGGTTTCCCGCCTGAACCGGTTTCCAGTAGTCAGCCGCCAGCGCCTCGCACAAAATCGCTGAAACAACCGTTTTTCCAACACCGGTGCCTATGCCGGTAACAAATACCCTCATTCAATTCAAGATGTCCGCAATGATACTCAATTAATGGACGGGTGATTATCTTAGAGCGCTCAAATCAAAATTTTCATGTTTGAAAAGAACCTGTTTAAGAATAAAGTCATCATGGTTTCAGGAGGCGGAAGCGGCATCGGGAAAGCCATCGCAAAAATGTTCCTTGCCTATGGTGCCAAGGTGTATATCGGCTCGCGGAAAAAGGAGCGGCTCGAGCAGGCATTGAATGAACTGAAGCCGTTTGGAGACTGCGATTTCATGGAACTGAATATCAGGGAGCCGGAAGCCGTGGAGCAAGCCGCCAGACAAATCAAAGAGAGGGACGGAAGGCTGGATATCCTTATCAATAACGCTGGCGGACAATTCCCCTCACCGGCAGAAGCAATAACGCCCAAGGGATGGAAAGCCGTGATTGACACCAACCTGAACGGCACATGGTTCATGACGCAATCATTTTTTTCGCAATTTTTCATGCCGCAGAAAAACGGCATTATCGTTAACATCATTGCCAACATATATAAAGGATTTCCGGGCATGTCCCATACGGGAGCAGCGCGCGCGGGCGTGGAGAACCTCACCAAATCGCTCGCGGTGGAATGGGCAACGCACAACATTCGCATCAATGCCGTTGCTCCGGGCATCATTCAGTCAACGGGACTCGACCAATACCCGCCTGAGTTTCTCAAGGGCATCACCTCCAAAATTCCGATGAAGCGCCTCGGCACGGTTGATGAAGTGGCTTATCTCGTTTGCTTCCTCTCCTCACCTATGGCTGCGTTTATCACCGGTGAAACGGTTTACATAGATGGAGGACAACGATTGTGGGGCGATATTTGGGAGATGGCGTAAGAGGGATGAGAGTTATCTCACACCCTCGCCTCCCGGGTTATCGCAAGGTACTGTCATAAAAACCAAGCTTTTCCTGAAAATATTTTTTACG
>CAZCXH010000210.1:0-7062 GCA_964502525.1 uncultured Chitinophagaceae bacterium
GTTGAGATTAAAAAAAATATGTTATGAACATGTTGGGGATAAGGCGGGATCAACATTCTTCCGCTATCTTATACATATGTCATAGCTCCCGTGCAAGCATTTCTTCCGTTTAGTTTATCTCTGAATTGGGGAAGTTATTTTGACAACGTTACATCAGGAATTCAACTGCGCCTCCACTTTTTTCTTTTTCTCCAGCAGGATGCTCTTCACCGTTTCCTTCCCCATCGGAATGGTGAGCGCGTAAGGTTTCCCGTTTTCGCGGATCATCTTCATCGCTTTCTTCACATCGCTCATCTTCAGTTTTTTCTTTGCAAGAGCGATCATCTTCTCATTTTCATATTTTCCAAAATCCATGTTTTCCAGCACAATGTCAATCACCTGGTCGGTTGTTTCAGGTTTGGTTTTGTCCAGCGCGTTAATGGTATTGATGATTTCGTCCGGCTTCGCCTCGTCAATCACTTTGATGATGTCTTCAATGGTAATGTAAACCCCCTCGGCTTCCAGTTCCTTCAATTTTTTAGGTATGGCATTCACTTTATTGTTGATGGATTGCTTCACAGGAGCAGGTATCACTTGCACGACCGGTATTAATCCTCCTTCTTCATGGATAATTGCCTTCGCCAGCAGGGCAGGCAGGTAATGCCAGGTGATGGCGCTGCCAATTGCAACCAGAAAGACAAGAACCGCTGCGATCTTAAGAGTTTTCGACATGGTGGTTAAGTTTTTTCGGTACCGGGATTTTGCTGATACGAAATTAAAGCCGATTGGGTACACGGTTGAAACATTTTTATCAGGTGTCCGTACCCATAACCGTTAACCTAAACCTAACCCTTCATGAATCACCTTCGTTTTTGCAGAACACTGCTTCTGCCCGTCATCGTTTCCATTGTAAATTTTTCATGATCGTTTGCCGCTGTCCCCTGCGATTCCACCAACCTGTCGGTGGTGGTGGGATATGGCGGTGACAACACCAACTGCCAACTGCCTTGCAACGGTCAGGTTTATGGCAACGCCTCGGGAGGCACAGCGCCCTACACTTATTCATGGAACAACGGGGCAAATACCCAAAATCAAATCGGTGTGTGCCCGGGATTGTATATTCTCTAACCGATGCTGCCGGATGCACCGCCATATCGCAGCATGAGGTGTCCGGAAAAATTCCCGGATTAACCGCAACAGCTCAGGCATTTGACAATCAAAATTGTTCTGCCCCCTGCAATGGTTCGGCAACAGTGAACGTCACCGGTGGCAGCGAACCGATTCATTCTTACTTGTGGAGCAATGGCAGCAACTCAATGAATCCCTTTGAGTTAGTCCCAATTCAGTGTTCCGTTTTCCTGGAGAATATACGGTCATCTTTTTACATCTATAGACAACCCGATATTGACACCTGATCAGAGGCACAATTCCAACTCTTCAAGACAAATAGCCTTTTACATCCCTGAGAGAATTGGGCTTCGCTTAACAGCAGGCTTTGTTTTCTGATAACATTAAACTGAGTATCCCAAGTTGCGCAACATTCTATCATCGTCTCTCCATCCCGGCTTAACCTTTACAAACAGTTCCAGGTAAATTTTTTTTTCGATAAATTTTTCAATATCCTTCCTGGCAGCCGTACCTACTTCTTTCAATGCGCTTCCCTTGTTGCCGATCAGGATTGCTTTCTGAGAAGAAATGAAATTAAAGCATTTTTAAGCTAACGCCAAAATACCGTGTATACCGAAACAAGTCAGGTTTTCGCATAAACGAACTGCAAAACCTTCGGCATTAACCAAGAGTACGTCTCATTCCTTCGGAATTTCGACTACTCTTGGTATATTAATTGATGGTATAAATACACTCCGGTCAAAGCAAGCATTTGGTCTATCTTTGAAACAGTCAGAAACTCCCAGAATGGAATTAATAAATAAAACCGCTATTGTAACAGGCGCCAGCAAAGGAATCGGGAAAGCTGCGGTGATTGCCTTGCTTGGCAAAGGAGTTAAAGTGGCGGGCTGGAGCAGAACAAACCCGGGCATCAGGCATCCGGCATTCGAATTCATCAAAGCTGACGTAGGGAAAATGGACCAGGTTGAATCTGCCTTCGGGCAAAGCTTGGTATTCCTTGGCGGGCAGGTTCACATCCTGTTAAACAATGCCGGCTTGGGTATTTTCGGAAAGATGGATGAAATCTCTCCTGACGACTGGCATATGATGTTCGCCACAAATGTTCATGGAATTTTCTATTGTTCGCGAAAAACGATTCCATTCATGAAGCGGCAACAGTTTGGTCATATCATCAATGTTGCTTCCATAGCAGGGCTGACGGGCATTGACGAGGCAACCGGATACTGCGCCACAAAATTCGCGGTGAGGGGCATTTCTCAATCCTTGTTCAAAGAAGTTCGGAAAAGCAACATCAAAGTAACGTGCATCTGCCCCGGATCGGTGAATACTGCGTTCTTTAACGAGGTGCAGGGCATCACCGCCAACGAAACAATGCTTCATCCGAAAGATATAGCCGATGCCATCGTCCACATCCTTGAAACACCTGATAATTATCTGACCGTGGAAGTGGAACTGCGGCCGATGAATGTGAGGTATAGCTGATTGAATTATCTTTAAAAAAAAATTTCAATGAGAGAAATTCGTTTTCGGGAAGCGTTGCGGGAGGCGATGTCTGAAGAAATGAGGCGGGACAAGAATGTTTTTTTGATGGGCGAAGAGGTAGCGGAATATAATGGCGCCTACAAGGTGAGCGAAGGCATGCTGGCTGAGTTTGGCGGCAGACGGGTGCTTGACACTCCGATAACTGAATTGGGATTTACGGGGCTGGGAGTGGGCGCAGCGATGAACGGCCTGCGCCCCATTGTGGAATTCATGACATGGAATTTTGCCATACTTGCTTTTGATGCCATCATCAATTCCGCGGCAAAGATTCATTCGATGTCGGCAGGACAGTTCAACGTGCCGATCGTTTTCCGCGGACCGTCCGGCTCAGCGGGACAGTTGGGCGCGCAGCACTCGCAATCATTTGAAAGCTGGCTGGCGAATTGTCCGGGGCTGAAAGTTATCTCTGTCTCAAATCCTAAGGATGCAAAGGGACTGCTGAAGTCAGCTATCCGCGATGATGACCCGGTTGTTTTTATGGAATCAGAACTGCTGTATTCCGATAAAGGAGAAGTGCCGGAGGATGAATACATCATTCCTATCGGAAAAGCCGAGGTGAAGCGGGAAGGAAAAGATGTTACAATTATCACATTCAACAAGATGGTGAAGGTAGTCATGAAAGCGGCTGAGGAACTGGAGAAAGAAAACATTCGTGCGGAGGTGATTGACCTGCGCACCATTCGTCCATTGGACCTTGAAACAATTGTTCAATCTGTGAAAAAAACCAACCGGTGCGTTATCGTGGAGGAATCATGGCCTCTTGCTTCCATTTCATCTGAAATCACTTACCAGATACAGAAGGAAGCATTTGACTATCTGGATGCCCCGGTCAGCCGCGTAATGGGGGCTGATTCGTCAATGAACTACGCCCCCGCATTAGTGGAAGCTTTCCTGCCAAATCCTGAGAAAACCATTCAGGCGGTGAAGTCGGTGATGTATTTGAATTAGCTGAACGGATTTTTGCGATGAATATTGAAATAATTTAATTTTTAGCTCGCATCGCATTAACTCACCACCGAAACATGCTTCAAAGCCCGGTGTGGAGGATTTAGGTTTGTTGTCGCCTTTCCTACCCCTACTCTTCACTGATCTTCCCGGCCAGCAGGTAAAGCACAGCCATCCTCACGGCCACGCCATTCTCCACCTGACCGAGGATAATGGATCGGCTGGGGTCATCCGCAACATCAGATGATAGTTCAATGCCCCGATTGATCGGTCCAGGGTGCATGATGACGATGTCTTTGTTAAGGCTGTCAAGCAACTCTTTATTAATTCCGTAATAAATGGCGTATTCCCGCAGCGAGGGAAAATATTGGCTCTTCTGGCGCTCCAACTGGATGCGCAGCACGTTGGCGACATCACACCACTGCAGCGCCTCTTTTACATTATAAGAAACCTTAACGCCCAACTCCCCAATGTGCACAGGTATCAAGGTGGGCGGGCCGCACACCATCACCTCAGCGCCAAGTTTATGCAGACAAAAGATGTTTGACAACGCCACGCGGGAATGCATGATGTCGCCAAAGATGCATACGCGCAGCCCTTTGAAGTCTTTCAGCTTCAGCCGTTCGCGGATCGAGTAGGCATCCAGCAATGCCTGCGTGGGATGCTCGTGGGTGCCATCTCCCGCATTGATGATTTGCGCATTCACATGCTTTGACAGAAACACAGGTGCGCCCGCGCTCGCATGACGCATCACCACCATGTCAACCTTCATGGCGAGAATGTTGTTCACCGTATCAATGAGCGTTTCGCCTTTTTTCACGGATGATTGCGCTGCCGAAAAGTTGATAATATCGGCAGACAGCCGTTTTTCCGCCAGCTCAAATGAGATACGGGTACGCGTTGAACTCTCAAAAAAGATATTAGCGATGGTGATGTCGCGGAGGGATGGCACTTTTTTAATCGGGCGGCTGATAACTTCCTTGAAACGATCTGCTGTGGAAAGAATGAGGTCAATGTCTTCTCGGGTGATATAGCTGATTCCCAACAGGTGTCTGACACTGAGCGCGCTCATTTCCAGGTTAATTGGTTAATTGGTTTATTTGTAAATAGGTTAACCGTCTGTCCGTTTATTATCGAATTATCGAATCACCGAATTTTCAGTCCTTCTTTGGCAATATCACCACTTTATCTTCTCCGTCAATCTCTTTCCAATCCACCTTCACATGCTCCGATTCTATGGCGTCAATTGTTTTACCCACATAGGTAGGCTGGATGGGCATCTCGCGGCTCAGCCGCCTGTCAATCAGCACCAGCAACTCAACCTTTGATGGTCGCCCGTAATCGAGCAGCGCATCAAAAGCTGCTCTTACGGTTCTTGCAGTATAGAGCACGTCATCAATCAGCACTACATTCCTGCCTTCAATGGAAAAATCTATTGTTGTATCCTTGGCTGTATGCACCTTTTCGCCTCTTCGAAAATCATCGCGGTAAAAAGTGATGTCCAAAATGCCGGATTTTAGCTTCGTGTCTTTTTGTATCTGATTCAGCCTTTCAAATATCCGGTTTGAAAATGGAACACCTCTCGGTTGGATGCCTATAAGCACCGTGTTGGCGAAGTCCTTATGGTTTTCAATCAACTGATAGCAAAGCCGGTCAATGGTGAGCGAAAACTTCTTGCTATCGAGGATGACCCGTGCCGGCATTTAGAATTTAGTTGGCAAATATAATAAGTGCGCAATGAAGTAAGAAGAACCGTGAACTATTGGGTGTACGACAAACTTTCGCTTCGCTCTGGAAGCCGGAAGGGCAAGCCGTCACCCTGAGCGTAGTCGAAGGGTGATGTTGGCTCCACCATCCTTCGATAATCTCTGGATGACTTCTGCGAAAGTTTGTCGTACGCCCTGAATTATTTGCTTACAACATGCAAATCTTGTTCACGAGGAAAATGCTGCAATCAACCTGTAATCTGCATCATCACGCTCTGCATGTCCAACACTCCCCAATGCTCGACAAATTTCCCGTCACGGAGGCGAATGACATCAATTACATCCATCACCACTTTTTTGTTAGTAGCCGGAACTCCGAGAAATTCTCCCTTGTGCGTGGCAAGAAATGATTTCCGTGTAGTCACTTTATCGCCTTCTGCAACCTGGTCGTGAATCACGACCTTCAAATCGGGAAATGCCGGCTTTATAAAATGATTGAAAAAATACACCACTCCTTCGGGTCCTTTGGGTGCACCGGCTGGGGCGGTTTGGTTGATGAAGTCGGGAGCAAATATCTCATTGAAAGTGTTCATGTTTCCACCTTCGATGAACTCTTTGTTCACCCGTTTCACGATGGCTTTGTTTTGTTCGGCTGTCATGTTTTTGAATTTTAGGTTGCGAAATAATTACACAACAAAGATGGGATGGCATGCACGTTAAGACGTTGTGCAAATACGACTTTGTATTGCATTATTCCGACTTGCTGCGATATTCGAGCGGGGTGCAGCCTGCCAGTTTCCTGAAGAATTTATTGAAGTGCGAAGGATCGGAAAATTCCAGCTTGTAAGCAATCTCAGCAACGGATAACCGCGAATGCAGCAAATGAGCTTTCGCTTCAATCAAAATCATGTCATCAATCAACTCATGAGCTTTCTTGCCTGACTGCGCTTTGATGATGCGGTTGAGATAATCCGGTGAGACATGAAGCATTGTCGCGTAATCAGAAACTTTATGCAGCTTGAGAAAATGTTCGCTTACCAATTTCACAAATTGCGTAAACAGATGTTGTCCGCTTTCATTTGTTTCCGGTTTTGTTGAAGTACTGCGCGGATAGTTTCTGTTTGCAATCAGCAGGAGCATTTGAATATAAAGGCGGATCGCATCGCCTGTGTCAGCTTTCCGGTTTTTTATTGGTCCCAGCGGAGGTTAAAACCCTGCACTTTAGTGCAGTGCCTTTCAGGTGCTACACAGTTCGGCTAAATTAGCCGGATGGGGAATGAAAATCGTCATGGAAGCCATACGATAAGCCGACTGACGGTTCATATTGTATGGATTACCAAGTATCGGTATCATGTATTGCAGGGAGATATACAGAGGAGATGTAGGGACATCGTAAAACAGATTTGTGATGCATTGGATGTGAAAATTTTGAAAGGAGTGGTTAGCAAGGATCATGTCCATATCCATGTAGAATATCCTCCGAAGGTGAGTGTAAGTGAAATGGTAAAGATGTTAAAGGGACGGACATCCAGGCGATTACAGGAGGAATTTCCGGAGTTAGGGAAGCGATATTGGGGACGACACTTTTGGGCAATAGGGTATGGCGCGTGGAGTACTGGGAATATAACTGATGAGATGGTACAAGAATATTTGGAGCATCACAGGAACAGTTCAAATTCTGATACGGACAACATAATCTTAGAATGAGAAATTTCATTTCCCCCTCAACCTATGCACTTTCAGTGCATAGCTAAATTGAGTT
>CAZCXH010000211.1:0-6923 GCA_964502525.1 uncultured Chitinophagaceae bacterium
TTGTATCAGAAAAAATATGACAGAGCGGCTTGATTAATCCATAGAAATCGGGATTTCAATCGGAATCTTAGCGGATTCTTTTCTATAAAAATATCACTCCTTCGGAGTTGTTTCAGCAAAAATCCCGATGGGATGACATTATTATAGAACTGAGAATCAGTTTTAATGAAAAACCCCGAAGGGGTGAAATAAAATTTCTCGATGTTGAAAGATGTCCAAAATCAAAGTGCAGCTTGAATTTCAAGGCAGGATTTGTAAAATTAGCTTGACACCAATGCGAAAGTCAGCGGAACGCATCATTGCTGATATTAAAGCAAGCCGGAGATTCCGCAGGAAATCAATCAAACTCTGATGAAGGATTGTTTTCATCGTGCAAAAAATCGTGACGGACTCTGCCCTTCAAAAAAGATAAAACTTCGCTGATGCTGCTTGGAGAAGTCAAGGAAGGTTTTTAGTTTGCATACGTTTTGAATTTCGAATTCAGCGAAATCAATGGATGACGCGGAGTTGGTAAGGAATGTCCTTCTGTCATTGAGGAAAGTTCAGTGGGAATCGTATGCAGATAACCCGTGGAAGAAAACTCCCGAGTTTGAGTGTATTAATCCTGATATTTTTCCTGTTGGAAAAGGTGTTTACTCGTTTAACAACCTTGATAAGCCGGAAACATACTATGTAGGCAAAGCTGAAGTTGGTTGCAGAAACAGGCTGGATAAAAAGCTGAAGGCGGACTGGAACGAAACGAGGGTAAGCAAAGAACTTCGCAATGGTATTTGGCATCATGAATATGAGTACCTTACAGATTATCAGCTTTACAATTCACGGATATGTTGCAGAACGGTGGAGAATGATGACTTCTCTGCGAGAGATTTGGAGAAGGTATTATTGGCGGCACATTATGTTTTGTTGGGAAGAATTCCGAAGACGAACAGAACGGGGGTACCAGGTTTAGCAAGAAACAATGCGATTCAACTGGAATTAAAAGAGATCGGACAGATTATGTTTAGTATTTTCACTTAAAAATTTTAACAATGACTTATTATGGACTTGTTGACAAGTTAAAGGATAAGCATAAATCCGGGATTTACGGAAGAAGAAAACTCTCTAAGGAAGAGATTAAATTATTAGATGAAAATCTGGCAAAAACCGTTGATGGGTGGTGGATGCCCGTGCTCTTGCCATTCACATCGGTATCAAGCATTATTATGAACAGCCTTAAGAATAAAGTGAGTCCCATCTCCTTAAAGCATCCAGATAATTCTAATCAGATAGTTATTAGTAATGAAGCGTTAGAAGATAATTATTCCATTGATGAAGATATGGGACTATTTTACGGACTATTGGATAATTTTCCATCGAAGGATAAGGTATTTGAGAAAATAATGAAGTCCAATGGCGGGTCTACATTGATAATAATGGAAAAAGATAAGGTGCATGGAAAGATGCACTTTGGTGGCCCGCAAGGGAAATTTAGCGCGGGGCTTTATTGCACTCATCCCAAGGACAGTAATTTGCTGATTCCATTAATTAATTTTAACGAAACAATAAAATCTTTAATCCTTGAAGAAACAATCAGTGCATATGAGGCACTGGGTGCAAAAAAGATAACCATTGAAGATATTACTTCAAATGATGGCAGAGTTGGAGGAACATCTAAGGGAAAAGAAGCCAATATATCGGCTGGTCATGGGATTGAGAAACTTAGAGAAAAAAAATTCGGCAAGGGAGTTTTTAACCCTGTTAGAGCTGTACAGGGTAAGATGTTTATTCATGATATTCCTGCTGTTATGACGACAATTAATGCTAGAATAAACGGGAATCAAACCGGGGAAGAATTTAAAGAAACAATTAATCTAAATGTTGGTTTGGATATCGGGGTTCTTGATTTGTTTGGAACCACTTTGAATTATAGTTATCGCAGAACGTGGAGCTTTAATGTTGAGTTTTACGATAAAAATGATTTGAATTCATCAACCGATAGGTCAGCAGAAGTAGTTACAACTTAATCTGACTCGGCACGACAGTTCTTACTGGCGTTAGGTAATCATCAGATTTATTTTTTAAAATCATTTGAGTTCCAAGATGGTTTTCAAATTGTATAATAAACACCGCAACATAAAACTCACCCCAGACGAATTCACCATCCTCTGCCTGTTGACCCCTTGTTATTTAGTTGCTAATGCAGACGGGCAATTCGATAAAGCGGAGCAGAAAACATTTGACGATTACCTGCTTGGCTTTTTTGAAGGCTATGTAAAAAAGAAACTCACCGCAACGCAGTTGCAAAAATTGAAGAACGCTTATACGAAGGAATTAGCCTTCATCAAATCGGATGCGATATGGCTGATTCGCATTCTTGATTACCTGAAGAATTTAGCCGCCACGAATAAGCAGATACGGGAGATAGTAAATACCACGATGATGGAGGTAGCTGTTATCAGCCGCAATGTGTCGGAAAAGGAAAAAACGGTGATGCAATTTGTAATTAAAAACCTTCGATGATATGGGAATATTCACAAAGGTCTTAGAACGGGAGTTGGGCAAGAACACAGGCAAGATGGTATCTAACTGGATTTATGGCGATAGCTGGGCTACACCTTATAAAGTGAGCGTGAATGAAAAAAACAGGGCGGAGCGTTTAAAAGCGCAAAAGGAAAAAGACGCTGCCAAATTGCGATTGCAACGGAAGAAAGCCCACGATAACGAAATTAAATTGCTTACCTCTCAATTGGAGCGTTTCAAAACTCTGGTGAAGGAAGGTTATATGACAAGGCAGGAATTTGAAACCGCAAAAAAGAACATTCTCTCAAAGCTTGCGAGGCTATGAGGGTTCCTTACTTTATTCATCACAGACGTCAAGAATTTTTTTGATGACGATTTCAGAAGCGCGGAAATCGGTTTTTCGGAGTTCGTCAATGAGAGGTTTCACTTTTTTAATCACTCCGTCTTGCTTGGCTTTTACGAGAACGCCAAGTGTTCCGGTTATTTTCAGATTCAAAGATTTGGCTACTTTGCGGGCGCGCAGGTCGTCAAGGATAATCGTTGCATTTTGTTTTTCAATCGCCAATGCAAGCGCACTGGCTTCAGCAGCACGAGGCAACTCGTGTCCGAAATGATGATGTCAGGCATTCTTTATATCAGATAAAAGGTCGTCAACCGATTTGCTGAAAACGGAGAAACCGTACTTGCCCATGATTTCGATAAATGCCCGCTTGCTCAGTCCAGCCAAGTCAGCAGCTTGTCCGAGGCTCAGTTTCTCGCGTTCATACAGTTCTCCGGCAAGGATGATTTTTATGTCGTTCTCAGTAAGGTCCGATATGGTTGGAAGTTTTACCTGTAACGTCATTTGCAAGCGGATTTCTGTAAATATAACGAAAGCGAAGAAAATTTGCTTGGTAGTTTACGGTTGTCTTATATAACCGGGGTGAGCGGTAAAAAGAACAATTTTTAAGCTGCCCCTATATCAAGAGTAGTCTAATTTCCGAAGGGAAGAGACTCTTGGTTAATGCCGAACATGTTGCAGTTCAATTATTCGATAACCTGCGTTGTTTCGGTATAATCTAAAACCTTGCCCCGCCTCTGAATCCCACCCATACCTGGTTGAGCTGTCCGTTTTTCACGTTTTCAAAAACGGGATGATAGGCGATGTCAAGTCCGGACTTGCCTGTTTCGGGGTTTAGATATTGTGAATTGTAAACCTTCACACCCGGACCGAGGTAAACTCCGAAGTATTTGTGAAAGCGGAAACCAAAATCAAGGTTGAAACTGCTCAGGATGTTCAAATCGGTGATGAAGTCTTTGCCTTTGTTGATGTAAAAAACCGACAGGTCCATATTGGTGAAGCCGCGTTTCTTTTTCCCCATCGTGAATTCGGAACCCAGTCCGTAACCCACGCGCCATAAATCGCTGGTGTCGCTCCACGACCAGCCTGCTGAAATGATATTATAAAAATGCTGCACGCCTGTTTTGAAGGAAACATTCGCGTAATTCGTTTCATCGTAATAAACGTCAGCGTGATGGTAGCCTTTCCTCACGAAGCTCAGCAATCCGATGGGCGTTCCCGCAGCGGAATCGGCAACATTGATTAACCCGAACTGCGCGCCCCGCATGATTCCCGCATAGTTGACGATTCCCGCCAACTGAAATCCGCGCATCTCTTTCCGCACCACGTTGAAAATACCTCCCAGTTGAAAGCCGTTGAATTTATCCGAATAGTTGCCAATCCCTCCGAGTTGAAATCCTGTTGTTGTTTTCAGCGTAATGTTCGTGATGCCTCCCAGTTGAAAACCTTTGGTGTCTCCCATGTTGAAATTGAAAATGCCGCCTATTTGCGCACCTCGCGTTTGCCTGCCTACAATATTTGAAAGCCCTGCCAGTTGGAAGCCGGTCATGTCATCCCTGATAATATTGACCAGACCTCCGATTTCCGCGCCTTTCACACCGCCATTGTAGCCCGCAAAAACATTGAAGGAAAAATTATTGCTCACCGAGCCGCTCAGCTTGCGGTTGGTGCCAATCATGGGAACCACCGAAAGCTGCACAGGGCGGTTAAAACCATCCTTAATGTTCAACGCGTTAATGCGCTGTTTTATATTGGTAAGAAACCTGACGAAGGGCAACTGTTCAACGGTTTCAGCAGACGAATCGCTTGCCGTGGCTTCAATAAGCGTGTCAGCAATTTCCACCGCAACGGGAATGTCAGGCGACAGCGCAATTTCCAGTTCAACGCTTGCCGCTGGCGAAATAACCAATGCGGTATCGCGGAACCCCGCTTTGCTGATGAATAAAGTTTGGGTTTGCATCCATTGCGCGAGGTCGAGTTGAAAACGCCCTGCCTCATTCGTAACGGACGATTTAAGATTATCCGCAACATAAACGGTCGCTTCCGCAAGAGGCGCATGGGTTTTTCCATTCGTTACCTGCCCCGCAACGGTAAACCGCATTTTCACTTCTTTTGGCGCTGCGCTCTTCTTTGGCGCAGATTGCAGAATGATGAACCTGCCGCGCTCCGCATAAGTGAGATTTCCGCGAAACAAATCATCAAGGATATTGCGGAGCGGTTTATTGGCTGCATGGTAAGTAATCAAACTGTCCAGCGGAATAAGGGCGGTGTTATAGGCAAACCTGCAACCGCCCGCATTCTCAATGAGAGCAAGCGTTTCCTCCAATGATTTATTTTCTGCATGGATGCTGATTGCGCGCTCCAGCGAGCCGGTTTGCGCCTGCGCTGAGATGCCGCACAGCAGCAAAAAACAAAAAGAAAGAGCCGGAAAAATTTTACAACTGCGCATCTTCGCAACCTCTTCCTGACAAAATTTTCCCGGAGGCGTCCTGCGTGATTTCAAGCTGAAAAGTTACAGACAGGATTTCGAGGATGGCGCTGAGCGAATCATTCTCAAATGTTGCAGTGAAGCGGCAGCGACCGATGTTTTCGTTTTCATAAGAAATGCCCGCAGCGTAATAATTATTCAGCGCGTCAACCACTTCTTTCAGAGGCGTGTTCCTGAAGGTGAGTTTATTTGAACGCCAAAACGCATAGTTTAAATCGTCATTCGATGATTTTGAAAGCGCAGCGTTCGTTTTGGTGTAAACGCCTTTGCTGCCCGGCTCCAGCGTAACGGATTCATTTTTTGCCGCGCTGCGCAACTGAACGGTTCCTGTTTCAACCACCACTTCAACAGTTGCAGCCGTGTCATAAGCCCTCACATTGAATGAAGTGCCGAGCACTTTTATTTCAGCGCCTGCGGCTTCAATGATAAAAGGACGGGCGGAATTTTTTACCACATCGAAAAATGCTTCGCCATGCAGCGTTACCCTCCGTTCGTTATCTGCAAAAGCAACAGGATAAGTAAGTGTGGTGTTTTTGTTTAATGTTACAACGGAGCCATCGGGCAGCGTATCGGTTTGCTTCTGCGAAGCGGTAGTGAAACTCGCATATTGAACAACGGGAACGCGGTGCTGATAAACGCGGATGACAACAGCCGCAACTGCCAGCGCAACGATGGCGGCAGCCACGCTGAAGTATGTCTTGAAATTGTTCCTCCTTTCCATGGTGATGATTCTGCCGCGCTCTGCACCGCCATCCATTTTTGCTTTTACATTTTTCCATGCTTTGTCCGTGTCAACGGCTGCGGCTTGAAAATCGGAAGCCTGAAGCAGTTGCTTCAGCGAATTGAACTCCCGCTGGTTTTCAGGCGACTGCTGAAGCCATTGCTCTACCTGTTTTGCTTCTTCCGCAGAGGTTTCTCCAAGCAGATATTTTGCAAGCAAATCATGGTTTATTGATTCCGGCTTCATACTATCGCTTTATTGATGACAACTGAAACATGTTTTACCCCTACGCTGTTAATTGAAAAATGAGAAAAACATCCAAAGCAGCGCACCTTTTAAATAGGCGCCCAGTTTATCCCGTAAAATTTTAAACGCCTTGCCCATCTGGTTCTCAACGGTTTTCTCGGAGATGTTCAGCTTCGCGGCAATCTCCCTGTATTTCAGCCCATCGAAGCGGCTCAGTTCAAACACCTCGCGGCATTTTTCCGGCAGCGCATTCATCGCATCAAGCACCTGCGATTCTAATTCCGATTGTTCAGCAGAATCGTGATTGGTGTGTGTCGCCTGATTTGCCCCAACATGTTCCGCATAGGCGAGCCGGACTTTCCGGTGCTTTAAATGATTGAGGCAGGCATTATGCACTGCGCGAAAAAGGTATGCTTTCAGCGAACCGGTGATTTCAAGTTGTTCGCGCCTCTCCCAGATTTTGCAAAAGGAATCCTGCACGACCTCTTCTGCCTCCGCAAGGTCTTTCAGGATTTTGTTTGCATAGCCGCAAAGCGCAGGATAGTGCGCGCGGAAAACCTGCTCAAAAGCCTGCTCATCGCCCGCCCGTATTTGTGATGCAAGTTCCTGTTCCACCAAAACTGAAAGGC
>CAZCXH010000212.1:0-6907 GCA_964502525.1 uncultured Chitinophagaceae bacterium
CAATTGTATTCGCTGCCGCTCCGGCTGTTGCTGATTTTGCTTAGCAGCGCCTGCAATGCCCTGTATCCATCGAAGTCCTGCAAAACCGTACGCTTGTGCAGGTCGTCATAGAGACGGCAAATGCTGCAAACCCCATCATGATCAAATGTGATTTCTTTGCAATCGTTATTGTTCAGTATGCACCTGGTGCACACCCTGTAAGTGTCCGGCATATGGCAGCCCGTAAATGGGGCTACGGAGCCAAAAAATAGCAATAATTTTCATACACTGCAATCCGTCTGCATCCGGCTTGCACGGATAACGCCTTTTTATTTTATCAAACGCAGGCGTTTCGCCACATCCGAAGTGCAGATTAAAAAGTTATAGCAGGTAGCCTTATGCAGGTGCTCCCTGCGTTGAGGACCCTTTTTTTCATCAATGTCGAAATACAGGTATCCAATGCCTGAAGTCAGTTTTTCAATTTTCCCGGCAAGAAAGTCTTCGAGTATTTCAATCAGCAGGGTTGGTTTGTGCACCGCCAGCAAATCTTTCATTCCGGCCAAAACCTCCACCTCATGAAATTGAACATCCAGTTTCATCAAATCAACGCGGTTTATATTTTGCGCGTTGATAAACCCGGCCAGGGTGTCAGTTTCTATCTCAACCGGAACGCCTTCCCTTCCAAAAGCATTATGGCTTAAAGAAACGATATATTCAGAATCGCCCGGGGTGTCATAGATCGTTCTCTTTCCCGAACTGTCCGAAAGCGCTTTTTTAACAGCAGCAATCGAATAGTTATTCAGTTTGATATTATTTGCCAGTCTTTTGTAGATGCGCTCAACCGGTTCGAAAGCATAAACAGCAGCGTTGCTGTTGATCGTTTGTGCCACCAACGAATAAAGTCCGCTGTTGGCGCCTATATCCAATATCGTTTTTGATTCCTTGCATAATTCCATCCAAAGTTCCAGAGAATGCCTTTCATAGGCTCCGGGTATCCCTCCCCAAAAAATTTCGTTCTCCAGATAGCTGCCGTAGTGTCGCATCAGAAATTGCTTGTCCGGGGCTAATCTGGCTCTGAAGTTTCCGGTGAAGTGGAGGTGCTTGTAAACCGTTTCGGGAGGCGACCAGAAAAATCTGATTGCCGAAAACAGTTTATTCTTCAGGGGTATTCCGTTATAGATTCTTTTCAAGATGTTTTTCATGGGAACGATTGCAAGTTTCAGTACGCTAAGGTACATATTGTATTTTACTTATCATTTGCGGGGAAAAAATGCCTGAACAACCTGAAGTCAGGCATTTTGTACCATCGGTAAGCAGGTTTCCGAACTTGTACCAAATAGTACCCGATGGATATCCTCCGAAGAAGTCCGGAGTCCTTCGGAACGATCACAGTTCGTTTTTTGCACTTGTTTCGGGATAACAGGATGCGGAGAAGGTGTTTTAATTTTACATTTTACCGTAACACCGTTCATTTCGCTCACGTGAATCTTTTAGAACTGAGGAAATCCCTCAACATCAATTCGGATGATTTTCCGAAGATGAAGGTTGCCCTTTTGGGTGACAGCCCCACCCAATTGCTGTCGCAGGCGATAAGAGGGCTTGGGATAGTGAACAAAATGTCATTGCAGATATTTGATGCGGATGTTGACCAGGTTGACTACCAAATATTCAATAACCGGTCGGATATGTACAACTTTGAGCCGGACGCAGTTGTCATCTTCCAATCCGTGCAAAAACTGCAGGAGAAATTTTATGAAACAGATGAAAAAGCGGGGTTCGCGGCTGCCCGGATTAGTCATTTAAGAGCACAAATCTCCACGCTGTCTGAAGGTTTGGCGGCCCAAATCATTTACTACAATTTTCCGGAGGCGAATGACGGAGTGTTTGGAAATTTTGCAAACAAATATCCGGCTTCGTTTTTGTATCAAACGAGAAAGCTGAATGCCCTGCTGATGGAAGTTGCGGTGGAATGCCCCAATTTTCACATCGCTGATTTTGCCGCGCTTCAGCAAACGCTGGGGCGTGTTAAAACATTTGCGCCCAATCTGTATGCAACGTCTTCGATGGTTTTGTCGCCAGACGTTCTGCCTGACGTGGCAAAACTTGCGGTAGATATTATTGCCGCCTCCAAAGGCAAAGTGAAGAAATGCCTCATCACCGACCTTGACAACACGATGTGGGGCGGAATTATCGGTGATGACGGGATGGCGAATATCCAGATCGGCAATCTGGGCGTTGGCAAAGCCTTTTCGGAGTTGCAGCGATGGATGAAACAATTGAAACTGCGCGGTATCCTGCTCGCGGTGTGCAGCAAGAACAATGAAGCTATCGCAAAAGAACCGTTTGGGAAACATCCCGAAATGGTTCTGAAACTTTCGGATTTTGCCATATTTGTTGCGAACTGGGAAAACAAAGTGGACAATCTGCACTCCATTCAATCAGCGCTGAATATCGGGTTTGATTCGATGGTGTTCATTGACGACAATCCCTTCGAGCGCGAAATGGTGCGCAAGGCGATTCCCGGCATTACTGTCCCCGAGATGCCCGAAGACCCGGCTGAATATCTTTTGTTTTTACAGCAACTCAACCTGTTTGAAATCGCCTCCGTTACCAGCGAAGATGCCACGCGTACCGAGCAATATCAGGTGGAAGCAAAGCGAATCGAGATGAAGAAATCATTCTTCAACGAGGAAGACTACCTGAAAAGCCTTGAAATGACGGCAGTGGTCGCACCCTTCAACGATTTCAACTTTTCGCGCGTGGCGCAACTGACGCAGCGATCCAACCAGTTTAACCTGCGCACGGTGCGATATACGGACGCTGAAATAAAATCAATGGTGCACGATGACAGGTTTGCAACTTTCACCTTCCAGTTGAATGACAAGTTTGGCGATTACGGAATCATCTGCGTGATTATCCTGAAAAAGGAAAACAAAAACTTGTTCATTGACACGCTGCTGATGAGTTGCCGCGTGCTGAACAGAACCGTGGAGCAATTCGTGCTGAATGAACTGATGCGCTACGCGGGTGAAAATAATTTTGAAGCCATCACCGGAGAATACCTGCCCACTCCGAAAAACGCGCTGGTGAAGGATTTGCTTGCCCGGCTTGGATTTACGGAAGACGGAAAAATCTGGCGGCTTGAAGTTGACGGTTATAGATCTTTAAAAACTTACGTTGCAGAAAAACCATGAGCATGGAATCTGTCCTGAAAGAAGTGAACGGAATTTTCCGCAGGGAGTTGGGCAACGATAATTTGGAAATCAGCTACGAAACCACTGCGCAGGATGTTCCCGAATGGGACTCGCTGACGCATATCCTGCTGGTGGTGGCCATTGAAAAGCACTTCGGAATCAAATTCACGTCAACGGAAATCGAAGGCTTCAAAAATGCAGGACACATGTGCGAGGCTGTGGTGAGGAAGAAGGGGAATTGACGGTGCGCCTGATATTCAGGGTTTTTCTGAAATAATCAGCTTCTCCTTCTCATCGGGATAATTAATCAGCACCGCGCGATGCTTGCCATAAAAAACGAACCTGCTTCCCGCTGCCACAGCCGAGGCTCCAGCAAGCATGGCATTCCGGAAATGCTCCATCGTTCCGGCCCCACCGAGGGCTATCACCGGAATTTTTACCGCTGATGACACGGATTTTATCAACTCCAGATCATATCCCTCCATGGTTCCGTCACGGTCAACCGATTGCAGCAGGATTTCACCTGCACCCTGCTGTTCCAGAAACCGCGCATAAGACACCGGGTCTTTGTCTGTGAGTTTTTTCGTTCGGTGTGAATAAACCCTCTTTCTTCCAAACAGGTCATTTTTCACGTCAATGGCAGCCACCACGCTTGAACTGCCGAAGCGGTCTGCTGCCTGCCTTATAGCTTCCGGCTTGTCAAGGGCCGTTGAGTTCAGCGAAACTTTTTCCACTCCGGCAGCAATCACCTTGCCGAAGCTTTCAACCGTTGAAACACCCCCTCCATAAGTTACAGGCATGAAACATTCCGTGGCTACCTGCTCGACATATTTATAATCCGGCTCCCGGGTTTGAGGCGATGCGCTGATGTCTAGGACAATCAGTTCATCCACTTCCTTTTCATTGAAAATCTTAACGGCATTCTGAGGGTCGCCCACGTAAACATGGTTTTTGAACCGCATGGATTTCACAAGGTTGCCGCGGCTTTGCACCAGCAGGACTGGGATGATGCGCGTTAAGGAGTGATTAGAATTGTTCAACAAAATTCCTGAGGAGTTGCATTCCGAATTTATGGCTTTTTTCAGGATGGAACTGAACCCCTGCGATGTTCCCGCTTTCAACGGCTGATGCAAAATCATATCCGTAGTTGGTCACGCACAGTTGGTCATTTTCCTTGTTCGTTTTGAAATGATAGCTGTGCACAAAATAAAATTTAGGATGATCTGAAAAATTTTCGAACAGCCTGCTTTTCTTCTTCAGGGACACGAAATTCCAGCCCATGTGCGGTATTTTGAGCGGTGCGGATTCGGCAAACTTGAACCGCACCACCTCCGCATCGAACCATGACAGCCCCTTCATTCTTCCTTCTTCGCTGCCGTTAGCCATCAACTGCATTCCGAGGCATATCCCAAGCACCGGAATTTTCTGCACCATCGCTTTTTCATTGAGTGCATCCACAAGCCCCAAATCGGACAGCCGTTTCATTCCGGCATCAAAGGCCCCGATTCCGGGCAGAATGATTTTCTCCGCCTCCTGCACATCAAAAGGATTGCAGGATGGCATGAACTCAGCGCCAATTTTTTTCAGCATGTTCATCAGAGAGCCGATGTTGCTTAATCCGTTATCAATGATTATCAATTTCCCCTTTTTCATTTTCTTTAGATTTGCTGCACATGCCGCAAAACACGCGTTTGCTTTTACTTACCGATTTTTATCCATTTGAGGTAAGAGAGCCTTTTGTTAGAAATGAAATGCCCTATCTGACAAAGGCGTTTAAGCACGTTCATGTTTTCTGTTCGCACCCTGACAGCAAAAATCCTATTTATTCCCTTGCCCCAAACGAGAGCGCCAGCCACATTGATAATTCCCTGACCCTTTACGAAAAAATATGGAGCTTCAGATGGATATTCTCACAACTCTTCCGGGAGGAAATTCATTTCATCCGGAAAAATTATCAAACCCCGCTCAGCGCCAGGCTCATCAAAACCATGCTTCTCACGCTGCAAATGGCGGTTAAATATGAGAAACTCCTGAAGGAGCATATTGAAGCAGGCAGGTTAAACAGCGACTTGCTGGTCATTTATTCTTACTGGACAGATGCCCGCGCCATTGCGGCTGCCCGGCTGAAAAAATCCATGAATGCAACCGCCATATCGCGGGCACACGGATGGGATGTTTACTTCGAACGGCAAACGCCCCCTTATCTCCCGTTCAGGAAGTATATTCATGACAACCTTGATGCGGTGTTCTTTGTTTCGGCAAACGGCAGGGATTATTCGCTGCAAAAAGTTAAAGGCAGCACGCCTGAAAAATTCAGAATCAGCAGGCTCGGAACCGTTTTTCATAAAAGAAATCCTGAAGGCAAGGCGGTAAAGATGATTATAGTATCCAATGCGGGCTTTATTCCGCTAAAAAGAATTTTTCTTATTCCGGGCATTTTAGCCCGGTTAAAAGATGTGCCGGTTCAATGGATTCACTTCGGATGGGGTCCGATGAAAGATGAAATTGAGCGCTATTCCGCAAGCAGGCTGAAGGATTGCGGAAATATCAGTTTTGAGTTTAAAGGACGCATTGACAATTCCGAGTTAATGGAGTTTTATGGAAACAATCATGTTGACCTTTTTCTGCACACCAGCGAGTTTGAGGGATTCCCCGTTGTAATCATGGAGGCGCTCTCGTTTGGCATTCCGGTGATGTCAACCATAGCGGGTGGCATTGGAAAAATCGTGAATGATGAAAACGGATTTCCTCTTGCAAAAGATTTCAAACCGGAGCAGGCGGCAAGGCTTATTGAATCATACCATGCGTCTTCTGAAGCGGAGAAACAAAAAAGGAGGGATGCTGCGCTGAGAACTTGGCAAGAGTATTTTAATGCGGAGAAAAATTATCCGAAGTTTATTGAGGAAATATTTGATTTGGCGAGATTAAATCGCAGGGAAAGTTTCAAATAGAAACGAAGGTGTGAAATTTGGGTATTTGCCGATTTTCATGGGCAACAGGCTATTGTTCTTGAATATCAAAAATAACACGAGCCCCGATATGATCGGGGGAAACTCACGTACGGTTCTGCGAGAGGCTAGGGTGAAACTCCCCTTTGCTTACTCAGCGTGAAATAGTCAATCAATCAATTTTTAAAACTGCCCTTAAGATTATTGTGTAGTATCTTTGCCGCGAATTTTAAAAACACTCCTTAATATACATGGCTAATATCGGAAAAGTGAAGCAGGTGATCGGTGCGGTGGTGGACGTGGGCTTCGAAAACGGACACCTTCCCAACATCCTCAACAGCTTGAAAGTGCGCATGAGCGATGGCTCTGACCTTGTCCTCGAATGTCAAAAACACCTCGGTGAAGACAGCGTTCGCACCATCGCGATGGACTCCACCAACGGGCTTACGCGCGGCATGCAGGTGGTGGACACGGGCGCGCCTATCACCATGCCGGTGGGCGATGAAATCAAAGGGCGCCTGCTCAATGTGGTGGGCGAAGCCATTGACGGCATCGGTGCGCTGAAAACAAAGAAAGGCTACCCGATTCACCGCAAGCCTCCGGTGTTTGAAGAACTTTCCACAGAAACAGAAGTGCTCTTCACAGGCATTAAAGTGATTGACCTCATTGAGCCTTATTCAAAGGGCGGCAAAATCGGTCTGTTCGGAGGCGCGGGCGTGGGAAAAACGGTGATTATCATGGAGCTGATTAACAACATCGCCAAGAGCTATGCGGGGATGTCGGTGT
>CAZCXH010000213.1:0-6846 GCA_964502525.1 uncultured Chitinophagaceae bacterium
CTCAGTCGGAGCCAATGCTTATGATTGGGACTTTGGAGATGGCGCAGCCATCACCGGGATTAGCGAACCGCAACATGCTTATTCAGACGCTGGAAAATATACCGTAACCCTCAAAGCGTCCAATGCCGATTGCGATGATACTGCCTCGCTGGAAATTACGGCATACAAGGTTGCAACGGGAATACGCAATCAGCCTGTGCCGCAAATTCATGTTTCAACGATTGGCGGATCCATCCATATCCGTTTTGATATGCCGGTTGAGAAATGGGCTGAAGTGACAGTTCACAATATTTTGGGCCAAAAAATGTATCAGGAAAAAACGGCTGCATCCGGCAATTTGAATATTGATTTAAAAAATACCCCTGGGCAGTATTATTGCCTTACTGTAATCATTGATGATAAATCGTTGAGTTACAAGGTGCTATTGAATAAATAGCGCAGCTAACGATAAATTTATTTTCCTTTTATTTCGTTGTTCAGGGTGCGTTATTCATCTAACTTCACAACCACCCCATTCTACGTTTCAAAGTAACCGCCATGACGCGCAATGTTGCAACTGCCGCACTAATTCTCTTTCTGGGTTGCACTAGCCTGTTATCCGCCACTATTCAGGGCGAGATGAGAAAGTGGCACAAGGTTATTTTGCTTTTCGATGGACCCAACACCAGCGAAAGCGCGGCTGCAAATCCCTTCAGAGATTACAGGCTGATTGTAACTTTTACAAACGGCAGCACAAGCCATGTCGTGCACGGTCACTATGCTGCTGACGGAAATGCTGCCGAAACAAGCGGAACCAACGGCAACAAGTGGCGCGTTTATTTCTGCCCCGATGTTACCGGAAATTGGAATTATTCAGTTTCATTCAGAACGGGCGCTGACATCGCTCTGAGCGATAACCTGAATGCCGGAACAGCGGTGGGTTCGCCTGATGGACCCGATGGCGAAACCGGCTCATTCCATATCACCGTCACCAACAAATCGGGAAGAGATTTCAGGGCGCAGGGCAGGCTGCAATATGCCGGGGAACATTACCTGCGATTTGCCGAGACGGGAAAATATTTTATCAAAGGAGGCACTGACAGCCCGGAAAACCTGCTCGGCTATTACCAGTTCGATCAAACCTTTGATGATGGCGGACTCCCCGAGCCGGGCTTAACCAACGGGCTTCATCAATTTGCTCCGCATGTAACCCATTGGAACGCTGGCGACCCTTCCTGGCAATCCGGAAAAGGCAAAGGCATCATCGGAATGCTGAACTACTTGGCCTCAAAGGGAGTGAACAGCGTTTATTTCCTCACTTACAATTTGGATGGCGGGGATGGGCGCGATACATGGATGTGGACGTCCGACAATGAACGCTGGCGCTTCGATGTTTCAAAATTGGATCAGTGGGAAATCGTATTTTCTCATGCAGACTCTGTTGGCGTTCAATTGAATTTCGTTCTCCAGGAGATGGAGAATGATGAATTGCTCGGAGGCAATGGCAACCTTAATGACATACGCAAGCTGTATTTCCGCGAATTGGTTTCACGCTTTGCGCATCATCATGCCATCGTGTGGAATCTGGGTGAGGAAAACGACAACACGAATGCGCAGAGAGTCGCATTCGCGCAATACATCCGGGAAAAAGATCCCTATGATTCTCCCATTACCGTTCATACTTATCAAAATCAGGCTTTATCTGAATACGACAATATCCTGAACAATCCGTCATGGCTCCAGTATTTCGAAATGACCTCGCTGCAAGGCTCGGGCTACAGCTATAATAACTGGGCAAGAACACTGAGAAACGATTCGGAAAATGCCGGGAGAAAATGGATCATCTGCGGTGATGAGCAGGATCCCGAGGTTGCACCGGCAATGACGGCAAGCGATCTGCACGGGCACAGAAAAAATACGTTATGGGGAAATATCATGGGTGGCGGGGGCGGCATTGAATGGTATTTCGGCTACCAGAATACGTTTGGCGACATTCAGTCGGAAGACTTGACGGTTCTTGAAACCCTTTGGGAACAAACCTATTACGCGCTTGATTTTTTTCAAACCTATTTGCCGTTCCATGAAATGGAAGGCGACAATTCGCTGCTGCTGAATGGAGTGAACGGTTATTGTTTCTACAAAGCGGGCGAGGTGTATGCTTTTTATCTTAAAGACGGAGCCTTCGGAAGCAACGTCAATGTAACCATACCCGCCACCGGCACTTACACTGTAAAGTGGTACAACCCGCGCACGGGAGGAGCTTTGATAAATGGACCAGTGGCTCCAGTGACCGGGGGAGGTAACGTAAGCCTGGGAGCAAATCCCGATGGCGACTCCAATGATTGGGCGATACTTGTTAAGAACGCATCCATTGCAAATCTTACGAGCACCATCTGGACAGGGAGCAATTGGGACAACGACTGGTTCAACAGCAACAACTGGACGGATGGCGTTCCGACCTCGGGAACAGATGCCGTCATTCCAAATGTTTCTCCAAAACCACTTCCCGTTGTGCAGGGAAGTGCAGGAACCACAGCGGAAGCGGAAGACCTGACCATTCAAATTGGCGCTGCGGTAACGATCTCAGCCGTCAATAATGCTCAGTTGGTTATTCACGGCAACCTCGATAACGGTGGGCAAATTTTCGGTTCGGGAAGGATCGTCTTTGAGGGACCGTCTCACAGCCTGGTAAAGCAGCTATCTTTCAAAGGCGTGGTGCAGGTGAAATCGGGGAGCATTCTCAACACCAATGGAAACCTCACGCTTGAAGACGGGGCAAGTCTGCTTGCGGGAGCGGGAACGCCTGGCGGAGAAGGCGCGGTTACCGGTTCAATACGGATGAAAAAAATAGCCAATGTAAATCCTGCCGCATACAGCTACTGGTCATCGCCAGTTGCAGGCTCCAATGTTTCGCTGCTCGGCAACAACCTGTTTTACTATGATCCAAACAGCGCAGCGGACACCACCACCATGGGTTTGAAATACGGATGGGAAGCATCCACCGGAACAATGGCGGCAGCGAGGGGTTACATCGGAAGAGGAAGTTCGCTTGTCGAATTTGACGGCATTCCGCACAGCGGCAACTATTCCATTGCCGTCACCAAAAACGCTGCCAACAACGTGCCCTGGAATCTTATCGGCAACCCCTACCCTTCCGCGATTGATGCAGCCACTTTCATGGCAGTGAATGGCCCAGCGGGAACCAATCCCGTGGTGACGGGAGCACTCTATTTCTGGGATGATGACAACAGCAACGGATTTGGATTTGCCACCCAGGATTATGCCGTTTGGAGCGGTGCGGGCGCAATTGCGGGGCCCAACACCGGCACTTTGTTCCAGGGAAATATCGCTTCCTGCCAGGGGTTTTTTGTTGAGAAAATAATTGAAGGAACGGACAGCGTTCAATTCACCAACAGCATGCGCAGTTCGCTGAATAACGCCTTTTTTCGCCAGGCTCCCATCGAGCGCTTTTGGATAAGCGCTGTGGGTCCCGGAGATGATTATAACGAAACGCTTATTGCATTCATGCCTGGCGCCACCGATGGCGCAGATTTGCTATATGACGCGCGCAAGCTGAAGGGCAGCGACAAGATCGCGCTGTATTCTAAAATTCAAAACAGGGATTATGCCATACAGGCAATTCCCCTGCTCAGCGGTGACAAGACGGTGATGCTGGGAATTGACGCAGGCGTCAGCGGCACCTACACGCTCAACCTGAGCCGGATTGAAAACATAGATGAAACAGCATGCATCTATCTTGAAGACACGCATGCCGGGAACATTCAAAACCTGCGGCTGAATGCTTCTTATGATTTCGTTGCTGACACCGGCATCTTCGGCAACCGCTTCATCCTGCGTTTCACCGCTCCGCTGGAAACAGCCGCTATTCCTTCGACATGCATGGGTAATGATGGCGAAATCACCTTGACTCAGAACGGAAGCAAGCGATGGAACGGCACGCTTGCGGATATGAACGGAGTGATAATCGAAAATTTTTCAGGCTTCAACGGAACACGCACATTAGCCGGGCTGCCGTCAGGGGCTTATGTTTTGACATTGCATGACGATGATGGTTACAGCGTGATTAAAACGATTGAAGTATCTGGCTCAACACCGGTAGTTGCCGGATACGCTGTCAGCGAAAGCGAAGTTCTTGTTGATGAACCTATCAGTTTCAGCAACCTTTCATCAGGCGCTTTAAACTATTTCTGGAATTTTGGCGATGGCTCCTCTTCAACCGATGATAACCCTGTACATGCTTATGCGCTGGAAGGCATTTATGATGTAACGCTGCTTGCAGAAAGCGAGGATTGCTCCAATTCCAAAACCGCTGCTATTCGTGTTTTAAAAAATTCGCCTGTTGCAATCACAGAAACTCCGGGTGAACATTTTAGAATTTACGGTCACGAGTCCTCGGTTTATTTCGACTTTGGAATAGGTTCCGGTGAAGATGCAAAGGTGGAGATATATAATTCGATAGGGCAGGAAGTTGTGAGCGCAACTCTGCCGGCTGATGATGTGCAAAGAATAATCCTTCCCGAATCTGCCTGCGGCACACTGCTGGTTAAAGTTGTTTTAAATCGGGGACTTCAGATAAACAAGATACTAATTGCGCGGTAACTATCCCCTTGCCATTGCGTCTCGGAGACTGCTTAATTTTAAAGTAAATCATAATAATGGAATGACAATGGAACGCTGATGACACGGATTGTGCAGATAATCGCTGATTGTTTTATCTGTGGTCATCCTGTTTTTCTGCGTCATATGGTTATCCTTTGAAGGCGGATAACAAGGTGAAGGATGTCAGTTTACCATTTTCCTTATTGTTACACGCCCATTAATGTTTACTGCCAACAGGTAAATTCCATTTGCTAATCGCGCGGTGTTTATTTGTTCAAGGTATTTTCCTTTTGGCGCTTGCTTCTCCCCTGTCCGCATGATTTGTTTTCCGGTATAGTCATACAGGCATAATTGAACGCTGGATGGTTGGTTGATTTCAATTTCTATTGTGAATCTTTTATCAAAAGGATTGGGATATACATTAACGGATGCATCTGCGGTTACTTCCGGTACATCCGTCCAAACAAGATTTATGCTGTCTATAGCGCTTTTTAAAAAATAAACCTGGTTAGGTTCCCTTATATCTTCGTCAATACCGTCTTTCAACAAAGTGCCAGTTACAATAAAGCCGTTATCAGAAGTGGTGGTGATATGCGAAGGACTGACATATGGAAAACCGAAATCCCGGTATTTCATTATATTCAGGTCAGCATCCAATAAACATACCCTCACGGGGGCAAGTATCGAATCATTGAAATAACCTTTCGATTTATCACCCAGCAACAGGATGTTTCCATTAGAGATCATTTCCAAATCCACAACTTTTGTATCATATAAGTCTATGTGTTGCTCAAAATTTCCGCTTTCTGAATATTTCAGTATATATGAGTTGACAAATCTGCTATTCATGCTGTCTAAATTTTCCACGATAAAATAATATGACCTGTTGTATTTTTCGAAGTAGTAAGCATAATGCCACTTAGGAACATCATAGTTGAAAACCTCCGTGATTTTCCCTTTGGAGTTTATTTGAACAATTTTTCTCTGCTGCGAAGGCTTGTAATAGGTGCTTATTAAAAACGAAGTGTCGGAAGGATTAAATACAGAAGCGCCTATTTGCCCCCCTCCGATGGAATAATTTGTATCAACAGAATACTGGGAAATGAGGCTGTCTGGAATGGTTCTGACAGAAATATAACTGTCATAGGTGTCTCTTACGTATCTTGTTCTTAGAGCAGTTTCAATCGCTATGGTTGTAGAATCGTTTATAGTTGCAAATGCCTTAAAAAGCGTTCTTGAACAAAGTGTATCTTCATTATACAAATACAAATCCAACAAATTGCCAGTTGAGCCATCGGCTCGCGCTATTCCGGTTTTATAACTAAAAGAAAAAATACCGCCTGTCCCTGGTAAGCTGTCGCAAAACATTAAACCCACATCCATGAAAAAAGGAATAATAACTTCGCTTTGAGACGGGAAAAAGCTTGCAGCAGGTTGTATGCTGGTTGCTCCGGAAACATTATGATAAAGATGTTTCCACATTTTCGCCCCATGCTTCGAAATATTTATTAATCCATTGCCATAAGTGGGAGGACCTTCAATCAATATTCCCGGACCGGGATAATAATATTGATTGTTGCTTAATACCAAAAAGCTGCCGTCTGGCATTTCCTGCGCGTAAACTCCATTCACCGAAGTGTCGCCCCATGGAATTAAGATTTCAAAATTATTTTGCGCATACGAAGGCTGCAAAATAATGAGAAGAAACACCTGAAGAGCTAAAAAGAAATTTGTCATTGAGATATTTAATTTTAGAATACCATGCGGAGAAATTCTCAATTCTCCGCATGGCGCATTGACCTTAATACAAATTAAATTTAAACCACCACCTGCAAAGCAGGTGGATTTAAAATGCCAGCACCCGTAGGGTGCTCTCTCCGCAAGCCATCGCTTCCATCAGCGCATGAAGGAAACCAACGCCAGCGCGGAAGGCATAGCCGAAAGAACATAACCACCGCCAAAGGCGGTGGGTTTTTAATTTGAACTAAAATAATTTAAGAATGAGCAAGGTTGCCTCATAATTATTTGTATCAGTGACTTTTGCCGAGAAGAGTCCAATTTTGGCAAATAGGGTACTGACATGTTGGCGAAATCCTTTTTTAACACGGCAGTAATTATCTCCAATGGTGACATGCGAACAACCGGGCGACAGTTTGACACCCACACGGGTGACAATTCCGGCAACGCTCAAAACAACGCAGCGGTTTTAAATTTTTTTTGCCAACGCGCATTTTTTAAAAACAATTT
>CAZCXH010000214.1:0-6633 GCA_964502525.1 uncultured Chitinophagaceae bacterium
ACTTTGGAAGTTGAAATGCTTCCGCGATTTTTTCACCCAACTGAAACCGCGAAAGACGCTCTTTCCCTCCCAGATGATAAATGCCGTTGAATTTTTCCAGCGCGAGCAGCAAACCATTGGCTGCCGACATTCCTCCCAGCGGACTGCGATATTCATCCGTGAAAAGTTTTTGCTCTTCGCCTTGTTTTGCTTTTGACAGAAACGAATTCAGGTAGCCTCTTCCGGCAGAGCCGCCATTCCCCACCATCAGCGGCATCCGGCAAATTGCCGATGGGGGGTAAATTTCCGCAATCAATCTTTCAGCCTGCGATTTTTGCTCTCCGTATTTGCTGACGGGATTCACAGCATTGTTTTCATTGTAGTTTCCTTTTTTTCCGTCAAACACCAAGTCAGACGAAGTGAAAACAAACGGTATATTTTTTTCAGCGCACAATTCAGCCAGCAAAGCAGTTGCATCAACATTGACGGAATGTGTTTCACCGGGATGCTGCTGGCAATAATTCGCGTCTGAAATAGCTGCCGCGTGAATAACGGCATCCGGCTTGATTTCTTCAAAAAGTTTTTTCAGCGCTGCTCCATCCGTTATATTCAGTCGGTGAGAAAGAATATCGGGGATGGTGAAAGCAGAGATGTGAACGATGCCGTGAATCCGCCAGTCGAGCTGAGCGGCTTTGCAGATATTCGAACCAAGAAAACCGCTTGCCCCGGTGAGCAACAGTTTTTTCATTCCTTTTTCCCGCTGTAAGTGGAAAAAACTGGGGTTACGGTAAACCCCGATTGCCGCAGCAACTCAATCACCCCGTTTTCACCGGCAAGATGCAATGCCCCCACCGCAACAAAAGTTGGCTGTAGCCGGATGATGCTGTCCATGCGGTGAGCCATGACATGATTGCGCGAATCCACCAGCGCGTTGTCAAACGACTCGGAAACTTCTTCGCTCGAATAAATTTCGTGAAGGCACGCAAGATTCTGCTGCCAATAGCATTGCATCAGATTTTCAAATGTAATAGAATCTTCATCCATCGTTTGCAACTGTTCCGCGAGCATGTCAGCCTGTTCTTTCAGGCTGATTTGATTCAGCGCGCCAAGCTGCTCTTCCACCGTTTCAATTCCAATTGTTTTTTTTCCGTTTTCGGTCGCGGTTTTTTCAAAGAACTCATCAACGGTCGCTTCCATATCATCGCCCATCATCATTTCGGTAATCAGCCCGGACGTGAAAATGGGCATGATGTTGTCAACCGCCATCCCGAAAATTCCCAGCTTGTCAGCGGCAAAGGTTTTCACCAGTTTGTAATCATCTTCGCTCAGCAGCATATCGAGCGTGGTGTCTTTCATCATAATGTAGCCGAGCAAGGCAAAGGGATTCTGCATCATTTCAGCAGTCAGCAGTTCAAGGGCAACCGCATCACATTCATTTAATTTCACCAGCACCGAATCGCCAAACTCATGCGCCCGCTTGTCGCGCGAATGCATTGTGCCGTAGAGGTAAGATGGCTTTGAAAGATGGTTGCCGGAAATTTTCCAGAGCAAAGAGTTAGGCTGTGAATGCACAGGGGAATGGAGCAATAAAATACTCAGAACAATTAAGGGAAAAAATAATTTCGACATACGCTTAACGCAAATACTTTCTTTGACGGATTCCGGCTGTTTCGATTACCGTGAAATGGTTTTCGAAGCGGAACCCCTGGCTTTTTACTAAAATGAGCAGGTAATTTCCGGCAAACAAAGGATTATCCCCCTTCAGCCGGAAAAAAACGACAGCAGGCGGGTCTTGAATATTATACCTGAAAATCAACCTTCCGTAGTCCTTATCGAAGGTCAGAATAAGCCTGTCTTCTTTTTTCGCCATTTCCAAGACCATTTTATCTGAAATACTTCAGTGACAATTCCTGAATGCTGCTTACATCATACCCCGCTTTGCGCAAAACAAAGACACTCGGTGCCGGAAAATTTTCATTGGCAAGAAACTTCATTCAGCTTGCCTTTGGCAGAGGGAAATAGAGTTCGTTTTGAATGCAATCCCTTAAATAAGCATAAACGGCTTTCAGGTCGGCTTCATTGAGGCGCGGGTAGCTTTCCAGAATCATTTTCTCAGTCCATCCGTTTGAAAGCAATTCAAGAATCAGCTCCACGGAGATGCGTGTACCTTTAATGGTAGGCTTTCCAAGCAAAACCTCCTTATCTGAAACAATGTGATTTTGCCAATTCATGTTTCAAATTTACATCAAATATTCAACGCTCTGTTCGCGCTCGCAGCGAGGCAGGCGTCTTTAAATGCTTCGGTGTATGTCGGGTGCGCATGGCAAATCATGCCGATGTCTTCGGCTGAGGCGCGGAATTCCATTGCAACAACGGCTTCGGCAATCATATCGGCAGCGCGGGGACCAATCATCTGCACGCCAAGAATTTCATCGGTGTCTTTATGCGCGAGCACTTTTATCAGCCCGTCAATGTCCATGCTGGCGCGCGCCCTGCCGCTTGCGCGGAATTGGAACGCGCCTTTTTTGTAAGGAACATTTTTCTCCTTCAGTTGTTCTTCGGTGTAGCCCACTCCCGCCACTTCAGGCCACGTGTAAGCCACGCTCGGAATCAGCAGGTAGTTGATGTGCGGCTTTTGTCCGGCAATCACTTCAGCCACGAACACGCCTTCATCTTCCGCCTTATGAGCAAGCATCGGCCCCTGGATCACATCGCCAATGGCATAGATGCCCGAAGCGGTTGTTTCCAATTTTTCATTCACCGGAACCCTGCCTTTTGAATCAGGTGCGATGCCGATTTTTTCCAACCCCAAATTTTCCGTGTAAGGTTTTCTTCCGACACACACGAGGCAATAATCTCCGGTAAATTCCTTTTTCACGCCTTTATTATCATCAGCAGTTACAGTTACGGATTTTCCCTTCACTGTTGCGCCCGTTACTTTGTGGCTGAGAAAAAATTCAATGCCCAGTTTTTTCAGGCTGCGCAGCAACTCTTTTCCCAACTCTTTGTCCATCGTGCCGATGATGCTGTCCATGTATTCGATAATCTGCACTTTCGTGCCGAGGCGCGCATACACGCTGCCCAACTCCACTCCGATAATTCCCCCGCCAATCACCACCATTGTTTTCGGGATTTCTGTGAGCGCCAATGCCTCCGTTGAAGTGATGATGCGCTGCTTGTCAATCGCAATTCCGGGAAGTGTGGAAGGCTTCGAGCCGGTGGCGATGATGGTTTTATCCGTCTCAATTTCCGTAACAACATCTTTCTTTCCTTTTACGAAAATTTTATTCTTCGAAACGAATGAGCCATGTCCATAATAGACATCAATCTTGTTTTTCTTCATCAGGAAAACGATGCCGTCAGTGGTCTGCTTCACCACATCGGCTTTGCGTTTAACCATCTGCGGCATGTTCGCCTTCAAGCCTGAAACTTCAATGCCGTGTTCTTTGAATTTTTCATTGGCGGCATGAAAATGTTCTGTGGAATCAAGCAACGCTTTTGAAGGAATGCATCCAACATTCAAACACGTTCCGCCCAGCGTATCGTAGCGCTCGATAATTGCGGTTTTGAAACCCAGTTGCGCGCAGCGAATCGCGGCAATATATCCTCCGGGACCTGAGCCGATAACGGTTACATCGTATTTGGACATGAGATTTTTAGACGTTAGATTTTAGATGAGAGGCAAAAGTATCAAAACTGATCGAAGCAGTAATTCCTGGGAGTTTCTAAAATCTAATTCTATAGTAAGAATAATTTACCTCGTTGCGATTTGCCCTCCTCATCAATTTCCCAAAAGTAAATCCCAGGTTTTAAGTTCTCCCGATTTATGATAGTTGCGACATTCTGAATTTTACTATTCATTACTCTTCTTCCCAATGAATCATAAAGATTAAATCGAAGCGGGTTAGTAACATGGCCTGGCAACAGGACATGAAACTCGCTTACAACTGGGTTAGGCGCAATAATAATGTCAGGCATTTTGTCGGTTAATTCATCTCCGCCTGTTACTATAAAATAATGCGGATAACCCCATTTCTCTCCATTTGCTTTATGATAATAGATAAGTGTGTAGTCTCCCTGTTGAAATCCAATGTCCTCATTTGCATTCGAGCCACGAATTAAACCCAACCCCTCGGCATAAGAAGTATCAGTTTCATACCAACCCTGAATCCCCGCCCAATGTTTATTTACTTTCCTGCTATGCATCAGCAAATCTGAATAAACAGAATCAAAATGACAAAACGATGTTATTGTGTCGCAAGGGTAAGGACTATGAGTATGATTCCAAAGTTTCCAAAATATTGATGAATCAAGCATGGTATAAATCAATGTTGCTGGTCCGGAGCCGGAATTTGTTCCACCGTTTTGATAATTACAATGCCATGAGGAAGTATGAATTGAGTTAACTTGATAGATTACCGAGTCATTTCTCAATAACTTGCTCTGGACGACTATTAAATCATATCCGGTTAAAATGCAACCGATTGAATTTCCAAGGCTCACAACCTGACGCTGGTATTCAAATGAATCGCCAGGTTCAAAGTTGTATATTTCACCAATGGTTGAAGGAATAATCTGCGAGTAAACTCTTACCGTAAGCAGGACGATTGGCAGCAAACATAAGGCCTTCATTTAATTTTACTTGTAACCGTAAGTTAGTGAAAATATTTTTGGGCAACCGCATTACACCCACCCATCACCTTTTTTACCGGGTTCCCTCCGATGAGCATGAAGTAATTGCTTCACCTGAGTTAAAGAGCAAAAGTATCAAACGGGCGAAAGTTAAAAGGATGATTTGCTGAAAGGCAAAATGCTAACTTTCAATCATGTTCCAATCTTATCAGGCTTTTGGGGAATTTGAGCGTAAAAATCCGAATGCCGGAGAACTGTCAATTGAGCAAAAACTCTCCATTTTGGATGGCATGGTAAAACATGCTGCTTTGTTGCGTCCTGATATTTTTGCGGATGAGTTTTTCGGTATAACGGAAAAAATCGAATTCATCAAACTCCTCCATAGTGTTCAACGACCTGCTCGTTAGAGTAACGGAACAACTCGACAAACTTTCCATTCCCTACATGATTATTGGCGGGCAGGCAGTTTTGCTTTATGGCGAACCGCGATTCACGCGGGATATTGACATCACGCTCGGAATTGACATTGATGAATTGCAGAAAATGAAACAACTGATTCAGCAACTTTCGTTGAAACCGTTGGTTCAGAATTTAGATGAGTTTGTTGCTAAAACCCGCGCGCTACCCGTGCTTGAAGAAAACACCGGTTTGCGTGTTGATTTTGTTTTTTCATTCATCGCTTTTGAGAGACAGGCAATAAACAGGGCGACAAAAATCAAGATAGGGAATCACATTGTGAAGTATGCTTCCGTTGAGGATTTGATTGTTTATAAAGTTGTAGCGGGCAGACCTGTTGACCTTGACGATGTGAAGAATGTCATAAGAAAGAATCCTGATTTAGACGAAGCGTATGTGAAACAGTGGTTGAAGTATTTTGAAGATATCCTGAACAAACCCCTGCTTAAGACCTTTGATAAAATTCTTAGCGCATAATCACACCTCCATCACCGCCTTTACCGAATCGCCTTCCGGTGAGCAGGAAGCCGGGGTTTTGCCGTCAACGATTCCGGTAGTGTTCCATTCCGTTTTCTGATTAGACTGGGGTTAATGTTTAACCACTTTCATCACGCGGCTGCCTTTGTCGTTCTGTATTTTAAGGAAGTATATCCCCTGGCTCAGGGAAGTTAAATCCAGTGTTACTCCCTGTACGGTTTCAAGGGATTGCTGCCATAGCTGCTTTCCAAAAGTGTCAAATAATTTCAGTTGGAGGGATTCCATCCCGAGTACTCGGGATGGAATCCCTTTCAGCGTAATTGTGCCGCTTGTCGGATTTGGATAGAGCGTAATACTCTCCAACGCAACATCATGAATACCTGTAAACGTAGTCGCCACCACATTCACATGAATCATCGCGCTGCTTGCATCCTCAGCTTTGAGTAAAAAGTATGGATTGCAGTACGTATCACTGCATCCTGCCGAATCGGTGATGGTGAGGCAGATGGTGTAAAAACCCGCTGCGGTATAAGTGTGCGAAGGATAAGCCGCTGTATCATTTGCGCTGCCATCGCCCCAGTTCCATGAATAATACAGCGGAGCAATTCCCGAGGCGGTATTCACGACAAAATACGAGTGCGGCACGGTGTCGGGATAGAGGTAAAACAACGCAGAGCAATTCTGTATCGTGTCAACCACCGTTACCTGTTTTGAAACCGTGTCCGCGCAGCCCTGCTCGCTGGCGATTAATTCAACTAATCCTATGCCTGCGGCAGTCCATTTCACCTCTATACCGTTGGTGCCCTGACCAGCCACAATGATTCCGTTGCCGACACTCCAGTCATACGCATAATTACTGTTGGCATTCACGCTGTAGATGTAGTGCTGTCCGAGGTCTGCGGTATTCAAGCCGAGTATCGCTCCGGCAAATACCGAGTATCCGTCAGCAACGGTAACAGATGCGGAGGCAGTGCATCCTTGAGAATCAGTCACCGTGACATCATACGTTCCTGCTGCAAACCCCGAAGGGAAGGGTGTGGTCTGTCCTGTGCTCCATTGAAAGTTATAAGGAGGTATTCCTCCCGTAGC
>CAZCXH010000215.1:0-6552 GCA_964502525.1 uncultured Chitinophagaceae bacterium
ATAATGGAGAGGCTGTTTCCATCCATGTTTGCGACATACAACTTGCCATTGTAGCAGCGCAGCCCATGAGGCTTGTGGTTTGCACCCAAATCGAAGCGCGACACTTCCGTAAGGTTGGCAACGCTGATTTTTATTACCTGATTTGCTTCGTTGGCGGTGACATAGGCATATTCCGATTCGCTGTCTAAAACAACGTGCGCCAGGTGCTGGTCTTCGCCAACCATTACTCTCTGTTTGATTTCATTTGTCAGCGGGTCAATCACAATCACCTGCTCTTCCATGCCTCCGGACATCGGCACACCTGTTACCCAAACAGTTTTTCCATCCGGAGCCGATTGGACATTATGCGGCATGTACATTTCCGAATTGTCCTTTAAATCAATGGTCTTGATTTTCTCATTCTTCAGCGCGTCAATTACCGAAATAGTCCCGTCATCTTCATCGGCTACATAAACCGTATCGGTTATTGTCTCAACCTCATCTTCTTTACAGGAATTAATTCCCAGCATTAACAGTAAGAGAATGGCTGCCGGAAAATAATTTTTGGACAGAATAGCACCGATAAGATTTGTTTTCATTGGAGTGAATTTTTTGTTTTTAAAAAGATTGTAAACATAGAACGAGGCGGTAATAGAAATGGGTGAGCAATGTCATCCCGTTAGCTGCAATTTCGCAAGGGGATTTTCAATAACTCACAAAATCCTTCAACAATTTTTTGAGCCCGTCCGGATTTAACAGCATGATTTTCTTTCCGTCTGTGTCGAGAATGCCTTCACTTTTAAATTCGCTGATGTATCTGCTCACCTGCTCGGAGTTGGTGCCTGCAATCTCCGCTATGTCTTTTCTTGTAATCGCTACATCAAGGGCGCCATCATCTGAAACACCGAAGGTGTCGCTAATCGTCAGGAGCGCGTCCGCCACTTTTTCCCGCACGGTCATCAGCGCCATGTTGCGTAGCCTCGTCTCGGTTCTCCTCAGTTCCTCCGCATAATGAAACATCACGCGAATGCTTAGCTCCGAATTGTACTTTAAGAGACTTAGGTAAAGCCCGCTTGGGATGAAGCAGACCAACGATTCTGCCAGCGTAATTGCGGAAACGGGATATTGGGCTTCTCCCCCGAACACTTCATAGCCCAATATATCCCCGGATTTTGCCAACCGCACAACCTGGCTTTTATCCCGTAGCGCTTCTTTGTAAACTTTTATCTTTCCCGACTGAATGAAATAAACTCCATGAACCGGGCTGCCCTCATGGATTAACTGCTGGTGCGCGGAATAACGGATGCATTCCTTGCGCTCAATCAGCTTGCCATGCCACTCCGGTGAACAATACCTGAACAGAAAGCAATCCTTCTGTGCGCAAATTTTACATTTTTCCCTCGTTGTCATTCAGGTTGCGTATAAAGATTACTGAAGCGGCTGATATAATTTTGATTATTGTTCATATCATTTTGACACCAGCTTGTCAAGGGGCTTTCTCATTTGCCTGATGAATTTTCTGAAGTCACTCACGGAGATTCCGGTGGCTTCCCTGAATTGCTTTGACAAGTGCTGCACGCTGCTGTAGTCGAGCTTATGGGCTATCTCGCTCACCGTCATCTCGCCATACTCCAGCCATTCCTTCACCTTTTCAACCTTGAGCAGGATGATGTACCGCTCGATGGATAAACCTTCGTGTTTTGTGAACAACCGGCTCAGATAATAATAATTGTAGCCTACTGCTTTGGAGAGATAGTCTGACTTTTTACCTTTCATCTTTCCTTCAATGATGTTTTGCAATAATCCGAGCGTAGCAGCTTTAATCTGCTCCGCAATCTGGGACTCCTTGTCGGTTATCAGCTCAAACTCATTTTCAACCAAAACATTTTTGATTTTAGCAAGGCTGACTTCATCAGGGTCATAGGCTATTTTCACCCGACCCAATCTCATGTCCAGCAATTCTACATTCATGGCAGACAGCCCTTGTTTCAGCATTTTCAAGCAACGGCTGCACACCATGTTCTTCACATAAAGAAGTTCAGTTTTTCGCGTTTTTTGGTTTGGTATGTTAATTCGTTTGTTTATGTTTCATTCTTCGTTTGCACCTGCTTTTTGTGTCTTCGAGCATATTCTTCAGACACCAGTTGCAGTACCATTCACCCAAAAAGGCTTTGATTTTACTATTGCTTCACACAACAAATCACTTACGTCAATTTCGTTGCTCTCATGTGGAATCGTGTTGCACGTTACAATCTTTGCCGCTCCGGCTTTCAGCAAATCTTCATAGGCGCTGCCTGAAAACACCGCATGTACACCGATACACACAGCAGGGTTCATGCCCGCTCTCTTTAAATGCTCCACCGTTTCAATCATCGTCCTTGCCGTGGAGATGATATCGTCCACAAGCACGGGTGTATGTGTTTTGTATTTTTCAATCCGCGGTACGGACACTTTCACATCACGGTCACCACTTCTGATTTTTTCCAGCACGGTGAAAGACGCATCGGCATTCTTTGCCACCTGCGAAACCCATTGCTCGCTTTCGCTGTCGGGACCAATTAGCACCGGCTTTGCGATATTCTTTTTTATCCATGCGGAAATGTGATTGGCGGCATGAAGCACCGTAGTCGGGATGGAATAGATTTCACTCAGCGCGCTTCTGCGGTGCAGGTGCGGGTCAATGGTAATCAGCGTGTCAGCAAATCCTGAAATCAGCTTCGCAAAATATTCTGACGTGACGCCTTCTCCATGCTTGAATACTTTATCCTGTCGCATATAAGCAAGGTAGGGAGCCACGAGGCAGGTACAGTCAGCGTTTAATGACTTTAAAGTGTTGGAAAGAAAATACAACGGTAGCAGCTTGTCATCCGGCTGGTGAAGCGTGCAGACCATCACGGTTTTTTTGTTTTTCACATCGCTGAGTACCCGCACATACGTTTCACCATCGGGAAAACTTCTGATTTCTGATTTTCCCAATTCGGCACTAAGCCTAGACGCCAGACTTGCGGCAAGCTCATCATTACCCGGCAGAGAAAAAATAATCGTCTTCATCACACAATTGTAATTATGTTGTTTTGGGATTGCATGTATTCAACAGCGTACTGCAATCCGCCTTTTGAATCTGCATAAATCGAAAATAGAGGCTGCTCTTTTTGCGCGTTGGTGTTGAGCGGTGCGTGAAACTTCACTCCCGCTTTTTTGTCCTGTGGCGCTCCGGCAAGCTTGGCGATGCGGGCGAGCCTGCGGTTATCAATGCACGTTACTTTTCCTTCGTGCTCGCAGAGAACATCGTGCACAAATTTCCCTGCCACCGGCTCGGTGAATCTTCCCTGCGCATGGCAAATCGCCTCAAATTTTTTGTATGCTGTTCCATCGTTCAGGAGTTTTTGGGCTTTGGCAAGCGCATCGCCATCCGAAAAATTTCCGCAGAGCTTCAAAGTGTTTGCTGCAATCGTCAATGCCCGTTCTCTTAAATCTGCGGGAGCATCTTTTTCGTTGCGCAGCACCGCCATCACATCCATCGCTTCCAGCGCAGGACCAATTCCCTTTCCGACCGGCTGGCTGCCATCGGTAATCAACACTTTCGTTTGCAACCCGATGGATTGCGCCACCGAGCCGAAATAATATTGCAGACGCAATGCATCTTGTGCGTTGCGCACTTTGGCCGTATCTCCGACAGGCATGTCAATCAATACATGAGTTGAACCGGCAGCGGCTTTTTTGGAAAGCACCGATGCAATCATCTGCCCTTCGTTGTCAACGTCAAGCGCTTTTTCTACGGAGATTAGAATGTCATCCGCAGGACTGAGCCGCACCGAACCGCCCCACGCCAGGCAGCCGTTGTGTTTGCTCACAACCTTCTTCATCCGCTCAAGCGAAAGTTCCACGTTGGTAAAAACTTCCATCGTATCGGCTGTTCCGGCAGGCGAGGTGATGGCGCGTGAAGATGTTTTCGGAATCACGATTCCTGCTGCCGCAACAATGGCAACAACGATAGGAGTGGTGCGGTTGCCGGGAAGTCCGCCCACACAATGCTTGTCTGCTATTATTTTATTATTCCAATTCAGCTTAGTTCCCGTGGCGACCATAGCTTTTGTGAGTCCGGTGATTTCTTCCACATTCAGATTATCACCTGCGCAGGCGCTGACGAAAGCAGCCAACTCTATATTGGAATATTTGCTTGCCGCAACATCACTAATGATTTCACTGAAATCATTTTCATTCAAGGTTTGCCCGTACATCTTCGCCCTCACTTTCGCAAGCGATTCCACGGGCTTCAAGTGGCTCACTGTGACATATTCGCCTTCCCGGATACCCAATTCCTTCATCGCTTCAAGCGATAAAGCAGTTTCTCCATGCTGGAGCAATTCCGAATGAAGCACGTTCAGCGTAGCAATGATGCTTCTTTCGTGATTATGCACTACCAGGCGGGTAAGCACGGTAAAACCTTCCGACAAGCACACATGACAATCAGCCCGCATGAAAATGATATTTTCACGATAGGCGTCAATGCCGAGGTCTCTTACTTTCAGCGTATTGGAGTGAATGTGAGTTTTGTCCATATCAATGTTTTAATAGTCAATCTTCACGCTGTCAAAAAGCTGTGGTAATTGGGCGTTCCATCCGTAGCGTTCTTTTATTTTTTGTTTCAGCGCTTCGGAAGATTCTCGCTCGCCATGCACGATAAAAATTTGTTCAGGCTGCTTTTTTATTGCCTGCATCCATTCCAAAAGTTCTGTTTGGTCGGCATGAGCGGAAAGACCGGGGATATTTACAATTCTTGCATCCACCAAATAATTCTTTCCATACAGCCGGATGAATTCCGCGCCTTCCAGCAATTGCCTGCCACGTGTGCCTTCTGCCTGGTACCCGACTAAAAGAATAGTTGCGGATGGGTCGCCCAGGTAATATTTAAAATATGTGAGCACCCGCCCACCGGATGCCATGCCGCTTCCGGCAATGATGATTTTGGTTTGCTTATCTTCGGCAACCGCAAGGGTATCTTTCATTTCCTTAATGCGAATAATGTCCCTGCACATCTCCGTGCATTGGTCGGCAGGCAGCTTGTGCCAGCTTGTGTTATAATGAAACACTTCCAGCACGTTCCTTCCCATCGGGCTGTCCATATATATCGGAATGTTGGGAATCGCTTTTTTCTTTTTCAACTGCCAGAGTAGGTACATCAGCGATTGCGCCCGCTCTACGGCAAAGCTGGGGATGATGACAGTTCCTCCTTTTGCGACTGATTCATTGATTGCTTGCGCAAGTTTTTGCGCTCCGCTGTCTTCATGCAGGCGGTTGCCGTAAGTGGATTCAATCAGCAGTACGTCCGCTTCTTCCGGTCGTTCAGGCGGATAGAGCAACACGTCCTGCTGCCTGCCGATGTCGCCTGAAAAAACAAAAAGCTTGTTGCCGACTTTCAGCTCGATGAATGTTGCGCCAATGATGTGACCGTTGTACCGGAACCGGTAGCTGATTTGTTCCGTCAGCGAATGCCATTCGCTTAAAGCCTTTGGTACAAACAGCTTTACGGTTTGCTCCACGTCCTTCAAATTATAAAGCGGAAGAGCAGGATGGTGTTTTGAATATCCCTCCTTGTTGGCGCGTTCAGCTTCTTCTTCCTGAATCTTCGCGCTATCCTCCAAAATGATTTTTGTGATTTGCAGGGTTGGCGCTGTCCCGATGATTTGTCCTTTGAATTCCGCCCCAACTAAACGGGGCAGATAGCCTGTGTGGTCGAGGTGTCCGTGTGTCAGCAGCACGCAGTCAATGTCATTTGCATACACTGGCAAATCATTCCAATTCTGCAAGCGCAGGGATTTCAGCCCCTGGAACATGCCGCAGTCAACCAGAATTAGTTTTCCGAAGGCGTTCAAAAGAAACTTGGATCCAGTAACCGTGCCTCCTGCACCCAAGAAATCCAGTTGTATTTGTCCGTGTAATTCCATTTTTGGTCATTTATTTATGAAACCACTTACTGCATTATTGTGCGTTGACCAGGTGATGATGCGTTCAATCATAATTGACCTTTGTTTTGAAGATTTTTGAGAATAAAATCAACCCGTTCTTCCGCTGGCAAAACCGGAACGTGAACAATCGGACAAGGGAATGACTCGTACACTTGAATTATGAGATTATGAATGCGAATTTGCTCCTCTTCAACTTCCAACCTTGCATAGTCGTTAGTCAAAGGCAAGCGGGCTAAAATGAACACGCGGTGATAACAATATTTATTGCATTGCTCTATTAACCGCTCATCGTACTCCAATCCTAAAAACTGGTAATACGCCATCGCATCGGGCAAAGCCCTATCTAAAAAAACCGTTTCGTTTACATCCAATTTAGCTTCTTCTTCAATCTGCATGTTTAAAACTCCGAGTTGAAATTCCTTTTTGTTTTGGCGCATTTCTTCAATCGTTCGTCCTTTGATTTTTTGAGTGTCTATATAGTGCCTGGCGTGCTCGATAGTTGTTTTATAACCTCTTTTAGCAAGGATATTTACAACGGTAGTTTTGCCTGTACAGGGACCTCCGGTGATTACATTCCAATTGGTGATAATTTCCTTGTGTTTCA
>CAZCXH010000216.1:0-6360 GCA_964502525.1 uncultured Chitinophagaceae bacterium
GCATTCGGAACCGTGTTTATTTTCATTGGAATATTTTGCGTGAAGGCGGCTTTCCATAAGAGAATATACAAAGAAGCCGCGCAGGGCATTCCTGTGAAACAGGGCAGCAAAGCGCTGCTGATTTCAGCCGGTGTCATTTGTTTTGCGGTGGGACTTTTCTTAATCTTATCATCGCTAAAAATTATCTGAACATGCAACTCAAAGAAGGCGACAAAGCCCCTGCAATCAAAGCAAAAGACCAGAGCGGAAAAACCGTTTCGCTCAGCGATTTCAAAGGGAATAAGGTGATTTTGTATTTCTATCCCAAAGACGACACACCCGGCTGCACCAAAGAAGCCTGCAACCTCCGCGACAATTACGCGATGCTGAAAAAGAAAGGATTTGAAGTGATTGGCGTAAGCACCGACAACGAGAAGTCGCACCGGAAATTCATTGACAAATATGAGCTGCCGTTTACGCTGCTTGTTGATGAGGAAAAGAAAATCGTGAACGACTATGGCGTGTGGGGCAAAAAGAAATTCATGGGCAGAGAATACATGGGCACCAACCGCACTACATTCATCATTTCCGAAGAAGGCAAGATTGAAAAAATCATTACAAAAGTAGATACTGCAGATTCAGCGAAACAAGCGCTGGAGGCGCTGGAGGAGAAATAATTATATTTGGTTACAGATTTTGGAGGTGATGGCGGATTGAGGCTGTTAAGAGTTGATTATAGAATTATTCCCGTCTATCTTTGGATAACGTTTTATGGCGAAAATATCCGGAGTAACATTAGACAAAACTAAAAGAGGTGAAATCAGGAAGATTACGCTTGACTTGAAGCGTCTTGATAATGAGTTGCAGGAAATAGTGGAAGATTTGCTTGACCATTTAATCATCGAGCAAAGAAAAAACGAACCTACAGTTCCGTTTGAGGAAGTTGTAAAGAAATTAGACCGGAAGCACGGCATCAGGCGGAAAGCTAAATGAGCTACCGGGTTATATTCACGAAGTCAGCGGAAAAAGACCTCGCTGAAATTCCCAAATCGCATTACAGCAATATTGTTACCCATATTGCAAATCTTGCAGAAAATCCTCGTCCCCGTGGCGTAAAAAAACTGAAAGGCTATGACAATACTTACCGGATCAGAATTGCGTCTTACCGTGTGCTGTTCGAAGTAAAGGATGAAATTGTAACTGTTCTGGTTGTAGCCATCGCGCATAGAAAGAATGTTTATGATTAGGTGGGACGTTTACCAATCCACTACCCAATCCGTAACTTTACCCTCTCAACTTATTCATGTCCGACATTATCCACCTTCTCCCTGATTCTATTGCCAACCAGATTGCTGCCGGTGAGGTGATTCAGCGTCCGGCTTCGGCTGTGAAGGAGCTGATGGAAAACTCGATTGACGCAGGCAGCGCTTCAATTGCTTTGATTGTAAGAGATGCCGGCAAAACCTTGCTGCAAGTGGTGGACAACGGGTGCGGCATGTCGGAAACGGACGCGCGCATGTCGTTCGAGCGGCACGCCACTTCAAAAATCAGGACGATTGACGATCTGTTTGCCATCCGCACAATGGGCTTCCGCGGAGAAGCGCTGGCTTCCATCGCGGCTGTGGCGCAGGTGGAGTTGAAAACAAAGAAGACGGAAGAGGAAATCGGCACGCATCTGATTGTTGAAGGCTCGGAGGTGAAGTTGCAGGAACCCTGCCAGACGCCTGCCGGCACGAACCTCAGCGTGAAAAATCTTTTTTACAATGTTCCCGCGCGAAGGAATTTTCTCCGCTCCAATCCTGTGGAGATGCGACATATCATCGAGGAATTCCAGCGCATCGCGCTCGCGCATCCCGACATCTTCTTTTCGCTGACGCACAACGACATGGAGATTTTTCATCTCAAGCCCGGCAAGCTGCGCCAGCGCATCACCTCCATTTTCGGAAGCAGTTCCAATGAGAGGCTCGTTCCCGTTGACGAGCAAACGGGCGTGGTGAAAATTCTTGGCTACATCGGAAAGCCTGATTTCGCCCGTAAAACACGCGGTGAGCAATACTTCTTTGTGAACGGAAGGTTTATCCGCAACAATTATCTCAGCCATGCGGTATTTATCAACTTCGAAGAACTGATTCCTAACGGAAGCTATCCGTTTTTTGTGCTGTTCATTGACATCGAGCCTGCCACGATTGACATCAACGTGCATCCCACCAAGCAGGAGATAAAATTTGAAGATGAAAAGCTGGTTTACGGATTTGTGCGGGCTGCGGTGCGCCATGCTCTTGCGAAATACAGTGTCACGCCAACCATAGATTTCGAGCAGGAGCAGGCGTTGAACGAATTGCAGGCTCAGGGTTTTTTGAAAACAAAGCCTCTTGCCGCACCGGTTGAATCTGTTGAACCGGAAAGAAGCCAGGGTGGTTTCTCCGCAAGATTTGAAACGAGGCAATCAAAAAACTGGGAACAACTGTATGAGGTGGCGGCTAAGGATGGAAATGCAGGGTTGGCAACCGCCAGCATTTTCATGGCGGAGGCGGATGAAGAAGAAATCCTCGTGGAGAAAGCCCAGAACGAACCCATCCAGATTCACAACCGATTCATTTTGTCGCAAATCAAATCAGGATTTATTGTTATTGACCAGCAGGCGGCACATGAGCGCATCCTTTATGAGAGATACCTTCGGGCATTGAACCGCCATACTCCCGGAAGCCAGAAACAACTGTTTCCGAAATCCGTGACTTTCAGTCCTGATGATGCGGTGCTGCTGAAGCAGATCCTTCCCGAAATCAACGCGATGGGATTTGACGTTCAGGAATTCGGCAACGATACGTTTGTGGTTCACGGATTGCCATCAGACATTGAGGTTAACGAAGGCGATGAACAGGCGATGCTGGAGCAGTTGCTCGAAAATTACAAAAACAACCTTGCTATTCTGAAGCTCGACAAACGCGATGGGCTTGCGCGGTCGCTGGCGCAGCAGGCTTCCATCAAATCAGGCAAGCAGTTAAGCGTAAAGGAAATGAAGTCCCTGATTGACGAGCTTTTTGCCTGCGAGCAGCCGTACATCGCGCCCAACAAGCGGAATACCTTTCTTACTTTTGATTTTGATGAAATGGAAAAACGCTTTGCCCAGAAATAACCGGGCTTGAACCTCCCTGATGAACGATTTCCGATCTTACAGAATTAACGCAATGCCCGAGGTGGTCAAGAACCTCCTCATCCTGAACGTGCTGATGTACCTCGCAACTATAGTTGCCGAGAATATGGGCGTTGATTTAACCCGCAAGCTGGGGCTGTTCTACATCGGCAGCGATTATTTCCGCCCATACCAGTTTATCACCCACATGTTCATGCATGGCAGCCTGCTGCACATCTTTTCCAATATGTTCGCATTGTGGATGTTCGGCATGCGTCTTGAAAATTACTGGGGCGCCAAGCGGTTTTTGTTTTTTTATTTCTTCTGCGGTTTGGGAGCGGCTTTTATCCATTCCACCGTTACGTATTTTGAAATTCAACATTTGGAGAGCACCGTAGCTGATCCGGCATATCTCATGATGATGAAAAACATGCCTACTGTAGGCGCATCAGGCGCTGTGTTCGGTGTGCTGCTTGCCTTCGGGATGATTTTCCCCAATACGCAGCTCATGCTTTTGTTTCCTCCCATTCCCATCAGGGCTAAGTTTTTCGTTTTCTTCTATGCCATATTCGAATTATATGCGGGAGTATCGAGCCTTCAGGGCGGAAGCAACATAGCCCACTTCGCCCACCTTGGCGGAATGCTTTTCGGGTATATTCTCATCAAGTATTGGAACAGAGGAAGAAGGGAATTTTATTAGCGGCATGAAAATGTTTACGGTTTGCGGTTTACAGCGGTAGGCAATTTGGAAACTGTAAACCGTAAACAGTAAACCGTAAACAGCAAACTGAACGCCATGTACGGCAACACCTCCATTTGGGATGACATCAAGCGTGAGTTCTTCAGCGGGAATGTGGTGAGCCAGCTCATCATCATCAACGTGCTGGTTTTCGTGGTGATCAACCTGGTTACGGTAGCGATTTTTCTTGCCTCCGGCAGTACGGTGAATCCGGTATTGCCCTGGATCATGATTCCCGCTGATGTCGTGCAGTTGCTGAAACGGCCGTGGACGCTGCTCACGCACATGTTTGCGCACTTTGGCATCTGGCATCTGCTTTTCAACATGCTCTGGCTGTTCTGGTTTGGGAAGATCATCCAGGAGTTTATCGGAAATAAAAAAATATTGCCGCTCTTCATTTACGGAGGGCTGTGCGGAGCCGCCTTGCTCATCATCTCTTATAATATTTTCCCGGGACTGCAATCAGACCTGCCTTACGTCAGCGCGCTGGGCGCCTCTGCCGGGGTGCTTGCCATTGTGGTGGCAGCAGCCACATTGGTGCCTGACTATACGGTATTCCTGCTCTTTTTTGGCGCGGTGAAAATAAAATATATTGCCTTATTCATGGTGATACTCGATATGGTGAGCATCCCCGGGCTGAACAGCGGTGGCAGGATTGCGCATCTTGGCGGAGCGCTGTTCGGGTATGTGTTCATCAAGCAGTTGCAGGTGGGGCATGACTGGTCGAAGCCGTTCAATAATTTTCTTGATGCAATGGCGGGGCTATTCAGGAAAAAAGAGCCGCGCATGGTTTACAAAACCGATTCGCAGGAGCGAAAAAGGAAGCAAAGCGATTATCCGCAGGACAAGCAGCAACAGGTGGACGCCATTCTCGACAAAATCGCGCGCTCGGGATATGACAGCCTTTCAAAAGAGGAGAAAGAATTTTTGTTCAAGGTAAGCAAGGATGAATAACTGTTTACGGTTAACTGTTTTCAGTTTTCAGTTTTCAGTTTGCCCATTTGTAAGAATTCAACAGCAGGCTCGCCAAAGCATGAGCGCCCTTCTATCAATTGTCAGGAACCTCCTTTTGCTTGCAAACCTGCTCTGTGTCTTTGCGTTCCTGATTTCCTGCCTTGCACCGTTTATCAGCCCGGCAACGTTTTGGCCGGTTGCATTCGCAGGCTTCGGATTCATGCCCCTGCTCTTTGCAAATGTCGCATGGATATTTTTCTGGTTGCTGTTCAAAATGAGATACGCGGTGTTCTCACTGCTTGCTGTTTTATTGAGTTGGTGGAACATATCCAACCATTTTAACCTGTCCGGGTGCGTCAGCCAGTCGCAGGGGGTATATTCCATCATGACTTTTAATGTCAAGGTGTTTAACCTTTATGACTGGACTCACAACGAGCAATCGAAAAACGCCATCCTCCAGTTGATATCAAACGCTAACCCAGATATTCTTTGCATGCAGGAGTTTTATACCGATGATTCCGAGGCAAAGAATACCGTGGCGCTTCTCAGCCAAATCTATCCCTACTATCATTTTCACAAAACGCTGACCAATGATGTCCGCTATCATTGGGGCATCGCCACGTTTTCGAAATTTCCCATCGTTGACAGGGAGGCGATGATTTTCAAGGATGTGAAGCATAACCTTGCCATCTTCTCAGATATACCAATCGGAAGCGATACGCTGAGAATATTTAACGCACATCTTCAATCCATCTACCTGGGTCCTGAAGAATTTGAAGGCATGAAGCATCTGCAAACAAAGTCAGAAGCGGAATTTATTTTCTGGCGTCTTTTCAATAAGTTGCATGATGGCTTTATCAGGCGCACCTCGCAGGCAGAGATACTTGCTGAAGAAATTTCAGCAAGCCCGCATAAAGTTTTAGTGTGCGCTGATTTTAATGACACCCCCAATTCCTACACCTACCGCACCGTTTCAGAGGGATTGACCGACTCGTTCAGGGAGCATGGCTGCCTCATGGGGCGCACTTATTCTAAGCCGGCTGCTTTCAGGATTGATTATATCCTGGCAGACAAGCGGATCGAACTCCTCTCGCACCAGGTCATCTGGAATAATGAATCGGACCATTATGCCGTGAAGGCTTCTTTTAACATTGAATAAGAGTTGCTATCGCTATGGGCATCCATACGGTAGAGATCTGCGAGCAGTTGATGAACAGCGTGGGACGGCACCAATATCCCTTGGTCGGCAGCGCGCAGCTCGTCTGGAAGAACTCCGTGCCTTCGCGCTTGCCCAGGCTCCGGTAGCCTTCGATGGTTTCGAGTTGCGCACGGGAGTTGATGATAAGGTGAATAAGGTTGTTACCTTGGCAGGTATTGATGGTTGCTAAGGCTAAAAATCAGCATAAGGTTTTTTTATTGAATTTCAAACTTTCCATAGAAGTCTTCTTGGAACCTTGTTTATTTTGAGGTGCGCATTCTTGCGATGACCTTTTTTTAAGATTCATCGCAAAAATGCGTACCTAATTTTTATTTCGCTGTTCAAGAAATTGATATG
>CAZCXH010000217.1:0-6310 GCA_964502525.1 uncultured Chitinophagaceae bacterium
GCGCTATGCCTGATTATCAAGCAGTTAACGCGATTTGCTGTCAAAGTTGAGAAAAAACAGATTAAGAAATGGCGGAAGTAACCTGGTCGGCATCTGCGCTCTCCGACTTGAAAGATATTTATGAATTCATCGCTAAAGACTCGCCTTATTACGCAGAAAAGTTTGTGAACCGGCTGGCTGACAAAGCCGGGCAACTGGGCAAATATCCCACAAAAGGAAAGATGGTTCCCGAAATCGGTAACCGGGAGATTAAGGAAATCAGGGAAGGGAACTACAGAATCATTTACAAATTATCTGATGATGAATCGCGGATTGAAATTATTCGTGTGCATCATTCGGCAAGGACTCTGAAGCCATAAACGATTTTACTGCCACCCCCCATGCCCTCCGCCTTTGCCCTGCGCGGGGCGAGGATGCGAAGTTGGGGTGTGGGGGATTCAAGGGGATTTTTTACCTTTCGGATAAATGCAGTAACCGCAGAGGAAAGCCGAGTAAAATACAACACAGAGAACGCAGAGGGGATTTCTCTTTTACCTCTGTGTAAACCTCAACGACCTCAGCGGTTTCTGTATTTTTTGCCTGCCCTCCGCCTTTGCCCTGCGCGGGGCGGGAATGCGAAGTTGGGGTGTGGTGGATTCAGGGGATATTGAATTTCACCGTTCCCCTTAACTTTGGTTCAAACGTTTCCTATGTCAACAAATGCCTTGAGATTAGAGTTGATAGAATGGCTCACACAACTTAATGACAAAAGTCTTCTCACTTCATTGATGCAATTCAAGAAAGCGGAGGAGAAGGACTGGGCGGATGACCTGACCGATGAACAAATCAAATCGCTCGAGAGGGGATTGAAGGATATTAAAAAAGGGCGCGTTATTTCAAGCGAAGCATTGTGGGCGAAATATGGGCGCAAAGCATAAAGTTCAGTGGTCGGGTGAGGCGGAGCAGAGGATTGACAATGTTTACAATTACCTTTTAGAAAAGTGGACTGCAAGGGAAGCGAATAATTTTCTTGATTTGCTGATCCGGTTTGAAAAGCGGGTTGCAAGTTTCCCTGAGATGTATCCTGCATCTGAGCGCTTCAAGGGATGTCGCAAGGCGGTGATTCACCCGCATATTTCAGTAATCTACAAAGTGCAGCGTGGTGTGGTGTATGTTGCTACGCTGATTGATAACCGGGCTGATAATTAATACAGCCCTCCGCCTTTGCCCTTCGGGGGGCGGGGATGCGAAGTTGGGTGTGGGGGATTCAAGGGGATTTTTTACATTTCGGAAGAAGGTGCTGCCCTGCTCCAGTTCGACCGGAGCTGGGAGGGTAGGTTTGAGGATTAGTAGGTATTTCTATAATTTCTTCTTGCCATGCTTTCAGCATCTTCTTTACTCCACTGCATCACTTTAGGTACGATGGAGATTGAATTTATACTTTCTATTGGTTCACAATCAAGAATTGCTTGACGAACCTTTTCAATGTAAGAGCAACATTGATCAGCGTATCTTTTGATCTGCTCCTCTGCAAACCTGATAACGATAAAATTTTCGTTGTTAAAAGTTCGGTCTCTATAATCATCTGCTCCTCTGTAATGTATCGGCTTGCCTGAATTTTGCTCGTATGGCTCGTCAATTTCAATATCAATCAAGACGCCTTTGTAGTCGTAATAAACAAAATCTGGCAAGTAGGTTGTGCTTCCTAACTCAAATCCGTAATTTCTATAAATGTTCCCCGAAAACTTTGAATTGAGAACAGAGTAAAACCTGTCCTCTGTTGCTCCTGAATAAAGAGGTGCAAATGCTTTCTTGTTTGAAAACTGAATGTAATTTTTGCTAAGGGATTTCTGCAATTCATTTATCCGATGTTTTCTAACGTCAAAAGGGTTTTTTAGCAGTTCAACCTTTTTCTCATATTCAGCTAATTGCTTTTGATATTCGTTTTTATGATATTCTAAATGAGAGTTGTATGCCTTGTAATTTTCGTTATACGCATTTAACTTGGAATTAAATTCCTCTACAGTCTTGTTATAATCTCGCAAAAGCCACCGCCTATAACCCCATAATATAATTGCTCCAACACTTAATGAAAATGGTGTACCGAAATCACCATTAGCCGGGCGAAATATGGATGAGAATAAAAGAAATAATACTATGACTCCAAGTGCTGCGAGCACAGTAAGTATAGGTCCAAATAACATCAATATACCTAAAATTAAACGGTGTGCAATAAAATCGATTTCTGGTTCTGGCTTTGGTCCGGGTTGACGAATGTAGATTGGCAAATTAGGCTCCTTGTATACTGGTTTTCCTTGTAATGAAGGAGAAGAAGTTAATGCACATTCGATATTGCTCGAAATCTTTAGAATTGGATAAGTATTCATAAAATTGCCCCGAATATTACAAAATTGGGGCTACCTTTAAAAGAAAAAAAATTGAAATGGCATTTCTAACAACAGACAAGTGTTTTTTCACCAAGGAAGAGGTTCTGCACAAGGAGGAGTTTAATGGTTACTGTTTTGACGGCTACTATTACGCTATGAAAATCAACGGAACCATGAGGGAGTTCAAACTATCTTCTTATGACGATTGGGCAAATGACGAATGGCTAAGCCAGCACGGAAGGGAATTTATTGATTTGGTAGAATTGAAAAACAGATGGGATTTTTTTTCAGGCGGTAGAAAATTGCAAGAAGTAAAAGCCTTGTATCACGAGCTAAAATTCGCGCCAATAAAATTTCCCAGCAATAATGGGAATTAGAAGCAATGAAGGTTAGCAAGTCATGATACCCTCCTGACGAGCCGCGCTACCAGTACGAGTTGATACAGAAACGAGATACCCCGCGCCACCAACACCTCATCCCCAGCCAAACGCTCATAGCTAACGCATCCCCCTTCGCTATGCACATTGCCATCGCGCAAGGGGGACTTTCAACGGCAACTTTCCTATTTTTGCCCTCACTCAAAAATCATTCATGGGCAGAAAACTCCTACTCGAACATATCAATGTTCCCGGCATTAAAGGTTATGACGTTTATCGCCAGAAGGGCGGCTATGCCTCGGTGGAGAAGGCGCTGAAGACCCTCACGCCCGAGCAGGTGGTGGAGGAGGTGAAGAAGAGCGGGCTGCGCGGACGTGGGGGCGCGGGTTTCCCCACGGGCATGAAGTGGAGCTTCCTCGCCAAGGGCACCGGCAAGCCTGCCTACCTGCTGTGCAACGCTGACGAGAGCGAGCCGGGCACCTTCAAGGATAGATTTTTAATGGAATATATTCCACACCTGCTCATCGAGGGGCTGATTGTGTCGAGCTATGCGCTGCAGGCAAACATGTGCTACATCTATGTGCGCGGTGAGTTCAAGTGGGTCATCAAAATTCTGGAGCAGGCGATTGCCGAGGCGAAGAACGCAGGCTGGCTCGGCAAGAACATCATGGGCAAAGGTTACGATTTGGAAATCTACGTGCAGACGGGCGCGGGCGCCTACATCTGCGGTGAGGAGACCGCGCTCATCGAGTCGCTCGAAGGCAAGCGCGGCAACCCGCGCATCAAGCCGCCCTTCCCCGCAGTGTCGGGCGTGTGGGGCTGCCCCACGGTGGTGAACAACGTGGAGACGCTCGCTGCCGTGCCGTTTATCGTGAACAATGGCGGTGACGAATACGCGAAAATCGGCATCGGCAAAAGCACGGGCACCAAATTGATAAGCGCCAGCGGGCACATCAACAAGCCGGGAGTCTATGAGCTTGACCTCGGGCTGCCCGTTGAAGAATTCATCTACAGCGATGAGTATTGTGGCGGCATCCGCAAGGGGCATGAGCTGAAGGCGTGTGTGCCGGGCGGCTCGTCAGTGCCCATCCTGCCCGCAGCGCTCACGCTGAAAACCGCCAAGGGCGAGCCGCGCCTGATGACCTACGAATCGCTGGGCGATGGCGGCTTCATCACCGGCTCGATGCTCGGCTCGGGCGGCTTCATCGTGTATGACGAAACCACGTGCATCGTGCACAACACGTATAGCTTCACGCACTTCTACCACCACGAGTCATGCGGGCAGTGCAGCCCCTGCCGCGAAGGCACGGGCTGGATGAAAAAGGTGCTGCACCGCATTGACGAAGGTCACGGCAACATGCGCGACATTGACCTGCTGTGGGACGTGCAGAAGAGCATTGACGGCAACACCATCTGCCCGCTGGGCGATGCGGCAGCATGGCCCGTAGCGAGCGCCATCCGCCACTTCCGCGATGAGTTCGAATACCACATCAAACACCCCGACAAGGCAAAAGCCACGTGGTTCCCCGCGAAGTCGATTTATTCGGGTGCGAAGAGTGCGGTGGCGGTGTAACGTCATTGCGAGTCCCGCAAATGGAATGAGCGGGACGAAGCAATCCCCTTGTTATTGAGAGTAGTTGGCGCTTCGTATCTCGCATCATTTGTAACTCGTACTGGTAGCGAGGCTCGGCAGGAGTTTGTCTGTGTTTATTAGCGAAAAAATTTTTGTTTGTAAATTTGAGATATGAAAATTGAAATTCCGGATTCGATTCTTGCGGCAAACAACTGGAGCGAAAAAGATTTCCTGATTGAACTGGCGTGTTTGCTTTATGAAAAAACAGATTTTTCATGGAATGCCGGAACAAGAATGACGGGGTTAACCCGCGAAGATTTTTTACGCGAACTGGGGAAAAGAAAAATTCCATTCAAATATTCTACTGCCGACTTAAACGAGGATATGAAAAATCTCGGGATGCTTAATGATAGTGGTAAGTGATACCTCCCCGATTTTAAGTTTGATATATCTGCATCAACTCCGGCTTTTACCGCTGCTATTCAATGAAGTTGTCATACCCGCAGGCGTGGAAACAGAATTGCTTAACTCGAGAATTACCAATGAACAGAAGCAATACCTGAAAAGCCAGAATTGGATGCGGGTGCAATCTCCGGCAGATACGGCTTCAGTATCGAAACTGGTTTCGCGTGACATTCACTTTGCGGAGGCGCAAGCAATCATTCTCGCCAAGGAACTTCGCGCTGACTACCTGCTCATTGATGAGCAATTAGGCAGGGCTGTTGCGAGCAGTGAAGGATTGGCGGTGGTAGGAGTTTTGGGCGTTCTGCTCAAAGCCAAAAAGCAGAATCACATTGACGCCATTAAACCGATGATGGATACCCTGGTGACAGAAACCGGGTTTTGGATTTCTAAAAATCTGTACGAGCAATTGCTTCAATTGGCAGGTGAATGATAAACCTTCTTTCTTGCCGTCCAATGGTACAACCAGGAGATTCTTATTACATTTGCGAACCCTTTTTATATTACAAACCAAAAAACAAAATTTTATGAAAAACACAATAATAATCGCGCTTACAATCTGTTTATTTCCGTTATTCAATTCATGTACTACTTCTCAGGCTAATGATGCTCAGTCAGGAAATGAGCAAATAGCAATAATGTACTGTAGTAATAAAGGTTGTTCTTTGTACGCTGTAGGTCAAGAACCTGAGGCTTTGACATCAAGTAATGATATTAATAATGCGCTTGTAGCGTTGAATAAAGCCACCCAAAGGGGCTGGAAACTTCACACTGTACATAGCGAAACCAATGATTACGGAAGCAGTATTGATGTTTATTATTTCACTAAGTAAGCTCTTTTTCTAAGTCAGACAGTTATCTGGTAAGTGTAGTCATCCGAATTTGTTTTCCCGTCTTGTGTATTTCAGAATAAACCACACCGCCACCCGCAGCGCTGTCAATAATCGAAACCCTCAGCGTAACATTTGCATCCGCCAACATGCTGCCCGTAGAATCCCGCACCACCGCCTACCTCCGTCAGACTTCGGCAGGCAAGCCTGGTATTTAATCGCCTGCGGCACCTGTGCGAGGAGCAATGAAAGGGAGAGGGTGAGGAAGGCGGTGAGGAGAAGGGAGCGCATAAATACCTATCCTTTAAAGTACAAGCCAATAATGGCAGCCATTTGAGCAATCCAAAATCCAACCATCCATTTCACCATATCCAATTTTGATTGGGTTACATCTTGCTTTGTAGCCAATACCTGTTTAGCCTCGTCAAATTTTTTGTCAACTTTCTTCTCTAGAATCTGGACAAAAGCGCTGGCCTCTTTATCGCCAATTTTAGCTTTTAGCAGTTCATACAATTCTATTTCTGAAACTACCATGTGTAACCTTTTCCCCAAAGATAAGAAACGTGAATAAGGTTGTAAAGTTTTTGATTCTTTCCGGTCTTGCGTATTTCAAAGTAAGCAACATTTCCCCCCGCAGTCCCGAATAATGCAAATTCCGGACAAACTGACCCACCCATTCCGGAGCAAATTGACCCAGGGATT
>CAZCXH010000218.1:0-6234 GCA_964502525.1 uncultured Chitinophagaceae bacterium
GTCCCAACAAGCCTGCCGTCCGCTTCACCGGGCAATCACAAAAAAATTAAGACAAGATGATTCAAAGAAATATTTTTGTTAACAACCCGACTGATTAACCCCTAAAATCAGTCAACCTATTTCAGGACGACTCACCTTGAAAAGCCTGCCGGATGTCATTTAGGTCCATTGTCATAAATTTGAAAATACAAGTCCTGAAATCCGGGAAAGCAGAGGAGGGATAGTCCGTCCTGTTTCGATGAAATATTATGAACGGTTTTTTCTTCTTGCTCATATATGGTGAGGGATTAATAGGAGGAGGGATAAGGCGAGGCATTAAAAGGAGCAATTTTTAGAACTGCCCTTGTTTCAATACCGCGATTAATGAAAAGCGAGGCTTCTTCCGAAAGCGCAATCATCACGGCTTCAGACTCTGAGGCGTTTTACAAAATCTTGCTGGAAAACTCATTTGACGGGGTAGGCGTGATTGACCTCGATGGCACCGTGCGGTATTATAACCCTGCGGTGAACAGGATTTTGGGATACGACCCGGTTGCAGGCCTCGGGAAAAACTTCTTTGAACTGGTGCATCCTGATGATAAGCACAAATGCCGCGCGGCTATGGAAAAATTATTGGCGCAGCGCTCCATGCCGGTGACCAACATCGTGCGGTTCCGGCACGAGGATGGAACGTGGAAGCACATGGAAGCCCAGGCTGTCAACCTGTGCGATGACCCGAAGGTTGCGGGAATCTTAATCAACTTCCGCGAAATCACCGAAAGGCTGCAGGCGCAGCGGTCGCTTGCGGAAAGCGAGGAGCGGTACCGGAGCCTGATCGAGAATTCATTTGACGGCATCACCGTCATCAATTTCGATGGCATCGTTAAATATCACAGCCCATCGCTGCTGTGCATCCTCGGCTATCGTCCGGAGTCGGGAGTGGGGAAATCAATTCTCGATTTGCTTCATCCTGATGATCTGAAAGTTTTCCATGAAGCGCAGAAACACTGGAAAAAATTCAGGCACGAAACATTCGGAGCTGCCGTCCGAGTCAAGCATAAAAACGGATCGTGGATAGCGCTTGAGATACGTACTATGGACCTCACGGACAAACCGGGCGTTGAGGGTTATCTTATTAACTACCGCGATATCACTGAGAGCAAACAACTCGAAACTGCTTTGCTGCTAAGCGAGAGCCGGTATAAAAACCTTGCTGCCGCATCACCGGTGGGTATTTTCACCACCGACCCGCACGGCAACTGCACTTTTGTCAACGAGCGGTTGTGCGAGATGTCAGGACTGACTTGCAATGAATCCATGGGAAAGGGATGGTCAAAAAATATTCATCCCGATGATCTTCCTGCGGTTTGGCGGAGCTGGGAGGAAGCTGCTGCAAAGAAGCAGCCGTCACGCAAAGAATATCGTCTTTGCACGCCTGACGGGAAAATCACATGGGTGTATTGCCAGGCGGTGCCCGAGCTGGATGCGTCAGGAAATGTGGCTGGCTACATCGGCTCCGTGACTGATATTTCGGAGAGGGTGAAAATGGAAAAAGCGATGCATGACAGCGAGGAGCGGTATCGCAACATGGTGGAAAATGCGCAGGAATCTATTTTCGTGATTGATGCCGAATCGGAAAAAATTCTCGACTTTAACGAAAATGCCGTAAAACTTTTTGGATATAGCCGCGCTCAATTACTGAAAATGCGCGTCCGGGATCTTTCACCGGACGTTCAGCCTGACGGGAAAACTTCAGTGGAGAAAGGAGTTGAATACTCAAGAGAAGTGCTGAAGAAAAGGAAGCTTTTCTTTGAATGGGTTCACCAAAAATCAAACGGGCAAACCTTTCCATCAGAAGTTTATTTGTCGCATTTCCCGCCTTTCGACCGGAAGCTGTTCAGGGGAACGGTTATTGATATTTCCGCGAAAAAGGAGATTGAGAAAAAACTGCGCGAAAAGAAATTGCAGTATGAGCACCTTGCCACCGTTTCGCCTGTTGGAATTTTCAGGACCGACAAGAAAGGCAGGACAATTTATGTCAATGACAAGTGGTGCGCAATAACAGGCATCTCCTCATCGCAGGCAGCGGGCGAAGGCTGGATGAAAGCTGTTCATCCGGATGACGAATCACGGGTGCGAAAGGAGTGGAGTTCTTCATTAAAACAAAAAAAAATCTCCCGGCTGGAGTTCCGTTTCCTTACTTCAAAGGGAAATGTTCATTGGGTGATTGGCGAAGCCGTTCCTGATTTTGACGAACATGGAAATTTCCAGGGGTTTGCCGGTTCCATCACTGATATTACGGAGCGCGTGTTAGTGGAACAGGCGCTTGCAAAAAGCGAGCAGCGCAATACGGTGCTGCTGAACGCCATTCCCGATATGATTTTCCGCCTTTCCAAAAGCGGCACTTTCCTGGATTGCAAGGTTGCGGCAAACTTCGCGCCCCTGGTTCCTCCGGAAGCCTTCCTGGGAAAAAATTTGAATGAGGTGCTGCCCCCGCCTGTAGCTGCCCTGTGCATGAAAAATATCAGTCTGGCATTGCGGACTAATGATATTCAGACATTCAGTTATGCCCTGCCCGAAAGGTCCGGCAATTCAAAACTCAATTATTTTGAGGGGAGGGTTGTAGCTTATGGCAGCAATGAGGTGCTGGCGCTGATACGCGACATCACGCAGCAAAAAGAAGCTGACGTTTTGCTGAAGGAATCAGAGGAAAAATGGCGTTCGCTTGTCAAGAACGCTCCGCAATATATAGCAACCATTGATAAAAACAACCGCATCACTTTCATTAATCACCTGCGGGAGATGCAACCGGAATACGTCATCGGCAAAAACGTTTTTAACCTGATGCAGCTATCTGACCTCGGCAAAGAAGATTTAGAAAACATTTTAAATGATGCGCGAAAAAACAAAGCAGGCGCGCTGGAATTTTCAATAGTCAACCCTTTGGGCGAGCGGATGTGGTTCAATGTCAGAGCGGCTCCCGTTACATCAGGTGGAGGGGAAGAAGTGATCATCATGGCGCTGGATATCACCGATCGTAAAAATGCGGAAGATGAAATCAGGCTGTCCAACGTGAAGCTGAAAGCGCTGTATCAGCGGCTGGAAACCATACGCGAGGAAGAGAAGAAAAATATCGCGATGGAAATTCATGACGAGCTGGGTCAGGAATTGACGGCCCTCAAGCTGGGAATGTTCTGGCTGCAGCAATACTTTGGCCGCCACGAGGAAGAATTTGACATCAGGCTGGTGAGGCAGAAAATCAAATCGCTGATTGAACTCTCCGCTCAAACAATCGGTTCTGCACGCAGGCTGGCGCATCAACTGCGACCGGTGGTGCTGGATAATCTTGGTTTGATTCCCGCCATCGAGTGGCAAGTTGAGCAGGTGAATGAAAGCGGAGACATCACCTGTTCATTCCGAACCAACCTCGGAGATGAAAAATTCGTCAAAGAATTTTCAGTGGCGTTATTCCGGCTCATCCAGGAGTCGCTGACAAACATTCTAAAACATTCAAAGGCGACAAGAGCTTCGCTTGACCTGCATCTTAAGAAAGGAGACTTGATTCTTAAGATTGAGGACAATGGCGTTGGCATCAGGCAAAGCGATATGAAAAAATCAGATATAATAGGAATTTTCGGAATGAGAGAGCGCGTTCAAAACTGGAACGGCAAATTTGAACTTGCCGGAAAGCCGGCTGAAGGAACCAAGCTGAAGGTGATTTTTCCAATGAAAAATGTTTTGGATAAATGATAAAGATTGCATTGTGCGATGATCATGAAATCGTGCGGAAAGGGCTTTGCCAGTTGTTGCAGGATCAAGCGGGTTTCGAGGTGGTGGCGGATGTTTCATCGGGCGAGCTGCTGCTGAAGCAGATTCGCAAAGCGAACCCGGACGTTGTCATTCTCGACATCGCCCTGCCTGGAAGGGGCGGGCTGGAAGTGTTGAAGCAACTGCGAAGCATCTATCCTGATATTAAAGTGCTTGTCCTGAGCATGTTTCCGGAAGATCAGTTTGCGGTGCGCATGATTAAAGCGGGGGCCTCGGGCTACATCCACAAAGACAGTTCCCCCGAAATTCTTAATGACGCGATAAAAACTATATTCAGCGGGGGCAAATATGTGAGCAATCACCTGATGTCGCTGCTGTTCAGAGAGGTGGCATCCGGGGAAAAGGATACCCCGCTGCATAAAAATCTTTCCGACCGCGAATTCGAGGTGCTGCTGCTGCTTGGGCAGGGGAAGAAGGTGAATGACATTGCCCATGGGATGTCGCTCAGCGTCAAAACCATCAGCACTTATAAGAAGCGGATTTTCGAAAAACTGAATGTGGCAAGTTGGGCGGAAATGACGAGGTACATTGACGAGCATCAGTTGCTCGCGTCAACAGTTCTTTCCGCGCATTAACCCGCTCGCTTTCGCTCGCCTCTGGCGAGTGAAGTTATTTAACGTGAGTTATGAATTAAACCAACCTTATTTTGATAGTTTAATAGTTTTATAGTTTTATAGTTTTCATTGCCGTCCGCTTCAGCGGACGGTTAAAATAGGAAGACTCTCCTTTTGGGCTTTAGCCAAAGTATTTCACAATTTGGCTAAAGCCCTCTGGTTACTGATTCAATATCCCGTCCGCTGAAGCGGACGGCAATGAAATTCAAGGAATTATTTCTGTGGTAATCCGTAACTCACGTTATTTTACGTGCACTCGCGGGACGCGAGCGCAGGCGAAGGGTTCTTTCAGCGCATTAACTTAAAACTCCTCTTGAGATCACGATGCGCTGCACCTCGGAGGTGCCCTCGTAAATCTGGGTGATCTTCGCATCGCGCATCAGGCGCTCCACGTGATATTCCTTCACATAGCCGTATCCGCCATGCACCTGCACTGCTTCCACGGTTGTTCGCATGGCAGTTTCTGATGCGAAGACTTTGGCCATTGAGCTGGCAAGCGTGTAATCCTTGTGCCGGTCTTTGAGCCAGGCTGCTTTGTAACACAGGAGGCGAGCGGACTCTATTTCGGTCGCCATATCGGCCAGCTTGAACTGTATGGCCTGGTGCTGTGAAATCTCTTTGCCGAACGCCTTGCGCTGTTTCGAATACTCCACCGCCAGCTCATAAGCGCCAGCAGCGATGCCCAGCGCCTGGGCGGCTATTCCTATCCGCCCACCGGCAAGCGTTTTCATGGCGAATTTGAATCCGAATCCGTCATCACCGATCCTGTTTTCCTTCGGCACTTTCACATCGTGAAACATCACCGAATGCGTGTCGGAAGCGCGGATGCCGAGCTTGTTTTCCTTGGCTCCCGTGCTGACGCCCTGCCAATCGCGCTCAACGATGAATGCATTGATGCCCCGGTGCCCCAGTTCAGCATTGGTCTGCGCCATCACCAGATACACTTTTGCTTTGCCTGCGCTGGTGATCCAGTTCTTGGTGCCGTTCATTAAATAATAATCGCCTTTGTCAATCGCAGTGGTTTTCTGCGAAGTGGCATCGCTGCCGGCTTCCGGCTCCGACAGGCAGAAGGCGCCTAACATTCCGCCTTTCGCAAGGGGGATTAAATATTTCTGTTTCTGCTCTTCGGTTCCAAAAGTTTCAAGCCCCCAGCACACCAGTGAATTATTGACCGACATGATCACCGAAACGGAACTGTCAACCTTTGAGATTTCTTCCATCGCTATCACGTAAGAGATGGTGTCCATGCCGCTGCCGCCATATTCCGGGCTGGTCATCATTCCGAGAAAACCCAGGTCGGCAAGTTTCTTAACCTGCTCTGCCGGGTAAATCATTTTTTCATCGCGCTCTATGACGCCCGGCAATAACTCATTTCGCGCAAAATCGCGGGCAGCCTTGCGGATCATCCGGTGTTCTTCTGTAAGCTGGAAATTCATTTTTGGTTAATTGGTTGTTTGGTTGATCAGTATTTATACCAAGAGTAGTCGAATTTCCGAAGGAAAGAGGCGTACTCTTGGTTAATACCGAACATTCTTCAGTTCAATTGAACGGAAAACCTGAGTTGTTTCGGTATACAATCAGATTTTAAGGTAAAAATAGAATTGTTTGCCGCATAAATAAAAAATCCTCAAATCTTCTAAAAATCGAAGATATGAGAGTTCCGAAGGGACACTTGCGATTTTTTGATAATGGCGAGTCTTTCGACTTGCCTTGCCCCCCGACTGGCGTGGGAATGTAGCCAAGCCATAAGAAACAGTTTAAATTTACAGAATATCATAATTCGAATAAGAAATGGAATGCTGATAACGCAGAT
>CAZCXH010000219.1:0-6191 GCA_964502525.1 uncultured Chitinophagaceae bacterium
AGCAATTTGATCTTTTGCCAAAAAGCGTCAAGATTTTACTTTTAAGGTACTAATGGATCTTTACTCGGCTAAAGTCACTGATACAAATAATTAGGAGGTTACCATACTCATTCTTAAGATATCATAGCCTAAGTTGTATAAGTCAACTAACACCATGCGGGAAATTTTCCGCATGGGTATTATATAATTTTATGATGAAATGAAAAAAATATTTCAGGGCTTTCTGGTGGGATTGTAGTGTGGAAACAACTTTATCATAATGTTTCAGGAGCAACCAGCATACGGACTGCTGCAAGCTTTTTCCCCGTTCGGAAATGAAATAGCTGATGGACGTTTGTTCTGCAAGGGGCAAAGGACAACATGAATTACAGAAGGTTGTATTTGCACCCGAAAGACAAAACAAAAGGCGTACTGTATGACCAAACCATTCTGCTTAATAACTATTACGCGTCCAAAGATTATCCCTCTAAAATCAGACGGATCAAGTTCCGTGATGAAGAAACCGGAAAGGAACTGGTTTTTCTTACCAACAACTTTTATCTCAAAGCCACCGAAATAGCGCAACTATATAAACATCGTTGGAAGATTGAATTGTTTTTAAAATGGATTAAATGGATTAAACAACATCTTAAAATCAAATCCTTTTGGGATATTCTGAAAACGCAGTCAAAACACAGATATGGATAGCCGTGTCTGTATTGATGTTGGTAGCCATCGCAAAAAGGAAATTTATGCTCCAACAATCGCTCTACGAAATTCTACAGATTTTGAGCATCTCCATTTTGGAAAAAACGCCCGTCAATCAACTGTTTCAGCAGACTCCATTACAATATCCCAAAGAACAAAATTCTAATCAGTTGACTTTGTTTGATTTATAACGCAATGCTAATGAACCTGTATGCTATCTGGAACAGGCTGTCGTCCGGCAGTTACCATCCTCAAGCCGTGCGGGAGGTAGAGATACCGAAGCAAGACGGCAAGAAGCGGAAATTAGGCATCCCGACACTACGCGACCGGATAGCACAGCAAGTAGTGAAGGATTACATGGAAAAGAAGATAGACATGATTTTCCATGAAAACTCTTATGGATACCGTCCGATGAAGGGTGCACATCAAGCCATAGAGCAAGTCAGGCAGAACTGCTACAAGCAGGACTGGGTGATTGACATGGACATCAGCAAATTCTTCGGGTGGGAAACACGATCTGCTAAAACCAATACCCCCTGTAAGGAATATTCAGCCGCATGGCAAAGCCGAAATACGTTTGAGTGTTGTTCTGTGAGGCAACATCACTTTTCAGGCTTCTGATCACCATGTTCAGATCGAAATACAGGTGGTGCTCCAACTGGTAGCTCAACAGCAAATCGAAAAGCGTGATTTTATTTTTGACGCCTTGCGTTACTTCATTTCCCAATTCCTGATAGACGGTATTGGCATTCCCAACTCGGAAAATGTTCCCGCCAAAATTGGAGCCGGTTGAGTCAATGCCTTTCACCGCGTAGCTCACCACTGCCCTTGCGTTAAACTTTGGCGCTATTTGTCCCTTCAACTGGAACATCAGCTCCCAGAAATTGGCGCCAAGAGGGTGGGCAAGGGGTTGATTGTAATGCGTATAGGTGGTGGCGGAATCACCATGGGTGTACATGTAGGGTCTCACCCAGTTGAACTCCGCCTGAAAATCAAGATGGCTGATGCCGAACATGTTGAAGTATTTCAGTCCGGACTGTATCGCTATCTTGTTTGCCCACCATCCGTCAGCAGAAAAGAGATGGTCGAAGTTGAACTCGTCAAATAAAAATTGTCCGTAAACCTGGAGCGTCCGAAACATGTTTATTTTATAATCCATTCCTACCAGCGCATTGTCAGGGCTGCCGAGCGCCTGCTCGATGGCGCGGTAGAAAATGATTGGATTCAAATACTGTAATTCAAATCCCTCATCCCGCGCGAAAATCACGCCTTCGAACAAGCCGATGTCGAGCCAATGGGCCGCGTTGAAATTGAGATGATGAAACACCGCATACTTTTTAGGGAGCAGTTGGTCGGAGCCGCGCTTGTAAGTGGCGGTCATCTCGGTGAACAGATTGGTATATGATATTCTCCAGATGGTGGTGTGCAGTTTCAGGAAAAGGTAATTGTTTGAATAGTCAGACAGGAACAGGGAACGCATGCCGTTTCCCCAGAAATGCTTGTCATGTCCGAACGTGATGTCAATATGCCCAAGAGCGTTCACCACCACATAACCGCGTGCTGTGAAATAGTCAACTCCGGTTTCACGGAATCCGTCTTTGTAAAAACCTTCTCCCGGCACTGCTTGCGGCTCAGAGACTATCTGGTCCTGGACATATTGCATGTTTTTTTGCTGATTGTCGGTGAAATAGGTGTAGAACCCGATCCTCTTTTTAATATATCCGCGCAGTTCCGCCCCGCGCGTGTTCATGAACTTGAACTCACCGCCATTCACCTGCGCCCCCACCTGGAAATGCAAAACCGGATTTATCTTCAGAATGAAGCCCCCGGAGTTGACGGCAAACAGGCTTGCCGGTTCCGGGTAAATTACCCGCCACAACGGACGCCTGCTCCTGATGACGGTATCTTCCAGCCATTCGCTGTTCTCCTGGAATTCGTATGCTATATCATGGTTGAAACGCCTGTTGCCGGTGATGTTTTCGCGGACAACAGCCTGCGAGTATTCGGCAACCTTTTTCCTGCTGAAGGGTTTTATTGCCGTGCAAAAAACGGGCAGTGTCTTTCCAAATTGAGTATTGAAGCGATCTGTAATATGGTAATCATCTGAATTAAGCGGGATGGCAGTACCTTGCGGAAAGGCGGCTGCAAAAGGCAAAACGGCTATTGAAACAAAAACAGCGAATCTGTTTTTCATCAAAACGCTTGTTGTTTGGTGAAGTTTATTTTCCACATGCCGCGCAGGTCATTCAGCTTGAAGCCGGTAGCTTCATCATTGGGATAAAGCATTTTTATCGCGATGAAATCTTCCGGTGCGATGTCAATTGCCGGAGCTCCATGGCATTTCAGGCATAATGGAGCCTGAATCACGATCGGAGCAAAAAATGTGTTTCCCTCCGCTCGCTCTTCTGTTATCGGATGAGCCGGCTGTCCTTTATCCATTGCCGACTGAAAACGACTGATAACAGCGAGATCTTTTTCATCAGCCTTGTTCAGCGGATTCCTCGCCTTGTGGGAAACGCGTTTTATTTTCACTCCATGCAGCCGCGCAATGCTGTCGGTGAGCGGATAGGCATGCATGTTGCAATAATTAAGCGCATAGGCAACTCCGCTGTCTTCCATCGCCCGCCTGAGATGAGCGGACAACACCCGCTGCAACTCAGCGCTGATGGAAATTCCATCATCAATTAGTTTCTGATGGCTTTCTGCATTTTCAGGTGTCGCAGAACTTTCATTATTTTGTTCCTGTCTGGAATTTTGTGCGCATGAGTATATTATGAAGAAGGCAAGCAACAGGCAGCGAATAAAGTGTTTCATTACTTAATAGCTTTTGGACAATGCCAAAAATAAAGAAAATAGCAGTGTTTACTTCCGGAGGCGATTCGCCCGGCATGAATGCAGCCGTGAGGGCTGTTGTGCGCACTGCGCGTTTCCACAAATTGGCGGTGGCTGGCGTCAGACGCGCGTATGAAGGAATGATTGACGGTGAATTTATTCCCATGCAGGCGCGTTCGGTTAGCAATATCATCCAGCGGGGCGGCACCATATTAAAATCCGGGCGGAGCAAGAGATTTCTTGAAAAAAAATGGCGCGAGATAGCCGCCATCAATTTGAAGCGCGAGAAGATTGACGGTGTCGTGGCAATTGGCGGAGACGGCACCTTCAAGGGCGCTCTCGTTTTCACAAAGGAACATGACATTCCTTTTGTCGGCATTCCGGGAACGATTGATAATGATTTATATGGCACTGATTTGACGATAGGATACGATACGGCTACCAATACCGCTGTGGAAGCAATTGACAAAATACGCGATACCGCTGATTCTCATGACAGATGTTTCTTCGTGGAAGTGATGGGCAGGGATGCAGGCTTCATCGCCCTGCGCAGCGGCATCGCCAGCGGGGCAGAGGCGATTCTTATCCCGGAGGAAAAGACTGACTTGAACAAATTGTTTGACCTGCTTAAAAAAGGCAAAGAGCGGGGAAAAACCTCGAATATCGTGGTGGTCTCCGAGGGCGATGATGCCGGACAGGCATTTGACATTGCCGAAAAAGCAAAGTCCAAGCTGAAAGATTTTGATATCAGGGTGGTGGTGCTCGGACATCTGCAGCGAGGTGGAAGCCCTTCCTGCATGGACAGGATACTTGCAAGCAGGCTGGGCGTGGCGGCTGTGGAAGCGTTATTGGCAGGCAAAAGGAACGTGATGGTTGGGGTGAATCACCGCGATATTGTTCACGTGCCGTTTGAGAAAGCAACGAAGCATCATCAAACCGTTGATCCTTATTTGGTGAGGATTGCTAATTCATTGTCGCATCCGCCTCAGTAAAACGCTAAGACCTGACAGGTTTTCAAAACCTGTCAGGTAATTGAACATGTCAAGGTTTCTAATTAAAGACGCTGCTGTTGTCAACGAGGGGAAAATTTTCCACGGGGACGTTCTGATTGACAAAGGAAAAATTGAAAGGGTAGGGGAGGAAATCAATCCTAAATCGTCATTCACGGAAATTAACGCCAGCGGATTTCATCTGTTCCCGGGTGTAATTGACGATCAGGTTCATTTTCGCGAGCCGGGACTGACGCATAAAGCGGATATCCAAACCGAATCCCGCGCGGCAGTTGCCGGAGGCGTCACATCGTTCATGGAGATGCCCAACACCCAGCCTCCCGCTATCACGCAGAAACTGCTGGAGGAAAAATATCATCGCGCTTCGCAGGTTTCGCTTGCCAACTATTCCTTTTACATGGGCGCTGCCAACGACAACTATGAAGAGGTGATGAAAACCGATTTGAAGAATGTATGCGGCTTGAAAATATTCATGGGTTCATCAACCGGCAATATGCTTGTGGATGATGAGGCCGCGCTTGAAAAGATATTTGGAAATTTCCCGGGATTGATAGCCACGCACTGCGAGGATGAAGGAACCATTAAAAAAAATTCTGAGGAGTTCAAAAAAAAATACGGTGAGGAAGTGCCGGTGCAATTTCATCCGATGATCAGAAGCGAAGAAGCCTGCTGGCTGTCATCGTCAAAAGCTGTCGCTCTCGCTAAGAAAAACAATGCGCGTCTTCACATACTGCATATTTCAACCGCCAGGGAATTGCAGCTTTTTGAAAACAAAATTCCGCTTGAGAAAAAAAGAATCACTTCTGAGGCTTGTATTCATCACTTGTGGTTCTGTGATGAAGATTATGAGAGGGAAGGAAAGCGCATCAAATGGAACCCAGCGATAAAAACGGCTAAGGACAGGGATGCGATTTTCAATGCAGTGCTGGATGATACCCTTGATGTAATTGCCACTGACCATGCTCCGCATACGCTGGAAGAGAAACAACGTCCTTATTTTCAGGCGCCATCGGGCGGACCGTTAGTGCAACATTCGTTGGTTGCGATGCTGGAATTTTATCATCAGAAAAAAATAAGCCTTGAAAAGATTACAGAAAAGATGTCGCACAGCCCTGCAGTTCTTTTCCGCATCCACGGACGGGGCTTCATCCGCGAGGGCTATTGGGCCGACCTTGTTCTGGCTGATTTGAATGATCCCTGGGAAGTGAGCCGGGAAAATATTCTATACAAATGCGGGTGGTCGCCCTTTGAGCGGCAAATATTCCACTCGCGCGTGACGCATACTTTCGTGAACGGGCATCTGGCTTATGAGCGCGGGAAAATCAATGACAGCAGCAAGGGCAGCAGGCTGGAATTTATATCATACACGTGAGTATCGTTAGGACCCAATAATCTGTTTGCCATCCCTTCTATCCATGACATATTTAGTTAGTCTGAGTTTTGGAGAAAAACCCACGCTGATATAGTTTGATTGTGTTGTTAAGGAGTGGTAGAATACCCTCCATGACTAATTTACCCGTATCATGCATACACCGCGACCCAAGCTCAAGCCATTGCAATATAAAAGATGTTATCCAAAGGCTAAAAGACGGGGGACAATCACACCATGAAATCTCCGCGGACTTAAGTACTCTGGATCAAGCTCATGGTGGAAACATATTC
>CAZCXH010000220.1:0-6144 GCA_964502525.1 uncultured Chitinophagaceae bacterium
GTTGAGATTAAAAAAAATATGTTATGAACATGTTGGGGATAAGGCGGGATCAACAATTTAACGCAACGAGTTAGAGTTCGAATCGTTAAGAACTCTTTTTTCGTTTTGGAGCCCGGTCAACGCGCGGAAGCAAAAAGCCAATGGATGGCCGTTAGCTTCTGACGCGGGCGCTGCTAATGCGACAAACGGAGGAAAGGAAACACATACGCGCCACCATCACTGCCCTTTGATTATTCGCGAGGTTCCAGCAGGGACTCCTTTGGTGATTTATAATGTGGCGTTCGCATGAGCAGATATCATTTATGCTCCGAGGTTGCTGTTTATTCAATTAGGAACATTTTCAAAATAACTTCCACAAATTGAGCCCTGAAAAATCCTGAAAAAAATTACCACATAGGCATATAGAACACATAGCTCTGTGCCCTATGTGCCTATGTGGTTCAATTGTGTGCATTGCGGAATTTATTTCGACAGCCTTACTTAGCATTGCTTCCCTGCCATGTGAGAAGATTTCCACAACCACTGCGGAAATGATATTTTAGCTGCCCGCTTTATGCCAATGAGAGCTGCGCGTTTCATTTTTTTCCTTGCCCTTACGCTTGCCTTAACGTCATTGCTGAACGGCAAAATGGAATCCGTTCCCCCGCCCGGAAAATTTCTAAGCCCGTTCACCGGGTTTTGGCAAAATGCAGAAAGTGTTGAAGCGAGTCCTGATTTTATTGACAATATAAAAGGATTGCAGGACGATGTATTGCTGAGGATGGATGAGCAGAGAGCGCCTCACATTTTTGCGAAAAACGATCACGACCTCTACTTCATGCAGGGATATGTCACTGCGCGGGACAGGTTGTGGCAGATGGAGTTTATCAGCTTTGCCGCGGGCGGCAGGGTGTCGGAGATATTCGGAAAAAAAGCATTTGAATATGACAGGAGCGCAAGGCGCATCGGCATTCCCCACGCTGCGAAAAAGGCAATCGAACAGCTTGACAACGATATAGTAGCGAAGCAGGTGCTTACTTCTTACTCCGCAGGCGTCAACGCATTCATCAATTCTCTTTCGTATAAAAACCTTCCGCTGGAATACAAGCTTCTCGACTACAAGCCCGAGCCATGGACGGACTATAACAGCGCGCTGCTGCTGAAATACATGGCAAACATGCTTACCGGCAGGGATTATGATATTGAATATTCCAACGCGCTGAAATTTTTGGATAAGGAAACTTTCAACATGCTCTTCCCTGATTTCCCCGAAGGCTTGGACCCGGTGATACCGGTGGGAACGGAATTTCCTACCATTGGGACGGGGGACGAGGGGCGGGGGACGGAGGCTCGCGCGCATGCATTCCCTCTTAAGGGGGAATCAGAGGGTGAGCGGAGAAATGTATTTTCAGTTAATGTCGTCCCTCGCCCCTCGTCCCTCGTCCCAATGGATTTCACTCCCGGCATTGGCAGCAACAATTGGGCGGTATCGGGCCGCAAATCGGCAACGGGCAAGCCGATCTTGTGCAACGATCCGCACCTGAGGCTGCAGATGCCCTCCATCTGGTATCAACTGCAGTTGAACGCACCGGGCGTGAATGTTTGCGGAGTTTCCATTCCCGGCTCGCCCGGAATCACCATCGGATTCAACGATAGCATCGCCTGGGGAGTCACCAATGGCAGCATGGACGTGAGGGATTGGTACAGGATTGAATTTAAGGATAAATCGAAAAACGAATATTTGTTTGACGGGAAATGGATTGCTTCGAAAAAGATAATCGAGGAGATAAAAATCAGAGGGAATGAAACGTTTTACGACACGGTGGTTTACACGCTGCATGGCCCCGTCAGTTATGATGATGATTTCCCGCATTATGAAAATGCGGAAGCCGTTGCATTGCGCTGGACCGCCCACGACACATCCAATGAATTAAAAACATTCTATCTGCTTAACCGGGCGGAGAACCATGATGATTACATCGCGGCATTGAACCATTACGGGTGCCCGGGGCAGAATTTCGCTTTCGCATCCGCCAGTGGCGATATTGCCATTAAGGAACAAGGGAAATTCGTGCTGCGCAATCCGGACGAAGGAAAATTTATTCAGGATGGTACGGTATCTTCGGCATTGTGGAAGGGATTCATCCCGGTTGAAGACAACCCTCATGTGAAAAATCCACTGCGCGGGTTTGTCAGCTCGGCAAACCAGCATCCCACGGACACCTCTTACCCTTACTATTATAATGGTATCTACGAATACTATCGCAACCGAAGGATCAATAATGTGCTTTCTTCAAAGGAAAAACTCTCATCGGAAGATCTGATGAAACTGCAAAACGATAACTACAACCTGATGGCGTCCGAAGCGCTGCCTTACCTGCTGACAATGATCAACCCTGATTCGCTCGATGAAATTGAAACAGTCGCTTTCAAGGAATTGGCTTCCTGGAATTTTTACAATGACCGCAGCCTTATTGGGCCAACCTATTTCACGGTGATGTGGAATAAGCTGTATGAATCGCTTTGGGACGAATTTGACCCTGAAGAAAAAAAAGGACTTACCGCTCCCGACTATTATAACACGGTGTCGTTCATGATCAATAACCCGGATCATGCGCTTGCGGATAATCGGCAAACGCCTGAAAAGGAAACTCTGAAAGATCTGGTTCCAAAGGCTTTCAGCGATGCGGTGATGGAACTTGCTCATTGGCGCGACTCAACAGGGAAAACCCTTGAATGGGCGGCTTTTAAGGGAACAAGGCTTGCGCACTATATTCCGGGTATTGATGCATTCAACGTTAAGGATTTGCCGATAGGAGGCGACTACCACATCGTGAATGCCACCAGCCGCACACATGGCGCATCGTGGCGGATGGTGGTCGAGTTGGGCGAGCCGGTGAAAGCGTGGGGCATTTTTCCGGGAGGCCAGTCGGGCAATCCCGGAAGCCCTCATTATGCGGAATTCGCTATGAAATGGGCGAGCGGAGAATACTATCCGCTTGTGTTCTTAAAAAATGCGGAAGATATAAGCGATAAAATTATTTTAACCACAACCATTCAGCCTGACAAATGAAATTTTTGCTTTCCATCATATTGACTGCGATGCTTTCACTATTGCTGCAGCTTTTTCTGCCGTGGTGGTCTGTCGTGATTGCTGCAGCTTTGGTGGGAACGGCAATTCAGCTGGGAAGATTTCAATCATTCGCGGGCGGTTTTTTAGGAACCGCCATCGTGTGGTGGGTTTATGCGTGGATCATTGATATGAGAAACCAATCCATCCTTTCGGGAAAAATAGCGGAGTTGTTTCACCTGGGAAGTCCCCTGGCGCTGATTCTTGTCTGCGGCTTGGTTGCAGGCTTGGCCGGTGGACTGGCGGGGCTTACCGGCAGCGAAGCAAGAAAGATGATATGACTTTTTCGATAGAATCGAAACTTGCTATTCGTGGCACGACTCTGAGCCGTGCCGCGAATGCTGTCATATTATCGCTTGGAATTTTAATTCTATTTAATTCCTGCAAAAAAATTCAGGAGAATAAAATTCTTAATGGCACCTGGGAGGTGGTGAAGGTTGAATTGGGACAAAGCGATTTCAATGTTATGGAAACATTTCTGCGGAACTACAAATCCAACCACGTCTGCTGCAAGTATATTGTTGATTTCCGCGAAGACAACACCTGCTCGGGCGCTTATTATTACAACGATTCGCTCGTCTATGCTGTGGAAGGCGAGTGGGAGTTGAAGGAGTTCAATCTCGTTTATGTCAAATTAGATCAATACGTGTTTGCAGATCTTGAAGTGAACAGGCATAGCAAAATGTATTACAGCCTCGATACAGACAGCAATACCGTAGCCGCCCTGAATAACGAAGTGCTGCCAACAACGCTTGAGATAAAGAAGCTGAATTAAGAGGATCAACTAAGCGACTGCTATTGCCTACTGATCAGCCGCAAAGTGACGGAGTCCGTCATTCTGCGGACCGCTGCCAACTATTGTTTTGAACCTTGTTTGAGGAACTGACGCCTTAGAAGCTGTTTAAAATTTAAAATAGAACTCAGATGACGCAGAAAAATAGGAAGACCGCGGATAAAGCAATCAGTGATTATCAGTACAATCCGCTTCATCAGCGTTCTATTATCATTCTGTTATTATGATTTAATTTAAAATCAAACAGTCTCTTAGAGCCTTGCAGCTTCCTGCTTCGCCAGGGCCGCATATTTCTGCTGGGCGGCTTCATCGCCTTTCATCCTGTAACATTCCGCTAAGAACGTATAGACATCGAGCCTTACCTGCGTGTCGGCAACGGTGGTTCTTTCCAGCGCTTTGAAGTATTCCTGAATTGCAGTGTCATATTGCTGGCGGTAGAAATAGATGCTCCCGATGTTTTTGTAAGGGTCGGCAAAGCGGTCGTCAACTTTCAGCGCCAGTTTGAAATATTTCATTGCATTGTCCAGCTCGTTGCGCTCACCGTAAATAACTCCAAGGTTGTTATACACTTTCCACTGGCCTACCTCCAGATCAATCGCCTTCTTGTAGTCGGCAACCGCCCTGTCATAATCTTTTTTCCGGTAGTATGCAAGCCCGCGCTGCCCGTAAGCATCAGCGTAGTCCGGATAGATCTCCAATGCGCGGTCATATTCCTTTAGCGAAACATCGAGCAGCCTGAACTTCTCTTCGTCAGTCTTTGCCTTCATCGCCTTCACCTTCATGAATTCATTGGCATACCAATAATGGAGCCGCGCGCTGTTGGGCGCGTGTTTCACATCCGTTGCGTAAATCAAAAAATGATTGTTCCACACTGCGCTTCTCTGCACGGTCATCACCGAGCCTGCCGCTGCAATGGCAACGACTGCCGCTGCAAGAACCTTATTGCGCGAAAACATTGATGTCATGTTCTCTCCCGGATTAGCCGGTTCCGTTTTCATCAGCCCTGCAAGGAGGGCGACAAGCGTGATGCAAAACCCCAGTGAAGGCACGTACAAAAAACGTTCTCCGAATCCGGATCCTATGGTGATGAAAATATTTGAATAAAGAGAAATAGTGATGAGGTAGAAAATGATTCCGAACACCCATAACTCTTTTTTCCGGAAGCGCAGCGCTGCTGCGGCAATCATGACAAGATAAACCGCGAGGGAAAGCAATGCCTTCCAGTCGGCCCAGTTTACAATCGGTATCTCATTATACGCGTAATCAATCGAGAGAGGGTAGGGGACCAATAACAATCCGAGGTATTTCCCGAGAATTTTTACTGCCGTTGCGGTTTTCGTGGCAAACTCATTCGCGCCAATCAGGAAGTTGTCAATCAGCATCACATCGGAATCGTCAGAGATTCCACCGAGCACCATCCTTCTTAATATAAGGTACATCGCGGCACCGCCAATGAAGAAAGCGGCAATCATCGCATTTTTCTTTAGCGTAGTGTCGGTGAAAAAGTACAGCATCACCGGCACTACGCCCAGAAACGTGATCGAGCTTTCCTTTGACATGAATGATAAAAAATAGAACGCTGCCGCGGCAACCAATAAAATTATTTTGTCATTTTTTAAATAATTCAACATGACGTGCAAGGCGCCCAGCACGAACAGGAACGACAATATTTCATCGCGGCTCTTGATGTTGGCAACCACCTCCGTGTGAATGGGATGAACGGAGAACAGCAGCGTTATCAGAAACGGAATGAGCAGCGATGCGCCCGGAAGCATTCTGCAGAGCAGCATGAAAAGCAAATACGCGGTGAGCGAGTAGAGCAGCACGTTGATCAAATGGCCGGGAAAAGGATTGTTGGGGGCGATTTCCCATTCGATCGCCATCATCACCAGCGACAGCGGCCGGTACAGTTCGCCCTTCGCAGTCCAGTAGCCGGCACGATAATCCGTCCGGAGCAGTTCGGGGATGCCTTTGACGCCCTGCTTCACGATGTGGTTTTCAGTCACCGCATTGGAGTCGTCCAGCACGAATTCGTGATTGAGCGAGTTGGCGTAAAGCAGGAAGGCAACCACCGCCAGCATCAATCCTAAAATGAGCTTTTGCACAGGGACATGCGCTGCCGAAACATTATCCTGCCTGTGTTTCAGCGATCCCTCCCTCTGCCGGGCGAGTTTCTCCTTGCGGGTCAGCTTTTCTTTTTGTTGCTTTTCCTTGACGAGCGTTTCGATGCCTAGGGATACAG
>CAZCXH010000221.1:0-6093 GCA_964502525.1 uncultured Chitinophagaceae bacterium
TTTAAAATCAAGGGGTCAGTCTGAATTTTGGGCGCGAAAGTGTCAAAGTCGAGAGCGGGATTAACCGAAATGATTAAATCGTATTTTAGATAGTAAATTCCTTTTTATGTTCAGACCTCTTTTCTTTCTTCTGCTCACCGGAGTTTTTTTCCGGGCACAGGCGCAGACCGGTAATGTTGGCGTTGGCACTTCTGATCCCGCTGCGCGGCTCGATATTGCCGGTGATGTTGCGCTGCGTGAAGGCGCGCCCATAGCGGTGTCGGGTAACAATCCTGCGGTAGTCGTTACGCTGAACCCCACGCAGGCGGAAAACAGTTTCTATCGTGTTACTGGCTCGCCCACCGGTACGATGACACTGAGCAGCATCGCCAATGGCGTTGACGGGCAACTGATTCGCGTGGTGAACACTACGTCCATCAACCTCAGTGTTACCAACAACAACGCAGCAAACGGCATCCTCACTCCGGGCGCTGCCGCTCAAACGATTCCCACCAATGGCAATGTTACGCTGCAATATTCTGCGCAGACCCAACGGTGGTATGTCGCTAATACAGTGGTAACCAGTGCAGGCAACGATTGGACGAAAGCCACAACTACAGGCACTCAGGCTGTAAAAACCGACAATCAATATATCACCGGCAACGCGGGCATTGGCGATTTCTCAACCATTGACCCTGTCGCACCATTGCATATCTACAATGGCGGAGGCGCACGGCTTACTTCTGCCAGTGTGGGAACTGTCGTTGCAGCGTTTGATGGTGGCAGCGGCACGGTGAACTCAAGAGTCATCATCGGCAGCAACTGGACGGGAACCGGCACGCGTCCGGAAAGTCGTTTGGAATTCTGGAATAACGCGTTCGGGGGCGGACAAGCAAACAGCGCAATGGTTTCAACGGTGTCATTGCAGGGAAGCGCTGCGGGGCAGGTGTATGGAAATTTAGTTTTCAGCACGGCAAACAATGCGACCTCTGCTGCCGAACGGATGAGAATTGAAAGTGACGGGGATGTCGGAATTGGAACAACTGTGCCATACGCCAAACTGGATGTGCTGGGTAATATTTATACTTCATTTCATGGCAATAACAATCAGCATGACCCAAGTGAGCAGGGTTCGCGTTTCATCGGCAACAAGTCGGGCAATACTTCTGATGGCTTTGCCGGGATGGAAATTGAAATTGGAAATTACGGTTCCACGAATAATGCCAGTGGTTCGAAAATACATTTTAATACATGGGGAAACAGCATATCAACTTCAAGAAGAGTGATGACCGTAAGTTCAAATGGCAACGTGGGTATTGGCACCACTGCGCCCAACGCAAACCTGGAGATATACAAACAAGATGGCAAAATCAGAATATCAGATACCCGTGCTGATGGCGGCACTGCATTCGGGGAATTAGGGTTGGAATTTACCCACCATAATACTGCTGTTACGAAAACGGCCATTATTGCAAAAGGTATTTATAGCTGGAAAAGGGCTGACCTGCATTTCATCCTCGATGACGGTGCAGATGACAATTCCTATATTACGGGCACCGATACGAGAATGATCATTAAGAACAACGGGAATGTAGGTATCGGCACTACGGCACCCCACGCCCCGCTGCAGTTTGCGAACACCACGGTGAACAGGAAAATTGTAATGTGGGAGACAGCAAACAACGACCACCAATATTATGGATTAGGCATTAACAATGGCACATTGCGCTACCAGGTGGATAATCCCACCGGGCAGCACAAATTTTTCTGCGGCACCAGTGCCACTACTTCAAGACAGTTGGCTGCGTTTGCCGGTGATGGCAACTTATATCTGGGTGACCCGAATGCCACTGCCACGTATGACGTCTGGATATTACCCGCGCGTCCAATTGGCGGCTCGAATGCAACATACGCGCGCCTGGGAAGTGCAACCAACTTATTCCAGGATGTTTATGCGAATAATGCCTACATCCCGGGGAGAGTCCACATTGGCGGAACAAATTCGAGTGATTTCCCTCTATATGTAGAAGGCACATCGGTATCAACTTCTGTATCCTCTCCCAGAGGTTCTTATTGGAATACCAGCTACAATGCAAATCAGGGAACTTACGGTCCCAACACAGATATTTCAGCAAAGTTTATTGGCAGAGTTTGGGCAACCACTTCTTTCGAAGTTTCTTCTGATGAAAGGATTAAACACATCATCGGCAAAAGCGACCCTGAAGCCGATTTGAAAACCCTCCTGGATATTGCGGTAACGGATTATACCATGAAGGACAGCATTGCAGAAGGCAACAGGAAATATAAAAAAGTAATTGCTCAGCAGGTAGCTGCGGTATATCCGAATGTTGTAACATACACGAAGGACTTTGTGCCTGATATTTTCAGACTGTTTCCTGTGACTTATGAGAATGAAATGGCAACAGTAACCTGTGATACAAATCCCGGATTAAACACCGGGGATAGAGTCCGCATTATTCATTTTGACAATTCCAGAAGCGAAGTTGTTGTAACCGCCTGCAGCGGAAATTCTTTCAGCTTCGAAGCGCCTGAGAACATGGACAGGAATAACGGTGAAATTTTTGTGTACGGCAGGGAAGTAAACGACAAAGCCTTAGTTGACTATGATGGTTTAACTGCATTGAATATCTCGGCTACGCAGGAGTTGTATAGGAGAATTAAAATGCTGGAAGAGGAAAATACAAAGCTCAAGGAAATTGTTTCAACAAAAACGGAAGTGGAACAGTTGAAAATCCAATTGGAAGGGTTGAAGAATTTGATTTTGAATAGTGCAACAAGCAGTTCGGGGAAATGAAGGAATGAGCGGTAGTTCACCCCGAGCGAAGTCGAAGTGTTGTGTGTATGCTGTCCCGCTATGGTTCGACTACGTTCACCATGACAGCGTGCAATTCAATTTGTGATACTTTGATAGAGTTCCCCTTCTCATTATATTTAGTATCTAAATTCAAAAGCTATGTCAACCTTCACCGAAAACTTCAGAAAACAGTTCGACATCCTGAAAAATCAGGAGATGTATTTCACAGGAGATATGCGCAATATCGAATACTTCGCAAAAAATCAGAAGAACGATAGCAAAGATGAAATCCGTTTGAAAATCAGCATGACACTTCCAAAAGAATAGAAATCGCATGCTTTGCATTATCTTTTTACCAGTTTATGACTGAAATGGAAAATCTGAAAATTCTCATTGTTGAAGATGAAACCCGGGTATTGCAATTTGTCAAACAGGGCCTGGAGGAAAACGGCTTTGAGGTTGATTTTGCCTACGATGGCGAATGCGGAAGGAAACTGGCTTTATCAAAAAAATATGATATCATTATTCTGGACATAATCATACCGCAATTAAACGGCATTGAACTATGCAAAAGGATAAGAGAAATAGACCCTGTTACGAAAATACTGATGCTTACCGCGCTCGGCACGCTGAATGACAAACTTGAGGGCTTTAATGCCGGTGCCGATGATTACCTGGTCAAGCCCTTCGATTTTCCCGAATTGCTCGCAAGGATAAAATCGCTTTTGAAAAGAACCGGTCAAACGGCTGATGATTCCAAAAACGCAGACCATATTATCAAGGTGGCGGATTTGGAACTGAACACCCATAATAAAAGAGTGAAGAGAGGCGGAAAGGAAATTGCATTAACTGCGAAAGAATATGCCCTGCTGGAACTGCTTGCCTTGAATAAAAACAGGGTGATAAGCAAGGCTGAGATTGCCGAAAAAATATGGAATATCACTTTTGACACCGGCACCAATGTAATTGAGGTGTATATCAATTTTCTCAGAAAAAAAATTGATAAAGATTCTTCCGTCAAATTGCTCCACACTCTTGTGGGCATGGGCTATACTATGAAAGACGGCTGAACCATGAAAATTAAGACCCGGTTCACTTTGCTGTTTGCTGCAATCGTTGGTATCATTCTCTTCTTTTTTTCCTTCTCAATTTATTACTTCTCGGAAGCTTACAGGAAGAACGATTTTCATTCGCGCCTGGAGGAGAGAGGAATAACGAGATTAAAATTATTGCTGATGACTGCAAGCGGTGCGGAGAGCCTGCATTATTTTGAAGAAAGCGATTTCCATGCGCTCACCCGTGAAAATTTTGTCATTTATGACGATTACAAGCGCCTTTTATACCGCGATTCCACCGCGTTAATTCCATCTTCGGAAATTGTTAATTCCATTGCTGCCGATAAGCCATATACCTCCTCACACAAAGATTCGGAATCTATCGGTTTCACCTATCTGTACCAGGGAAACACCTATACTATATTTTCGTCAGGATATGACAACCGCGGCAAAAAATACATTGCCAATCTGAAGCAGATTCTTCTTTTCAGGGGATTTACTCTTCTTCTTTTGATATTTATAAGCGGCTGGCTGTATGCGGGGCTGTTTCTGAAACCGATTTCTGACATCGTGCGGCAAACAGATAAAATTACTTACAGCAATATGAGTCAGCGGTTGATTACAGGTAATAAGGATGATGAAATCGGACAATTAACTTCCACATTCAACAACCTGCTTGAACGGCTGGAAACCTCTTTCCATGTTCAAAACAGATTCGTTTCAAATGCCTCCCATGAATTACGAAATCCTTTAACCGCCATCAACGGGCAAATTGACGTTGCATTGATGAAAGACAGGCAAAAGGAAGATTATAAAAAAGTATTGCAGGACATTTCCAAGGATATTAAAAATCTTAGAACGCTGACGAATAATTTATTGGAACTGGCAAACAATGATGAAACATTTCTTCAGCATTTTGAAGAAGTCAGGATTGATGAAATATTGTGGAACGCACGGGATGAAATAACCAAACAAAACCCGGAATACACCATACACATCAATTTTGACCGGCTGATGGACAGTGAAAAATACCTTGTATGCAAAGGAGATGGACGGTTATTACAAACTGCCTTCATGAATATCATTGACAACGCCTGTAAATTTTCCAATGATAAAACGGTTGATATAAAAATAGCATCGGAAAAAACAAACATCATTTTGCTTTTTACAGACAAAGGAATCGGAATGCCCCAATCCTACCTTAAACATATTTTTGAACCTTTCTATAGGGGAAGTAATGCACTGGGCGTTCACGGAAACGGAATAGGATTATCATTGGTGCAGAGAATTATTGCGATACATTCTGCAAAAATATTCATACGTTCAAAACTCAATGAAGGCACGGTCGTTGAAGTCGTCCTGCCCAATTTAAGCCGGTTTTAATTTGTCTTAAAATACTTTCAGATATTTTAAGCCCATTTTAAGATTGGCGCTCCTTCACGGCTTGTTTCTTCCCTTAAAAATTAATTTTATTTAAGGTGATTATAACTGCGTTATAAGCCTCCTGACGTAATCTTTGTGTAGTCAATTTTTGTCCGGTGAACTTATGAAACTCTCTTCTCACAATATTTTAATCGGCATCCTGCAAAGGGAAGTCGCCAATCTCTTCCCGAGCTATTTTGCCCTGACCATGGCGACAGGCATTGTTTCCATTGCATGTTATCTGCTCGAAATTCCTTTTGTCGGAGAAGCTCTTTTTTATTTAAACATAATTTTCTATTGCATCCTGTGGATATTGCTTCTTTGCCGTTTGCTGTTTTACTTCCGGAATTTCGTAAAAGATATTTCCGACCACGGGCGTAGCCCCGGCTTTCTCACAGTGGTGGCGGGAACAAATGTGCTCGGCAGCCAATTCATCATTATTCAGCAAAACTATCACGTTGCCGCTCTTCTCTATTATGTCGGACTAATCCTTTGGGTTGTACTTATTTATTTTTTCTTTATAATGATAACCGTCAGGCATGGCAAGCCATCCCTTGAAAACGGGATGAATGGAATCTGGCTGCTGATGGTGGTTGCGACCCAGTCGGTTTCTATACTCGGAACGCAGTTGGTCGCTCATCTTCCTGTTCCGAAGGAAGTTATTCTCTTTTTATCCCTGGCGCTTTTCCTTGTAGGCTGCATGCTTTACATTATCATCATCACTCTGATTTTTTACCGTCTCACATTCTGTGAGCTTCGAGCCGATGAATTTGCCCCGCCTTACTGGATCAACATGGGCGCTGTTGCCATTATAACATTAGC
>CAZCXH010000222.1:0-5915 GCA_964502525.1 uncultured Chitinophagaceae bacterium
CTAATGAATCAACAAGGTCTTTCGCAGCCTTTTTTATTGTAGTAATTCCAATTTATCCATGTGGCAAAAACAAGGAACGCCAGCAATCCCCAGAAGAAGTTGTTGGCATTGCCGCTTGCACCGATTACGGCTCCGATGAGGATGCTGAACACGAACGGACCGTAAGCCGCCACGGCTGCCGTCCACCCGATGACGCCTGCCGCCTGCCGCTGATTGTGCTGGAACACGATTGGATACTGCCGGAAGGTCGCTGCATTGCCGATGCCTGCAAAGAAGAACATGCCGAGCATCACCGCCACGAACATCGGGAAGGTATCCATGGATGTAGGCGCGACTAATCCCATCGTTGTCATCATGATTGTGCCAATCATCAGCCCGATGCCGGTGATGGTGGTGAGAATCGCGCCACCGGTTTTATCGGACACAAATCCGAACAGCACCCGGCTTGCCGAGCCGATAAGCGGACCATAGAACGCATATTCCAGCGGATTGGGCGCGCCTTCAAAATTTCCATACAGTGATTTTATCATCATAGGAAAAGTGGCGGATAACCCCGCAAATGTTCCGAAAGTCATTACATAGGTAACGGTGCAGAACCATGTGTGCTTTTCTTTGAAAATATCCAATTGCTCTTTGACGGATGCTTTAATGGGAATGCTGCGCAGAAACCACCAGCATACCATTGTCCAGATGACAATGAGGGGCACATACCACAATGCGGCATTCTGGAGATAGATGCTTGATGTGCCGATAACTTCCTTTGTGATGGGGTTGACTTTCTGAAAAGTTTGGGGCGCCCCGAAAAAAGCGATGCCCAGCAGCGCGGGCGTCATAAACTGGGCTAAACTCACTCCAAAGTTTCCAATGCCTGCCTGAATGCCAAGCGCTGTTCCCTTCAGCCGTTTGGGAAAGAATAAATTGGTTGACGGCATGTGGGAGGAAAAATCTCCCCCGCCAAAACCCGCTGTGAAAGCGAGCGCCATAAAAACCCAGTAGGGCGTGCTCAAATCCATCACGGCTAATCCGAATCCAACGCAGGGAATCAGCTTAATGGCTTTGGCAAACGTGATGACATGCCTTGTCCCGTAAATAGGAAGAAGAAATGTATGCACCACCCGGAGAGTTCCGGCTGCAAGCCCGGGCATTGCCGCGAGCCAGAACAACTGGGTTTGCGTGAACTTGAAGCCAATGCCGGGCAGCATCACCACAATGGCGCTGACCATGAACCATGTTGCGAAAGAGATGGTCAGTGACACCGTGGTAATCCACAGCGTACGCCATGCGATTTTTTTTCCTTCCGTTTCCCAGAAGTGATTGTCTTCCGGTTCCCATTTTTTAAGCCATGTTGACATATAGTTTATTTTTATTTGGTTATCTGACAATTCTTAAAATCGGGCATGGCGCCTTAGTGAAAATGCTGTACGTATGACTGCCCATAAACAATTTTCCGATTGGCGATTTTTTCTGCGATGCAAGCACGATGAGGTCAGCGTGTATTTCCTGTGCCAGCGTGGAAACTTCATCGGCCACATAGCCATGACGAATCAACTTGTTTACATTTTTCACTCCCAACTGCTCCAGCCGTTTTTCTTCCGCATCCAGAATTTTTTTACCTTCCTCCGTCCATTCATTGCGGATGTTTTTCCACTCGGGCGATTCGGAAGTAAGCGCTCCCAATCCGAATGATTTATCTTCCACATATAAGAGTGAAAGTTTTGCGCCTGTAGTTTTGGTGAGATATGCAGCCTGCTTAGTTGCCAAGTCAGCCAGTTCAGAGTTTCCGCCAACAGGATAAATGATATTGTGATAGGCAGCGCCATTGCCCACAATCGCTTCAGCAGCAAGTCCGGCAGGAATGGTAACAGGTTTTCTTTCGATAAACGGCTTGGGTTCTGTTTTTACTTTTGCCCGTCCGCCCTTATCCACCCATGATTTGGTCCATTTCTCCTGTGCAACGCGCAATACGATAAGCGCAATGAGCGCCAGCGCCATAAAGGAGATGAATCCCCATTGAAAAGTGCCGAAGTATTGCTTTGACAACCCCATGGCGTTTGGCAGAAAACTTCCGCCCAGCGCTCCGATTTCGCCAATCATGCTTCCGGCAACCGCGGTGGTAACAGGCCAGCGCAGCGGCACTAATTGAAACAGCGAGCCGTTTCCAGCGCCAAATGCCGCGAATGTTATCATGAATAAAATAGTGGTGGATACCAAATCAAGCTGAAACGAGGCGATAAACATGCATATCAAAATAATCACAAACATCAGCGTGAGCGAGTTGATGCCTCCCCACCTGTCGCTTATCCACCCGCCCACCACGCGCACTGCGCTGCCCATCAGCGCGGCAAGCATGGTAAGTTGTCCGGCTTCGATTTTACTAACACCAAACTGGTCGTGGAAGTAGGTTGGTAAAAAACTCGACAATCCGATAAATCCGCCAAATGTGATGATATAAACAAGGTTAAACACCCATCCGTCTTTTTCAAAAAGACATTTGATATGCTCCATGAAACTCTGCTTGTGCACATCGGGGGGTTCTTTCGCAAAAATTATCATTACAAAAAACGGCAGCAGCATGAATAAAGCGCCCATGCCGTAAACTGCCTGCCAGCCAAAGTGCGTGGCGAGCGGAGGAGCAAAAAGCATGGCTAACACGGTTCCGCTGTTGCCCGCGCCTGCAATACCCATCGCAAGCCCTTTGTATTTCGGAGGGAACCAGCCGCTTCCCAGTGAAAGCGCAACGCCAAAACTAGCGCCAGCAATACCCAACATGATGCCCATGTTGATTACTTCTGAAAATGTATCCACCATGAAGTAACCATACATGAGCCCCAAAAATATCATGCCCATTTCCACCAAAGCCGCTCCCTTGCGCGTGATATACTGCGCCAGCACACCGAGCGGAAAACGCATGAGCGCCCCGGCAAGAATCGGCACCGATACCATGAATCCTTTTTGAGCGGGAGAAAGATTAAATGTTTCGCTGATGAAAGGCGCCATTGCTCCGTTGAGCACCCAGATGGCAAAGCAGAAATCAAAGTAGAGAAAGGATGCCCACAACGTGGGCTGATGCCCTGATTTCAGGAAGTCTTTAAAGTTTGTCATACCGTTGCCTCGTGATAATTCATAATTCGCCAACAAAGTTGTAAACCATTGAAAGGATTTACGATGACTTAACTCAAAAGGATATATGTTTTATCTCAGAAAAAAACCTGCGAAAAGTCAGATTGCAGGTTGGAGAAAATACTCTGAACAACATTGCTACTCACCAATGGTCTAATGACACCATGAAATTTTGACTTTGAAAATGTTACTTTCGTATGTATGACGAAAGCAGCGGAATTAATCCCCACCGAGAGACAAATCTTGTACGAGAGACTATCTGACAGGTTGGAGACCGCCTACAATTTGAACCGGAAAGTTGTCAGTTTTCAGGCGAACAAGGACGAACCCATTTACAGATGGTTCAAATACAAGGAGGGCTTTTCATCTGCACTTGTAAAATACTTCCTGGCGGAATATGGAAAGAAACCAGGCAAACTTTTAGACCCTTTTGCCGGAGCAGGAACAACACTTTTTGCCGGACAGGAACTTGGATGGAAATCGTACGGAGTTGAAATTCTTCCGGTTGGTGTTTTCGTCATGCAGACAAGAGAAGCATTAAATGACATTGACATTAACCAACTTCGTGCAGTTGTAAAAAACCTGTGGGCTGAACTTTCAAAGATTGCGGATTACGAGAACTGCATCAACCACATTTCAATTACCAAAGAGGCTTTTTCAGAGGAGACTGAAATCCTGCTGAATAAATTTTTGAGCTATTGCTCAAAAATTAAAGACCAAAAAACGCAAACCGTTTTACGGTTTGCCGCTTTCTCCGTTTTAGAGGAAATCAGTTTCACCCGAAAAGACGGACAGTATTTGCGTTGGGATTATCGAAGCAAGCGAGACCTTTCGGGCAAGCCATTTGACAAGGGAAAAATTCTCTCATTCAAAGAAGCGCTCACATACAAACTCAAGCAAATTGTTACTGACCTTGCACCGAATAAATCTGTAAATCTTTTTGAGCAACTTTCTTCAAATGGCAACAGGCACAAACAATTTCCGGTAAAAATTATTGAAGGTTCGTGCTTGGAAAAATTGCCGAAACTTGAAAATGCCTACTTTGATTTTATCATTACTTCTCCACCCTACTGCAATCGTTACGATTACACGCGGACTTACGCTTTGGAATTAGTTTATCTCGGGCGAAACAGCGAACAAGTGCGTAACCTTCGGCAAGAGATGTTGTCCTGCACCGTTGAAAACAAAGAGAAGGTTGATTATCTCAAACAGTTTTATTCTGCTATCAATAGACAGAACACTTTTGAAAAGGTAATTGAGATTTACAACAGTTCAACTGCAATGACGGAAGTTAATTCCGTTCTGGACGAGCTGAATAAGTTGGAGAAACTCAATAACAACAATATTCCGAGAATGGTAAAAAATTACTTTCTTGAGTTGTGTTTTGTGGTTTATGAAATGGCGCGTATTACAAAGAGCGGAGGCTATTGCGTGATGGTAAACGATAATGTTCGTTACGGTGGCGAAGAAATCCCGGTTGACTTAATCTTATCCGAGTTTGCAGAAAACTTCGGTTTCAACATCAATAAAATTTTTGTGCTGCCGAAGGGCAAGGGTAACAGCAGTCAGCAAATGGGCAACTATGGGCGAACCGAAATCCGCAAATGCGTTTACTTATGGCAAAAAAGATAGCCGGTAAATCCCTTATAAAATCAGCGAATGATTTAATCACTTCCAGAGAAGAAACCAGAGTCGGATTTATCGCAATGGCTTTGGAGAAAAATTATATTGCCGCTCCTTACATCCAAGAAGCGAAAGCATTGAAAGCGCTTGCCTCGCAAGTGAAGAAGCCGAAAGACCTTTTACAGGTTAAGGATTTACGGATTGGCTTGCTCACTGCTTCGGGACTTTCCGGTAAGTCGTTGAATTATCTTACTGAGGAGGACAGAACTCTTGCCATCGTTGAATTGATTGAGAAATTTCTTGAACCTGCCGGAGCCGATTTTATTGATGAATTGGTTTACCGCTACTTGTTGACAAAGGGCGATGCGCTTGGAGGCAAAGCGAGAAACCTTGCAGGTTCCCTCGGAGAACGAAAGTTTCTGCGTTCATTGATTTCTGTTTTCAATCTTGCAGGCATCAACTATAAATGGAAAGACAACGATACAAATGCCTGGCTGGACAAGCCAACTGACGATACCGATATTGAGAAACGCATCAAAGCTATCTATTGGAAAAAGAAAGCTGATAGGCTGTTGATATTAAATACTCTTGTACCATTAGTTAATAAGAATGTTGACCTTTCAATTTTACAAGCCAAAGTTGACGGCCTGAAATCCGGCAAACAATCCATTATCCATCAACCGGATAAATACATCGCGCTGGGAGAATTGAAAGGCGGCATTGACCCCGCAGGCGCTGACGAACATTGGAAAACTGCCAACTCTGCCTTAAACCGCATCAGGACAAGTTTCAGCAAAAAGAGATTGAATCCGCAAACATTTTTTGTTGGCGCTGCTGTTGAAAACGCAATGGCAGTTGAAATTTTCAAGCAACTTACAAGCGGAGCAATGAATAACGCTGCAAACTTGACTAACGACAAGCAACTGACTTCTGTTTGCGGCTGGATAATAAACTTATAATTTATAGCATCGGTAAACAGGTTTCCGGATTTTTACCCAATAGTACCCGATGGCATATCCTCCGAAGGAGTCCGGAGTTCTTCGGACCGATCACAGTTCGTTTTTTACACTTGTTTCGGGATAATTTAAAAATAGAAAAATATAATAAAATACTTTCGTCTCAACTTTGACAGCAAATCGCGTTAACTGCTTGATAATCAGGCATAGCGCTTC
>CAZCXH010000223.1:0-5897 GCA_964502525.1 uncultured Chitinophagaceae bacterium
GTTGGACACGAGTCGCTCCCGCTGCAAGCTGGACTACAGACTCGCGCCAGTGGGGGGGGGAATACCCGAGAATACAAGCGGGAAGCGATAGAATTGACTGGCGCGAGTCTGTGGCATAGCCTGTGCGCTGGCGACTCGTGACCACCCAATCGGTGATTCTTCTTTAGAAACAACAAGCTCTGTATTTTTATATCCGTGAGCGTGAAATATAAATTTCATAATCCGCAAGGACTTTACTTCATCACCTTTGCCACTATAAATTGGGTTGATGTATTCACGCGGAATCTCTATAAAGACATTATAATCGAAAGCCTCCGGCATTGCGTGATTAAAAAGGGATTAGAGCTATATGCCTACACCCTGATGACCAACCATGTTCATTTAATTGCTGCCACCAGCGGAAAAGAAAAATTGGAAAATATTTTACGCGATATGAAAAAGTTTACCGCCTTTGAAATTATCGGTGCAATAATGAAAAACCCTGAGGAAAGCAGGCGGGAATGGCTGCTGCAAATGTTTGAAAAAGCCGGAAAAGCAAACAGCCAGAATACACACTATCAATTCTGGCAGCACGATAATCACCCTATAGAATTGAGCAGCAATGAAGTGATAGACCAAAAGCTGAATTATATTCATAATAATGCGGTGGAGGCGGGAATAGTGTATGAGCCGCATCACTACGTTTACAGCAGCGCGGGTCAATATGCAGGACAGGGACCAGGCGTATTAGCGGTGAAGTTTTTAGATTGAAACTTACCGATATGCTGGACACGAGTCGCGTGCACTCAAAGCTGGACTACAGACTCGCGCCAGCAAGGGGTAATCTTCATTCCAATATTGTTAATCAAGATTTCATCGGTATTAAGCTTGGTGATGTTAACAACAGTTGGAATCCCGCTATTCCAAAGAGGGCTGCGATAGGTGAAGTATATTTAGATATAGATAAATACCAGACGAAATCTGATGACGAAATCACAGTCCCTATTAAAGTAAAAGACTTTGAAAACATCCTCGGCTACCAATTCACAATTGACTGGCGCGAGTCTGTGGCATAGCCTGTGCGCTGGCGACTCGTGACCACCCAATCGGTGATTCTTCTTTAGAAACAACAAGCTCGGGGGTCAAGTTTTTAGATTGAAACTTACCGATATGTTGGACACGAGTCGCTCCCGCTTCAAGCTAGATTACAGACTCGCGCCAGTTGGGGGGGGTCAAGTTTTTAGATTGAAACTTACCGATATGTTGGACACGAGTCGCTCCCGCTTCAAGCTAGATTACAGACTCGCGCCAGCAAGGGGAAGTTTTTAGATTGAAACTTACCGATATGCTGGACACGAGTCGCTCCCGCTTCAAGCTGGACTACAGACTCGCGCCAGTCCGGGGGTTCTTTATAAAGCAATCCGCTTCACTTTTTACCTACGCATTAAAACTGATTTTTTAAACATGCAGAAATAATGTGTTCTCGCAGTGCAAAAATATTTTCATCATTTTCCTTTGAATATCGAAAACACTTTTACACTTTTTTACGTTTACATATCCAATCGCAATCGCCTATGTTTTTAGGTGTGCCTTACTGCGGTAAAAAGCTCTCCCTTCAGGAGCTAATTTTGTCTGCTCTTTTTTCCTTACCCAACACCCAACACCCAACACCCAACACCCAACACCCAACACCCAACACCCAACACCCGACACCCGACACACCTGCTTCCTGCTCACCTGCTTTTGAAAAGCAAAACAAGCAAAATCATAAACTGCGCTTACTTCACCTTTAAAGGGTAGAGCAAGCGCATCACTAACAACCCATAAAAACAATCACCTATGAAAACTAAAATGCTGTTATTCGTTTTTCTTGGCTGCATGATATTGTTCATGCCCGTAAATTCAACTGCCCAGGTACCGCAGGGCTTCAGTTATCAGGCGGTGGCGCGCGATGGCGCTGGATTGCCAATTCCCAACCTTGCTTCGCTGCCGGTGCAGATTACTATAAAAAATGGAAGCACGACTGTGTATGTTGAAAAGGATACTGCTTCCACGAATGCATTCGGGCTGTTCACGTTAACCATCGGTGGCGGCACACCTGTAACGGGAACCTTTGCCAACATTAACTGGGCAAGCGGCACTTACAGCATGAAGGTGGAAGCTGATTTCGGCAGCGGCTACCTCGACATGGGCACACAGCCTCTGCTCACCGTGCCTTTCGCAATGGTGGCGGGTACATCATTAACCGGTGGAGCGGGCTTTTGGACCCAAAATGCCACTGACATTTATAATAGCAACTCTGGAAATGTAGCAATAGGGAATACATCAAGCCCCAACGCAAAACTTTTGGTTAAAGGCGGACGAGAGGTAAGGGTTCTGCCTAACAGTTCAAGCGACCACTACATCAGCTTTTATAACTCTCAGGGAGCAGAAGTAGGGAGGATCGAAGAATATGGCGGAACCACCGCTTTTACCAAACAAGGTGGTGTAATAGGTATTAGAGCAAGAAACGGAGGCAGCATTAGTTTTCTAACGGGTGACAGCAGCAGCAGCGGGATTGAACGGATGGTGATCACCGAAAATGGCGATATCGGAATCGGTGCAGGAATACCCCCTTCGGCTAAGCTGGATTTAAATACCAATACACTAAGGTGTGGAGGCGTTTACTTTAACAATTCCGATCCTACTGTTGGCGGTTTCCTATCACAATCGGCTAATGCGCCAATCACGTTCCATATAAATGGAGCAATGGTAATGAAGATTAATTCCAGCGGCACTGCTTATTGCAAAGAACTTGAGGTGAAACTGCCTCCGTTTCCTGACTATGTCTTCGATGAAAATTATCAACTGATGTCATTGGACGAACTGGAATTAAGCATTAAAAAGGAAAAACACCTCCCCGGCATTCCCTCCGCTGCTGATATTGAAGAAAATGGCATTGGCGTTGGAACACTCCAGGCGAAGATGATGGAGAAGATCGAGGAGCTGACGCTTTATCTGATTGAGGCTAATAAGGAGATTGAGGCTTTGAAAAACGAGGTGCGGGAGTTGAAAAAAGTCGAGAATAACAACCGCTAAAAATCCGGCTTATGAACAGGTGTATAATTTTCACTTTGGCATTTGCCTTTTTCTTCTGCTTTCATGCTAAAGCACAGGAATCAAAAGACAACTTCTGGACCCCGCACATGAAAGAGATTGCGGAGGAGAGCAGCGGAGAGGGATGGATTAAATTCAAGCCGGGCGCAAACATCAATCCACTTACCATTTTCGAAGATTACAAAACGGCATTCAGATTGTCAGCGGATGATGAGATGAGATTGGTGAGCACGGAGAAAGACCACCTTGGATTCACTTCTTACCAATATAGGCAATATTACAGAGGCATTAAGATAAGTGGAGGCGGATACCGGCTGCATGTCAACAAGGAAGGCATTACATACAGCGCACATGGGAAACTGCTCACTGGGCTTAGAGAAGATGTTAGTCCAATCTTTTCAGAAAGCAGCGCCCTTCAAATTGCATTATCTCATGTAAACGCCCCGCCTTACCTATGGGAAGATCCGGAGGAAGAAAAAAGGCTGAAAGAAAGAACCGGTGACTCTAACGCAACTCATTATCCTAAGGGAGAATTGGTTTTTGTAAAGAAACCGGGAGTTAAAGAGTTTGCAATTGCCAATTTTGAATTCACCTGGCAATTCGATATTTATGACAAAGCCATGGTAAAAGCGCAAACCGTTTTTGTTGATGCCAAAAATGGAAGAGTTGTTAACACGCTGCTCTTGGTTTATTCCTGCGATAACGGCACAGGAACTACCACATGGTATGGCAGCGGGAAAGATCTGCATACTGCCAAAAATTTACTTAGTGAATATTATCTGAAAGATGATTGTGCAGGTGAGCCGCTGGTGCATACCTTCAATTATAATAACGGAGCCAATGACGAGTATTGGGACCCTAATAATACATGGACAAGTTCTGATGACCAATCCGGGGTTACTACGCATTGGTGCATTCACAAGACGCTGGATTATTATAATGCCCGGCACGGAAGAAAAAGCTGGAATCCTGACCCTAACGACCCTTACTGGATTGATATTTACAATAATTATGATGACTTCATTGATCCGAATGGAAATCCCTACGGAGCTAATGCTTCATGGTCCTCTATTGGGAATACTGGGAAGATGAAAGTTGGAAACAACGATACGCCCAATGATCCTGCTGATGATTGGAATACACTCGACATTATCGGACATGAGTTTACGCATGGAGTAACGCAGACGGAAGCCGGCCTTGTTTATCAAGACGAATCAGGGGCCTTAAATGAATCTTTTTCAGATATTTTTGGTGAAATGGTGGAGGATTATGGATTAGGAAGTGGTACACCTAATGATTGGCTTGTTGGAGCGGACCGGGGAGTAATTAGGAGTCTGATCGATCCAAATGATGAAGATCAACCTGATACATATGAGGGTGATCTTTGGTGTGATTATTCGAATGGAAGTTTGTGGTGTACTCAGAATGATGATGGGGGAGTACATACAAATAGCGGTGTCCAGAATCATTGGTTTTATCTCCTCGTTGAAGGTGGAAGCGGGTGGAATGACGGCACTACTGCTCATGCCCCTGCGGGGAATGGTTATGCCTGGTCAGTATCAGGCATTGGACGAGACGATGCCAGAGATATTGCATATAGAAACCTGACAGCTAAGTTGAATTCCTCGGATAATTATCTTGATGCAAGAGCTGGCTCTATTGAATCCGCTGTTGATCTTTTCGGTTCCTGCGCCAATCAGACTCTTCAAACCGCCAACGCATGGCATGCGGTGGGCGTGGGTCCGGAGAGTTCCAAGTACAACAGGCAGGTATGCGGTACCCTAACTACCGGAACATATAAGGGAATAAGCACAGTTGAGGGAGGAGGCGGCTGCACTACTACAATACCAAGCGGCAACGTGGAATTTGCGGCTCCTGATGGAGTTAAGCTTAAAGCCGGTTTTCGTGCAGTTGCAGGGTGCACCTTCAAGGCATCAATCAATGCATGCGCAAGGACGACTTATTAAATGCTTAAATAAAAGTGAGCAATATGAAACGCGAAACTAAAAAACTTATCTCCGTTGTATTGTTGTTTGCAACCTCAACTTCTCTATTACAAGGACAATCCCTCGCCCCAAAGGTAATTTCCACCTACGGCAGCTACACCACCAACAGCGGCTATAGCCTCTCCGCCACCACCGGAGAGCTGATGACACATACCTTTCAGAATGGAAGCTATTATCTGACTCAAGGCTTTCAGCAGCCGGATGACGAGGGTTTGGTGATTGCAGGTAAAATAGCAACAGAGACGGGAACACCGGTACACACGGTAACCATGCAACTCACCGGAACTTCAGCACAATCGGTGCTCACGGCAAATGACGGATTCTATAGCTTGCGGGTCGAGCAAGGAGGTTCTTACACCGTTACCCCTGCTAAGAGCAATGATGTGACCACCAACAACGGCATCTCCACATTCGACATCCTGATGATTCAGCGGCATATCCTCGCCATGCAGAGCTTAGGATCGCCCTACAAGATCATCGCTGCCGATGTCAACGCATCATCCACCGTCAGCACCTTGGATATTGTTCTTATTCGTACCGTCATACTCGCAGTGAGCAACACCTTTCCCAATAATGCGCTGTGGGCATTTGTGCCTCACGATCATGTTTTCTCCAACCCGCTCGCACCCTTTCCATTTCCCAGAAACCGCACGTACAGCAACCTCACCGAATCGCAAACCGATCAGGATTTCATCGCCATCAAGCTCGGTGACGTCAATAACAGTTGGAACCCGGCAATACCCAAACAATCATCAATCGGCAATGTGCAGATGGCAATAAACGAACAGCATGCAATGCCGGAGGATGAAATCATTG
>CAZCXH010000224.1:0-5781 GCA_964502525.1 uncultured Chitinophagaceae bacterium
TGCAATATCAAAACGCCTCCGCCCAACTGAAGCGGGCAAAATCCAACATGAAGACCACCGGAGCTAACATGGCACTGGCAAAGGAAGTGTTTGACAGCATGGCGCTGATGTACCAGCAGGGAGTGATACCTCTCGCGGAATTTCTTAATGCGGAAACCGCCTACAAGGAATCACAGTTAAACTATATCAGTTCATTGCTTAATTACTATACGGCATTGATTGACCTTGAAAAGGCAAAGGGAACGCTTGGTACTTTTGCCAAAAACCTTTAAACATTCGATAATGAAGCCCAAGATAATAGCGCTCGCGGCAATAGCGGCCATCATCGGGCTGATGGCGCTGAAGCTGGCTCTCAATAAAAAGGAAATTGCCTCAAAGCAAACGTCCGATGCCGGAGCCGGTTCGATGCCCGTTGCGGTTACGATTGCATCCGCAAAAATTTTATCCGCTAAAATCTCGCTCGCAAAAACCGGATCGCTCATTCCCGAGCAGGAAGCAAACATTATCGCTTCAGCGCAAGGAAAATTGGAGCACACGGATTTTGAGCTGGGAACAAAAGTTAAAAAGGGGCAGGCGCTGGCGCAGATTGATTGCAAGCTCAAACAGCTTGCATTGGCGCAAACAGAACTCACCATCGGAAAACTCGAAAAAGATAAAGAACGGTTTCAGGTCTTGCTCGAAGGAGACGCTGCAACGGAAGTTCAGGTAAATGAAATCATTTTCAACTATGAGAATGCAAAAATCCAGGCTGAGCAGATGCGGAAGCAAATAAGCGATGCGACCATCGTGGCGCCTATAAGCGGAGTGGTGGTCAAAAAAAATTTTGAAGAAGGCGAGTTCCTGAACCCGGGAATGAATCTGGGAACAATCGTGGACGTCTCCAATCTGAAGGTGCGCGTTCAAGTCAGTGAGACTGAAGTTTACAGCGTGCAGAAAGGGCAAAGCGCAAAGGTGACTTCCGATGTGCTCGCCAATAAAATATTCACAGGACAAGTCAACTACGTAAGCCCCAGAGGAGATGAAACGCATAACTATCTCATAGAGATTACGCTCGAAAACGATTCCGCAAATTCCCTGAAGGCAGGAACATTTGTTTATGTTGATTTTTCCACTGGAGAAGAATTGAATGTATTGCAGATTCCCCGGAGCGCATTGGCGGAGAGTGTTAAGAATCCCTACGTGTATGTGGTGGAGAATGGCGCGGCTAAAATGCGCCCCATCAAAGTTGGGCGTGAATTGGGTGAAAACATAGAAGTGCTGGAAGGGCTTGATGAGAATGAAATCGTTGTGACAACCGGGCAGATAAACTTAACCGACAACGCAGCGGTGAAGGTGGTGGAATAAATCCGCAGAATCCGGATGACGGGGACATATAATCAATAATCGAAAATGACAATTACCGAAGTTGCCATCAAGCGTCCGCTGCTCATTACGGTGGTCTTTTCTTCGCTCATCCTTTTCGGGCTTATCAGCTTCAGCTCGCTCAACTATAACCTGCTTCCAAAGTTTGAGGTGAATGTGATCAGCGTTGTTACCATTTACAGGGGCGCATCCGCCTCAGAGGTGCAAAGCACGGTGACAAAAAAGATTGAAGATGCCCTTTCATCGCTGGAGGGGCTTGACAAAATTTTGTCCACCTCACAGGAAGGAGCTTCCATCGTTCAGTTGCAACTGAAGGCAGCGACCAGCGTTGACCGCGCGCAGCAGAATGCCCAGCGCAAGATTGACCAGATCATGCCGCAACTGCCCGAAGGCATTGACAACCCTGTCATCAACAAATTTTCGTCAGATGAAACTCCCGTATTGCGGATTGGCGTTACAGCCAGCCTCGGACCCTCCGAGCTATATGATTTAGTCAATGACAACCTAAAGCCGCAACTCAGCAACGTCAATGGGGTGGGACAGGTCGCCATCATTGGCGGAAGCAAGCGCGAGATAAAAGTGAATATCAGCCGCGAAAAGCTGAAGGCATACAAAATTCCGATTGCCCTGGTGGCGCAGGCTGTTGACAACGCCAACAAATCGTTTCCTGCCGGAAAGGTGGAACAGGGAGAAACGCAATTTCCCATACGGTATGAAGCTGCGTTCACAGCCGTATCGCAACTGGGCGAAGTCGTTCTCCGGCACAATCCTGACGGCAGCAAGGTTTATTTGAGCGATGTTGCGGAAATCGTAGATGGCGCTGAAGAACAAAACACCATCAACAGAGTTAACGGCAATTCTTCAATCGGGCTTGAGGTTTACAAGCAGACGGATGCGAACGCGGTGGACGTAAGCAAACTTGTGCGCCAGCGAATCCGGCAAATAGAGTCGCAGTACGCTTCACAACATCTCAAATTCAACATATCTGTTGACCAGTCCACCTACACGCTCGCCTCCGCGAATGCAGTAACGTTCGATCTCATGCTCGCAGTCTTCATTGTTGCACTGGTAATGCTCGCGTTCCTTCACAGTATCAGAAGCTCGCTTTTCGTGCTCGTGGCCCTTCCCTCATCCATGATCCCGACATTCATCGCCATGAACATGCTTGGCTTTTCGCTGAACCTGATGACGCTGATGGCGCTCTCCCTGGTAGTGGGCATCCTCGTTGACGACAGCATCGTGGTGCTTGAGAACATTTACCGCCACATGGAGATGGGAAAGCACAGGCGCAAAGCCGCCATCGAAGGAAGAAATGAGATCGGCTTCACCGCTCTTTCAATCACTCTTGTTGACGTGGTGGTGTTTGTTCCCATGGCGCTCATTTCCGGCTTGATTGGCAACATCCTGCGTGAGTTCGCGCTGGTGGTCGTGGTTTCAACCTTGCTGAGTCTTGTCGTTTCATTCACCCTCACGCCCATGCTCGCTTCCCGTTTCGGAAAGCTGGAGCACCTGAGCAAGCAAACATGGTGGAGTGCCATCAATCTGTGGATAGAAAAATTTTTATACTATTTGAAATTTGAATATGGCAAAGTGCTTCACTGGTCGCTGTCGAGAAAAAAATGGGTGATTATCACCGTTATCCTGCTGATCGGAGGCTCAGCGCTGCTGGTACCGGCAGGTTTCATCGGGCAGGCGTTTATCTCTCCGGGCGACAGGGGCGAATTGAGCATCAAGCTGGAAACGTCCCCGCAAAGCGCCATTTATCAAACCAACCAGATCGTCATGGAAGTTGAAAAAATATTGCTTGCCAGGCCGGAGGTGGCAAACGTGTTTTCCAACGTTGGCTACTCAGGCACAGGCAGTTTCAGTTCCATGGCGTCAAACAGCAATGTTGCCGAGCTAACAGTGAAAATGGTTGACAAAAAAGAGCGCAATATCTCGGCTGATGATTTCAGCGCTGAAATCAAAAAGGAGATATTGAAAATTCCCGGGGTGAAAGCAACGGTCAATCAGATTCACATCACCGGCCAAACTGCCGAAGCGGCAATACAAGTCGCCATCAAGGGAACGGACGTTAACAAAATCCGGGAAACGGCAAACATCGTTAAGGAAGTGATGAAGAATATTTCAGGAACGCAGGACATCCAGTTTTCCGTGAAAGACCCGAAACCCGAAATCGAGGTCAAATTAAACCGCGAACGGATGGCGCAGCTTGGCATCAGCGCTGCCGATGTTGGAAATTCACTGCAAATCGCATTCAGGGGATTTGACAGAAGCAAATTCAGGCAGGGAGGGAGTGAATATGACATCAACATAACGCTTGATAAATTCGATAAATCGAACATTGATGATGTGAGGAAGCTGTCATTCGTCAATCAGCGCGGGCAGGTTTTCGAGTTAAGCCAGTTTGCAACCATCTCGGAAACCATGGGTGAAAGCACACTGGAAAGAATTGACCGGCTCAATTCCATCAAGGTCAACTCCGGTGTGCTCGGGCGACCAAGCGGCTCGGTGGGAGCGGATATACAGAAAGCGCTTTCATCAAGCCAAATTCCGGATGGCATCACCATCGAATATCTTGGCGACCTTCAGAGGCAGGCTGACGCGTTCAAAAGCCTCGGGTTTGCGCTTGCCCTGGGCATCGTGCTGGTTTACCTTATCATGGTGGGGCTTTACGAGAGCGTCCTTTACCCTTTTGTCGTTCTTTTCTCCATCCCGGTGGCATTCATCGGAGCATTGCTGGCGCTTGCCCTTGCGATGGACAACTTCACCATATTTTCACTGGTCGGCTTAATCATGCTGCTTGGCCTGGTTTCGAAAAATGCCATCCTCATTGTTGACTTCGCCAATCATATTAAAGCAAAAACACCCACCATTACGGATGCGTTGGTGGAGGCCGGCAGGGAAAGGCTGCGCCCCATTCTGATGACCACCGTGGCGATGATTTTCGGAATGCTTCCCATCGCGCTGGCAAAAGGGTCGGGTGCCGAAGTGAAAAACGGCATGGCATGGGTGATTATAGGCGGGCTGACAAGTTCGCTGCTGCTCACATTGTTCATTGTCCCGGTGATCTACCTCATCGCGGAAGAAATGAAAATAAAGTTTAACAGGTATTGGGGGATCAAAACAAAAGAAAGGCACCATGCCGCGGACCATCCGGCTGAACCAGCCATGATGCCCGGAAACATGGAGAAAGGTTAGTGTGTGGTTTCTCCGGAAGAAATCAGAAGCCGAAGACAGCGGTGCCCACCCTGTCAAAAACGAAGGAAATTGCGAAGCCCCAGAACACAGCGCTGACAAACATATATTTGACAATCTTCCTGCGGGAGCCGCCCAGCATCACCGCAAGTATGGAACCGCCTATGGGAGTTAACAGCAACGGGGTGATGAAAGCAATGCCAAGCACTCCGTAGTTTTCCCATATGCTTTTATAGCGTGTGCTGCTGCTGGAGAATCTTTTTTCCAGCCGAAGCTTCCGCACCAGCCATGCGCGCGTCTTGCCGCCAACCAAGAGGATGATGAACACGGCTGTCATCATGCCGAGAATCGTAAATACGGCTGTTTCGACAACGGTAAGCTGGTGGGCTATGCCGAAGATAGGACCCGCCACAAATTTGATCATGCTTCCGAAATAGACCGAAACGTATTTGAGGATGGTGTCCAACATGCTGTTTTCTACTGGTTTTTACTTAGAGGTACTCTCCTAAAATTCTATAACAAATTTACCCTCAAAATCATTTCATGTTTGTTAAATTTTCTTCAGAAATCAACAATGTGTGGGCAAACTTCTACATTAGAAAACAGAGTTTAATTTTCACATCTGTCCAAAACGATAGAATAAAAACCAATGAATAGCCCCGGAAACCGGGGCTATTTTAATTTTAGGGTGAGGACACTCTAAAATTTTCATTGGCAACATGAATATCACACTTTTCGCGCAGATTACCCAAACCCTTGACAGGATTTCTTTCGGCAAGCTGGTAAGCAGCCGTCAAACGGACAAACATCAAAAAAGCATCAGCAGATGGACGCATTTTGCAATTACCACAACTGAATTACTGCTTCCTTCGGTAGAGGCTGGTATTAGTGCTGGATTTCCCCCAACACTGGCGCAAGCGTCCGCTTGTGCCGTTCATCCTTTAGCGTCCGCTTTATTTATTAATGGCAACTGTGGTTCGCCCAAGCGGACGCTTGATCGAGGCATAGTTTGTCAATAGACTTCGATACCCTCCTGACGAGCAACGCTACTAATGCGACACGATGAAGAAACGAGATATCCCGCGCCAAACCCATTTTAGATTTTAGATTGACGATTTTAGATTTTCACAAATCGCAAATCTGCAATCGCAAATCGTAATCATTTAAACCCTCTCGCTGCTTTCACGGCTTTTTTCCAGCCTTCGTAGAGTTTTTCGCGGG
>CAZCXH010000225.1:0-5681 GCA_964502525.1 uncultured Chitinophagaceae bacterium
TAAATTGGAATTACTACAATAAAAAAGGCTGCGAAAGACCTTGTTGATTCATTAGGGCAGTTCTAAAAATTCTACCGCTGTCACCCTCTCCTTCGGAGAGGGAAGGGGTGAGGCTGTCAAAAGAGCAATTTTTGGAACTGCCCATTAATAATAAAACCCAATCTATGAAACGGTTTTCAAAAGTCTGCCTTGTTTTTTTGTTCCTTCTTCTGTTTTATGCTAATGCAAACGCTCAATTCATCCTCAGCGGGGAAATACGCCCCCGGTTTGAGGTGAGGCACGGTTATTCCACTCTCGCTGGTGAGGGCGACAAGACATCCGTGTTCTTCTCGCAGCGCACGCGACTCAATGCGGATTTTACGAATGAGCATTTCAGAGCATATTTATCGTTGCAGGATGTGCGCGTGTGGGGTGATGAAGCGCAGATGGGCGATGTGGCAAGCACCGCCCTGCACGAAGGATGGGGCGAAGTTTTTTTCTGCAAATCATTCAGCCTGAAAGCAGGCAGGCAGGAACTGGTGTATGAAGACCACCGCCTGCTGGGCAACGTGGACTGGGTGCAGCAGGCAAGAAGCCATGATGCCGCAGTGCTGAAATTCAACAAAAGCGGATGGCGGGCTGATGCGGGGGCTGCCTACAACAACGAAAAGGAGAATGTTTTTAAAACCGCTTACACGCTCAACAACTATCGCGTACTCATTTTCGGATATGCGAATAAAACGTTCAAAGAGAAACTTACTGTCAGCCTGATGCATATTACCGATGGCTTTCAGGTGGTTGACAGCGTAAGCGATGATATTAAATACCGTCACACCTTTGGACCGATGCTTGCCTTCAAGTCAGGCAAATTCGAATGGAACAGTTCATTCTTTTATCAGGTGGGCAATCTTGCAAACAAGGATATCCGTGCGTTTTTTACCGCTTTCAGCGCGCAGTATAAAATAAACGACCTGACAATAAGGGCGGGGGTGGATGTGGTATCCGGAACGGATGCGCTCGATTACGAAAACATGGATAACAATTCTTTTAATACGTTATACGCCACCAACCACAAGTTTTACGGCTTCATGGATTATTTCACCAACCTGCCTGCGCACACGGCAAATGGCGGACTGATTGACCCGTATGCACGGCTGGGCTACAAGTTTTCCGATAAAATAAACGCCTATGCCGACTATCATTATTTCCTTCTCGAAAACAACGTGGCTGCTCCTGCGAACCCATCGGCAGCCCTTGACAAAGGACTCGGCTCTGAAATTGACGCAGTGTTCAACTACAATATTTTCCCGATGGTAAACCTCCAGGCGGGCTATTCAATGATGTTCGGCACTTCGTCACTTGAAGTGGTAAAAAACAAGCAAGAGGACGGCTTCCAGAACTGGGGCTGGGTGATGCTCACGTTCAAGCCCGAGTTTTTCCATTCTGAAAAATTCAAAGCGAAGAAAGGGGAGTAGGAGAGTCTGGGGCGCCAATGCCCTGTTAGATCGCCTTTTGCATGGCTGATAACCCCATCACGGTGCTGATCTCTTTCCTTTTCATTGAGATTCAGCAGATCCCCGGTTATTTTCAGCTTGCACCGGCTGAATCCTTTGTCAACTTTCACCAATTCCAACCCCAGCAGTTCTCCGAATGGATTATGGGCTTTGGGAATTTGTTTTGATGATTTTTTCAATGTGATGAGAGTTAAAGTTTAATAAATCTTTCCAAACAGGTTCATTGGACATTCCACTTTAAACTTCAGAAAGGCTGTTTAGGGATATCAAATTTTGTATAAGAATTTTTTTTCATCTGTGCTTCCTTTTTGCTTTTCAGGTACATCGCTTGCTTCAAACCGCGGTCAAACAAGGTGTAGAGCGCCACGCGGGTTTTGCTTCCCCTGTAAATCAATTTCCCAAAGCGCCTGATGACTGACATATCCACTTCAATTCCCAATCCGGGCGTGTCGGGAATTTTTATTTGCCCTTTTCCATCGGGACGGAAATCAGTGGCGATAAAGCGGTTCCAATGCTCATAGCGCCAGTTGCCTTCGAATGGAAATTCCAGCAGGCTGCGCTCATCGGGATGCAGCAGCCCCACCAGTTGCAAGCCGACCGCAAATCCCAAGCCCGTAGTCCATGTGTGCGGTGAATATTTTAGCTTGCCTTTGCCGCCAACGGATTGCTCATTGCGTCTTTGTATTTCATCAATCAGCCATTTGGTAACGCTGATTCCACCCGCATACGTGCCTGCAATCAGCATCGCATCGGGCTGGTAAACATCAAAACAACCTATATCGAGCATCGCCTGAAATTCAGTCCATGAACCGTTCATCTCGCCTCCCGCAATGGGTGTTTTGGTGGCGGAACGCAATGTCGCAAGCCCGCTGAAGTTGCCTTTGTTCAGCGGCTCCTCCAGCCACTTCACATTGTGTTGTTCTATTCCTTTTGCAAATTCTGTTGCAAACGGCAACGTCCATCTGGGCGTTTCGTCAAGAATGTCAACGGGCCATCCCTGGTTGGCATCCACCATGATGTGCATATCGTCACCTACGGCTGCGCGCGCGGAACCGACAAAATCAATCATCTGTTTTAAGTCTGTTCCCTTCACTCTCAGCTTGATTCCTCTGAACCCTTCCGCTTTTCGCTGCTTTGCAATTTCAGCAATCACCCTCCCGTCATGGTTATGCGTGGCGCCTGTAGAGGCGTAAGGATACACCGATCCACCCTGCCCGCCCAGCAGTTTGTGCAGCGGCTTGCCTTGCTCCTTGCCGATGATATCCCATGCAGCGGCTTCCAGCCATCCGTTGCGCATGCCGAGATAGGCAAACTCCTGGATTCGCTGATTAACCAGGCTGATGTCGAGCGGATTCATGCCGAGAATATAATTCCCAATCAATGGACCCAAGCCATCGCGTTCGGTAGCCATTGCCGGCATGGCGGAAAAGCCTTCAATACCGGAGTTGGTAATCAATCTTATGAGATAAAACCGCATCTCCGACTGGCGGAAGCCGGGAATCCAGCTTGGCTCGAAGTAAGGATGCTCCTCAAAAAAGCCGGGTTTGTTTTTCGCCAGCGGAATATTTACGCGGTAAAATTCAATATGAGAGATATGCATGATAATCGGATTTCAACTAAAATAGGATTTCATTTGCATTTCCGCTGCAGCGAATCAGATCCTTTTTAATAGGGCAGTTCAAAAAATTCTACCACTTACTCCCTCTCCTTCCGGATCCCTCTGGAGAGGGAAGGGGTGAGACAATAAAAAGAGCAATTTTTAGAACTGCCCTATAATTATTTTCATACGCTTTTAAAATGAGCATAAAGCAAAGTACCGTATTCAATTGCTCTTTGAAACACCAGAACAAGAAAGTATCTTGCATTATCAAATGATGAAGATTCTTTCCGCTCAGCAAATCCGCGAAGCAGACCAATATACCATCGGTCATGAGCCAATCACCTCGGAAGATCTGATGGAACGGGCTTCCCGTACGTTTACCGAATGGTTTACAGGAAAATTCTCCAGAGAAAGTCCGGTAAAAATCTTTTGCGGCATTGGCAATAATGGCGGTGACGGCCTTGCCATTGCGCGGATGCTGCATGAAGAACAATTCAAGCCGGAGGTGTTTATTGTCCGGTACGCACCGAACCCTTCCCGGGATTTTCTTATCAACGAGCAACGGCTGAAAAAACTTCCTGTCAAAGCAAGAGATATCAGTTCCGGAAATGTCTTTCCTCCGATTGCAGAAAGTGATATTGTCATTGATGGACTGTGGGGATCGGGGCTTAATCGCCCGATAGAAGGCTTTGCTGCTGATTTAATTCAGCATCTCAACCATTCCCCGGGAACGAAAGTGGCTATTGACATTCCATCCGGCTTGTTTGCCGACACCTATAGCAGTTCGGTTAAATTCAAAGCAGATTTCACGCTTACGTTTGAAACGCCCAGGTTGTCATTTTTCTTTCCTGAAAATTTCCCTTTCGTTGGCGAATTCGTTGTGAGAAGCATCGGGCTTCACCGCAACTTCATCGCCAAAGCCGAGACTGCTAATTATTATATCAGCGAAGGCTTTGCCCGCAATCTTGCCGTGCCAAGAAAAAAATTCGATCACAAGGGCAGCTACGGTCACACGCTCATCATCAGCGGAAGCTATGGCAAAATAGGCGCTGCCGTTCTTTGCGCGGAAGCCGCCCTGCGCGCGGGAGCAGGGCTGGTGACAACCTATGTTCCGAAATGCGGTTATGACATCATGCAGGGGAGGCTTCCCGAAGCAATGACGCTCACCGACAGGCAGGACGAAATCATCAGCGACATTCCGGACATCAGCGCCTTCAACGCTATCGGAGCCGGACCCGGCATCGGGAAGCATGCGAGAACATCTGCCGCGCTGCATCAGCTTATTTCCGCTGCCGAAATACCGCTCGTGCTCGATGCTGACGCTTTGAACATCATTTCAGAAAATAAAGTGTGGCTGAACGAGCTTCCCAAAAATTCCATTCTTACGCCCCACCCCAAGGAATTCGAAAGGCTGTTTGGAACCACCACCGACAGTTATCAAAAACTGGAACTTCAAAAAGAGGTTTCAAAACTCTATAGGATCATCATCGTGCTGAAACGGGCACACACCGTGATAACGTCACCAACAGGCGACACCTACTTCAACTCAACGGGTAATCCCGGCATGGCAACGGGAGGATCGGGTGACGTACTTACGGGAATCATCACAGGGCTGGCAAGCCAGGGCTACCCGTCTTTGGACAGCGCTATTCTTGGGGTTTACCTTCATGGGCTTGCCGGTGATATCGCAGCCGGGGCAAACAGTCAGCAGGGCATCATCGCCAGCGATATTACACATCATCTTGGTAAAGCCTTCAATAAAATCTTGGGTTGATTTGTTAGTTTTAGCCCCTTCACGTCAATGAAATTTCTAAACAGAGGAAATTCAGCGCTTTTGCTGGCTGTCAGTCTGCTGGTTATCTTTTCTTCATGCATTGATTTCAAGCACTTAAGCCGCAGGGGAAAACTGCTGTTCAAAAGCAAGCAGAAAACATTCAGGGGCATTCATTTCGACATGAGCCTTCAAAATGTGAAAGAAAAAGAAGAACTGAAGCCCGATATTGAATACAAGGATTACCTGCACTACACCATCCAAGCCGATTCCATCGTAGCTGGCGAGTCGCTGGACCTCGAATATTTTTTTAACAAGGATGACCGCCTTGATATGATGATTGCCTTTTACAACCTCGCTGATGAAAACGCGATTCATGAGTTTGCAGATGAAATAAAAAGCTACCTCGAGCGAAAATATGGCAGACCCCGGCAAGATGAATCCGGATGGTACCATTGGGAGTTTGCTGATAAGGGCAGCGTGCCGGGAAGCATTGAAATCAATCTTATGGGTGAAACCGAAAAAGGCTACATGGGCATTGAACTGGAATTGATAAAGTATTATGAGAACGAAGAGAGGGTGAGGAGGTAGTGCAGCGTCAAGTGCTTTATGTCAGGTAAAAGGTTTACACGGGTTAAACTGTAAACCGTAAACATATTAACTGTAATTTAACTGTAATCTGTAAACAGAAAATAGAAAATGTAAGATTTTATCCCGTGCACAGTATAATTATAATATGTACCGGGAGGAATGCGCTGAGAAACTGGAAATCGTGAACGCTAATTGAATTTTGTTACTTGCTCTCCAATAATTCTGC
>CAZCXH010000226.1:0-5634 GCA_964502525.1 uncultured Chitinophagaceae bacterium
GTGCTCTCGCTCGGCATGGCGGTTGATGCGAACGTGATCATCAACGAGCGCATCCGCGAAGAGATTGCCAAAGGCAAGGGGCTGCGTCTCGCCATTCAGGACGGATTCAGCGCATCCTATTCGGCAATCATTGACGGCAACCTCACCACGATGATTACGGGTTTCATCCTGCTGTTTTTCGGATTAGGTCCGGTGAAAGGGTTTGCCACCACCCTGGTGATCGGCTTGTTCACCTCATTCATCACTGCCGTTCTTGTGTCGAGGATGATTTTCGACTGGGCGCTGGCAAAGGAGAAGACAATCAAATTCGCCACGAAACTCACCGAGGGCGCTTTCAAAAACGCCAACTTCCAGTTCATTGCCAACAGGAAAATTGCTTATATCACCTCGTTAGCAATTGTTGCAGCCGGGCTGGTTTCCATCTTCACCAAAGGGTTTGACCTGGGCGTTGACTTCCAGGGCGGACGCACGTATATCGTCAGGTTTGATCAAAAGATACAGAGCGAAACGGTTGCCGCCTCGCTTGAAAATGTTTTCGGATCCCGTCCGCAGGTGAAAACCTATGGCGCCCCCAATCAGGCAAGCATCACCACCGCCTTCATGATCAATGAAGAATCGCTGCACGCTGACAGCATCGTAGAAACCACTTTGTATGAAGGAGTAAAATCTTTGTATACGAGCGCTCCCTCTTATGAAGATTTTCACAAGGATTACAAGATGAGCTCCATCAAGGTAGGTCCTGCGATTGCTGACGATATTAAATCAGGGGCATTCACCGCGGGAATCCTGGCCATTATCGGAATTTTCGGCTACATCTTCTTCCGTTTCAAAACATGGCATTACGGTGTGGGAGCCATTGCCGCATTGGTTTTCAACGCCATGTTCATGCTGACGGTTTATTCCATTTTCGGAGGCATGCTGCCTTTCAGCACCGAAATTGACCAAACATTTATCGCAGCCATCCTCACCGTGCTCGGCTATTCGGTGAACGATACCGTTGTCGTGTTTGACCGCATCAGGGAAAACCTGGCGCTGCACCCAACGCGTGATTACAAAACGGTGGTCAACATGTCCATCAACGATACGCTCTCGCGCACTGTAGTTACGGGATGCACCACCCTTCTTGTTATCCTTGTGATGATGATTTTCGGTGGAGAAGTGATCAGGGGCTTTTGTTTCGCAATGTTCATCGGCATCGTCATCGGCACCTTCTCTTCCATCTTCGTGGCAGCTCCTGTTGTTGTTGACCTGCATTCAAGGGCAAAAAAATAAGCTGCATAAGGAGCGTTGTTCTTTCGGAACGGGGTGAATGGTAACTTTCCCCTTGTTTTTCCATGGATGGAAAAAGCATATCGAATAAAAATAGCAACTGAAAACATCCATGCGCTGGGCGGACGGACAGCCTGTATTAGCCCCATCGCGCTGCCGGCAGGAGGATGCATCTTAACCGGAAGCTCCAATGCAATGTTTCCGGCATTCCGAAAAAAATCATCCAATTTCCCCAATAGTCTTTGTAATTTGGTCGAATTATTCAGAAGGTAAAAGATTGTCCGATGCAAAACGGTTATTCTGATACGGTGGTGACGGAAGAAAACGTACTCACCAGAAAATCATACATCCAGTTCGATAAAAACCAGCTTGTCAATCTGCAATACGCGCTCAGCAAGGAGTTGCTGCGCACCAACAAGCGAGGATCTTATTCCAGCTCAACCATCATCGGCTGCCACACGCGCAAATATCACGGCTTGCTCGTGGCTCCCCAACCGCAGATAGATGAGGAGAACCACGTTTTGCTTTCATCCGTGGATGAAACGGTGATTCAGAAAGACGCTGAATTTCACCTCGCCATCCACAAATTCCCCAATGGCGTTTTTCACCCCAAAGGTCATAAATACATCAAGGATCTGACCGCTGATCCCATCCCCGTGTGGACCTATGAGGTGGGAGGCGTGGTGCTGAAAAAAGAAACCATCCTCCATTCGGATATTGACAATGTGATGATCCGCTACACGCTCGAAGAGTCACCCGCGCCAGTGGTGCTCCGCCTCACTCCATTCCTCGCCTTCCGCAACTACCACCAATTGAGCAAAGCCAACACGTGGGTAAACAAGAAATTTGCAGAAGTGCCGAATGGCATCAGGACGCGGATGTACAGCGGCTACACCGATTTGTTCATGCAGGTTTCAAAATCAGCGGAATACGTTTCGTTCCCCGACTGGTATTACAATTTTGAATATTTCAAAGAGATGGAGCGCGGCTATCCTTTCCAGGAAGACCTCTATACTCCGGGCTTTTTTGATGTTCCGATGAAGAAAGGCGAGCAGATCGTTTTTTCAGCAGGGCTCGAGGAAGTGAATGTGCGAAGCATGAAAGCTTCATTTCAGAAAGAAGTGAAATCGCGCATCCCGCGCAGCAGCTTTGAAAACTGCCTGCTGAACTCCGCCAAGCAGTTCATCGTGCAGCGCGACAGGAAAACGGAAGTGGTGGCGGGCTATCACTGGTTCGGGCGCTGGGGACGCGACACGTTCATCGCGCTGCCCGGGCTTACGCTCGACACCAACAAGCCGGAAATCTGCAAAGCCGTGCTCACCACGATGTGCGCTCAGCTCAAGAACGGATTGTTCCCCAACATGGGCAACTCTTACAACAGCGTTGACGCCCCGCTCTGGTTTTTCTGGACGCTGCAGCAATACATCGAATTCACCCGCATTGAAGATCGCACGTGGACCACGTTCGGCTCGAAGATGCGCGCCATCCTCGATGCCTACCGCAAAGGCACCGACTACCACATCCGCATGAACGACAACGGGCTTATCAGCGCGGGCTATCCTGGCGTGGCGCTTACATGGATGGATGCCGTGGTTGACGGAAAACCCGTGACGCCAAGAACGGGAATGCCGGTGGAGATCAATGCGCTGTGGTACAATGCCGTGTGTTTCTCGCTGCACCTTGCCGGCATTGCAGGCGACAAGAAATTTATCGAACAGTGGGAAGACCTTCCTGAAATGATTGCCAATTCATTTGTGAGCACATTCTGGGATGAAAAGAAGGGCTGCCTTGCTGATGTTGTGAACAATGGGGAGCAGGACTGGACGGTGCGCCCCAACCAGGTTTTCGCCACATCTCTCCCTTACTCTCCCGTTGATGACAGCATCAAAGAGGCGGTGCTCGCTAAAGTGAGGAGCGAATTGCTGACACCCCGCGGACTGCGGACGCTGTCGCCCAAAAGCCCTGCTTACAAGGGAACCTATTTTGGCGACCAGCGCGCGCGCGACCTCGCCTACCATCAGGGAACCGTGTGGCCCTGGCTGTTAGGGCATTTTGCCGAAGGATGGTTGAATCTGTACGGACAGGAAGGACTGCCGCTCATCAGGCAACTGTATGACGGCTTCGGATCCACGATGATCGAGCATGGCGTGTCAGCCATCTCCGAAGTTTTTGACGGAGATCCACCGCATAAGGCGGAAGGCGCAATTTCGCAGGCATGGAGTGTCGGAGAGATACTCAGGATGAATTATTTGATAAAGAAATATGGGAAGATTCGTAAATAGTTTACAGTTTTCTGTTTACAGTTTTCAGTTGAAAAAAAATGAAGAATAGTTAAGAGTGGCAACTATAAAACGATTTGAAGATATAGCAGCGTGGCAAAAGGCAAGAGAACTGGCAAAGCTTGTTTATCAGCTATCATCAAGAGATAAATTTGCAAAGGATTTTGAATTGCGGAATCAAATCAACCGGGCGTGCGGCTCGGTGATGGACAATATTGCAGAGGGTTTTGGCAGAGGTGGAAGGAATGAATTCATCAACATGCTTTCCATTGCGAAGGCTTCCTGCAATGAAGTGAAATCACAGCTCTACCGCGCTTTTGACAGGCAATATCTCAATCAATCTGAATTTGACAATCTGTATGAAATCGCTGATGAAACGAACAGGCTGATGAACGGATTGATGGAATATTTAAGCCATTCAAAAATCAGCGGGCAAAAATTTAAAAATAGAACCAACCCCAACTGAAAACTGTAAACAAAAAACTGAAAACTATTACGTGAAGGTTAATTACTATAATCTAAAGCAAATCTCCTCATGAGGGTCCTCATGTTCGGCTGGGAATTTCCCCCGCATATATCGGGAGGATTGGGGACGGCTTGCTACGGGCTGTCAAAGGGATTGCTGCATAATGGAGTGGAGGTTTTGTTCGTGGTGCCGAAAACATATGGGGATGAGGATGGCGACAGGATACGCATCATCAGCGCAAGCGATATATCATTTGACGCCAGCGAGCGGTTTTACCACGAGTTGTGGAAGAAACTGACCGTGATTGGCGTGCACTCATTGCTTGTCCCTTATGTTTCTCCCGAAATGTTTGCGAGCGCAAGCCTGCATTCTCGCCCGGAAGGATCAAGTACCGAAGACGTGGTTTTCAGCTCGCGCTTCAGCTTCAGCGGAAAATACGGGCTTAACCTCTTCAACGAAGTGGCGCGTTATGCAGTGGTGGGAGCGAAAATCGCGTCCATGTATGATTTCGATGTCATCCACGCGCACGACTGGCTCACCTACCCTGCCGCCATTGCCGCACGCGAGATGAGCGGAAAGCCTTTCATCGCCCATGTGCACGCCACCGAGTTTGACCGCTCGGGCGAAAATGTGAACCAGGATGTTTACAACATGGAACGCGAGGGAATGCATGCCGCTGACAAGGTGATTGCCGTCAGCAATTACACGCGCAACGTCATCATCCACCGTTATGGAGTGCCGCCCGAAAAAGTGGTGGCTGTTCATAATGCCGTGATGCCCGTTGCAAATGCCCACGGCAAAACCGAAAGGATGTTCCCCGAAAAGCTCGTCACCTTCCTGGGCAGGGTAACGTTTCAAAAAGGACCCGACTACTTCGTGGAAGCTGCGTACAAAGTCTTGCAGAAAGACGACAACGTGCGCTTCGCCATGGCGGGCACTGGCGACATGCTCACCAAGATCATCAAGCGCGTAGCGCAATTGCGCATCGGCTCCAAATTCCATTTCACCGGATTCTTAAAAGGGCATGAGGTTGACCGCATTTTCAGCCTCAGCGATGCGTATGTGATGCCTTCCGTATCCGAGCCGTTCGGCATCTCACCGCTCGAAGCCCTGCGCTCTCACGTGCCGGTGATCATCTCCAGGCAATCCGGTGTTGCCGAAATATTGCGCCACGCCCTCAAGGTTGACTTCTGGGATATTGACGCCATTGCCGACAGCATCTACGGGATTCTTCACTATAACGGCTTATCAAGGATGTTCGGCAAATACGGCAAAGCAGAAGTTGAAAACCTCAAATGGGACGATGCCGCATGGAAGGTGAAGCAGGTGTATGGCGAAGTAATGAATGGGGTTGCTGTTTAATACTTACCATCTCAAAAAGGATCGCTAATTATCGTTTTGGGTATTGCCGAAGTGGCGGATTATTACCACTAAAGTTCAATAGAATTACTGCCGTTGAATTTAGCACAAGAGTTTCATAGTAGCACTCCTGTCGCCATTTTGGCAAGCCCTTGTGGTGCGCCTTGAATGGTGAATATAGTTCTTTATTTAAGAATGTCCCAAAGGGTGCAAGTCCCTGATGTGCTCCGTAAAGGGGAAGCATAGCAAGTCGCAAGGGCG
>CAZCXH010000227.1:0-5593 GCA_964502525.1 uncultured Chitinophagaceae bacterium
CTATGCCTGATTATCAAGCAGTTAACGCGATTTGCTGTCAAAGTTGAGAAAAGAGGTCTGAACATAAAAAGGAATTTACTATCTAAAATACGATTTAATCATTTCGGTTAATCCCGCTTGCAAACTTCCCCACGAGCAAGGCGATGATGATGGCGATGTACAACTGTCCTGTGGCGCTGATGAGCGTGGCGAGGGATTTGGTGCCGGGTGTTGCGGGCAGGATGTCGCCATAGCCGGTGGTGGTGTAAGTGACGAAAGCGTAATAGAACATGTCGCCCATCCGTTCGGTGACATGTTCGAGGGCGGCAGGTCCTTCGGGGAAGCGATAGGCGTCAGGCTGGTAGCGGAAGATGGCGAATACCACGATGCCATAAATGACACCCACCAGCAGATAGCCGCTGATGGAATCAGCGATGACGCGCTCGGTTACTGTTTTTGCCGTGGCTGTTTGCCAGATAAGCCCGAAAATGATATAAGCAAAAAAACAAACGAGGAGCGCGCGCGATAAGATGGAAAGACCCGGATGGTTCATTCTGAATGAAACCCATTCAAGGATGATTAACAACATGGATGCGACAAGAATCAGGTTCCGGTGCGTTGTTTGCAATGAAAATGCAGCAGCGATGACAACGAACGAGAATAACAGGTTATACGCATAGAAGTGAAACGACACCGGCAGCACCGGCACAAAAAATGACATCAGTGTCAACAATATGAGGAGGATGTTGTTTGGGAAAAATTTCCAGAAATCAGACATCATGCTGATGTGATAAAGAAATGAGTTATCACCATCCGCCCCCGAGGCTGCGATAGAGCGTGACGGTGCTGTTCAGTTTGCGTTGCAGCGTGAATGATTCCTGCAACTCGGCATCGAAGAGATTGGTTTGCTGGATGATGACCTCCGTATAGTCTGTGTATCCGAAGTCGTACCGAGCCTGCGAAAGTTCAAGCGCCTTGCGCGATGCTTCAACTTGTTTTTTCAGAATGTCATATTCTTCATTGTAAGTGCGGTAGCCTGCGAGCGAGTTGTCAACGTCAGCGAAAGCTTCGAGCACGGTTTGTTCGTATTGATAAAGAGTTTGTTGCGTTTTGAATTCTTCCGCTTTCTTCAGCCTTCTGTTTTTGTTGAATTGAAACAGCGGTCCGAAAATACCGGCAATGCCGTTTGCGAGGAAGCCTCCACCAGTCATCAGCGTTGCAAAAGCAGGGCTGGCAACACCGAGCAACCCCGTGAGGCTGATAGAAGGAAACATCCGCGCCTTCGCCACACCGATTTGATTGAATTGCGATTCGAGGCGTTTTTCCGCTTCGCGGATATCAGGTCTGCGCTCTAATAATTGCGAGGGCAATCCTGCGGGGATTTCAGGAACGAATGTCTGGTCGTAATTCGACAAGCCGCGAACCACAGTGCCGGGGCGCATTCCCATCAAAGTTCTGAGCGCGTTTTCGGTATAGACGATTTGCCGCTGCAAGTTCGGAATTTGAGACGCAGCGATGGATTCCTGCTGAATCGCCTGCATCTTGTCAAGTTCAGAAGTGTAGCCTTTGTCGAAGCGCTCGGTGATGATGCGCGTGTTTTCCTGACGCGAAGCAACTGTGCGTTGCGCGATTTGCAGGCGGTTGTCAAGGTCGCGGAGGATGAAATATGATTCGGCAGTTTGCGCGACAAGGCTCACCATGAGCGCATTCCGGTTTTCCACCTCTGCAAGCATCTGCGCCTGCGCGGATTTTTTCTGGTGGCGCACCTTGCCCCAGAGGTCAATCTCCCAATCCAGCGTGCCGTAAAGGTTGATGGAGCCTCCTTCAAGGTTACCGAGTTGTTTTGCCTCCGAGCCGGCTGTGCCGTAGCCTGCCGAGAAGCCATATCCCAACTGCGGATAAAAATTCGATTTCACAAAACCCAATATCTGCTTTGCCTCTTCGATGCGCGCGGCTGCCGTGAGCATGTTGCGGTTGCTGTCGAGCGTCAGTTTGATGAAGCCCTGCAACACGGAGTCTCTGTACAATTCAAACCACTGAATGTTGGTGATGGAATCACTTGGCGCGGTTTGCTGCGGATATTGCGCATCCGTCTGCACTTCGGGCTTGTGAAACTTCCCGCCAACGAGACAGCCGTTGAGGGGGAGGAGGGTGACAATCACAAGAATGGAAAAGAGAATGTGCTTCTCTTGTATTTTCAATCCCGAAGGGATGAAATTTTTATAGAGATAGGTTAACCTCTTCTTTAAAACCCTGAAGGGGTGAAATATCAATCTATCCATTCGAATAAATATTTTTCATCGTAAGGTACTTCAAACTTCTTTAAAAATGAGATATACTCTTCACGGAATGTTTTCTTCCGGTGATGTTCTTCCTGATTCAGGATGTAATTGTAAACCGCTTTGATGTGCGAATGGGAATACGAAAATGCGCCATATCCTTCCTGCCACGCAAATTTCCCTTTCACCCATTTGCGTTCGTTGATGAATTTGGTTGAATTGTTTTTGATGTCGCGGATTAAATCGGAGATCGCCATCATTGGTCGCAATCCGATGAACGCGTGAATGTGGTCGGGCATGCCATTTACGATGATGGGTTTTTGTTCTTTGGCTTTGATGATGCCTGCGATGTATTTGTTCAATTCGTCTCTCCATTTCCTGGCAATGAGATTTTCCCTGCCTTTGACGGCAAATACAGCCTGAATGTAGATTTGGGAAAACGTGCCGGGCATATCGTTGTTTGTTTGTTTTTATTTCACCCCTTCGGGGTTTGGTTTTTGTTTTGTTGTTTTTTCTATAATAATGTCATCCCTTCGGGATTCATTTTTGATTGTGTTTTATCGTTCATCACTTGTCTATAATCGTTCACCCAGGATTTAATTATTCATCTTTCTTTCCGTTTTCCAATCCCGAAGGGATGAAATTATTATAGTAACACATCAACATCTTCTTTTTTAACCCCGAAGGGGTGAAATAAATTTTTCATTCGAATCATGCTGAATTTTTTTATTTCACCCCTTCGGGATTCATTTTTGATTGTGTTTTATCGTTCATCACTTGTCTATAATCGTTCACCCAGGATTTAATTGTTCATCTTTCTTTCCGTTTTCCAATCCCGAAGGGATGAAATTTTTATAGCAACACATCAACATCTTCTTTTTTAACCCCGAAGGGGTGACATAATTTTTCATTCGAATCGTGCTGAATTTTTTTATTTCACCCCTTCGGGGTTAGTTTTTGTTTTTTGTTGTCTTTTATAATAATGTCATCCCTTCGGGATTGTTCTGCAATTCCATTTCAATAATCATTTCATCCTTCCGGATTCAATTTTATTTCTTCGTCAATAAATAATTCCACCCTTCTGACGAGCTACGCTACCAGTGCGACATGATACACAAACGAAGTCATTACGCGCCCACCTGCGCTCACTCATTTCATTCGTGAACTTCGGTGGGTAAACCACACAATCTTCATCAATGCTTCGCCTCGTCTTTCTTTTCTTCTGTTGCCGCTTTCACCACCGCTTTCTTCTTCCCCTCAATCATCACATAGAATGCGGGGATGAGAATCACTCCGATAATCGTGGCGACTAACATGCCGCTGAATACGGACATGCCCATCACCTTGCGCCCTTCTGCGCCTGCGCCTGCGGCAGTGAGCAGCGGCACCACTCCGAGGATGAACGCGAATGACGTCATGAGGATGGGGCGGAAACGCAGCTTCGCGCCATCGAGCGCGGCTTTCATCGTCTCTTCGCCATCGAGGTCGCGCTTCATCTTGGCGAACTCCACGATGAGAATCGCGTTTTTCGCGTTAAGCCCGATGAGCATCACCAGCCCGATTTGCGCGAACACGTTGTTGACGTAGCTGAGCGACCAGATGCCCGCGAGGAACAAGCCGAGGAACGCGCCCATCACCGCCCACGGTGTGCCGAGCAGCACGCTGAACGGCAGCTTCCAGCTTTCATATTGCGCGGCAAGAATCAGGAACACGAAGAGCAGCGCCATGAGGAACGCCTTGCCGCCCGTGCCTTCTGCGGCTTTCTCCTGGAACGACATGTTGCTCCACTGGTAGCCCATCGTGGCGGGCAGCGTTTCGGCTGCGACTTCCTGGAGTGCTGTCAATGCTTGTGCGCTGCTGTAGCCGAGCGCGGGCACTCCGTTGATTTCGGCTGCGCGGTAGATATTGAAGTGGTTGGTGAACTGTGGTCCGCTCGTATCACTCACCTGCGCTACGGTGCCGATGGGCACCATCTCGCCCTCTTTGTTGCGCACATAGAATTGCTGGATGCCGGTGGTGGTCATGCGGAAGTCGGCATCAGCCATGATGTAGGTTTTGTATTGCCTGCCGAACTGGTTGAAGTTGTTGATGAACGTACCGCCCAGCAGCGTGGAGAGCGTGTTGTTCACGTCATCGAGGTTCAAGCCGAGCTTGTTCACTTTTTCTTTATCAACCGTGATGCTTTTTTGCGGCACGTTGGCGCGATAGAGCGTATAGACCTTTCCGATTTCGGGACGCTCGCTTGCTGCTGCAACAAAACGCTGCGCCTGCTCGGCAAGATATTGTGGCGTGTTGCCCGCACGGTCTTGCAGCATCATCGTGAAACCCGCGCCATTGCCCAATCCGAGGATGGGTGGTGGTCCAACGGCTATCACGGTTGCTTCGGAAATATTTTTCATTGCGAGCGCATTCACTTCCGCAACGATGTCGAGCGCGGTCTTTTTGCGCGTTGACCAGTCTTTTAATGTGATGAAAAATGTTGCTGCGTTGGGAGCCACAGTGTTGTTCAGCAGGTTGTTGCCGTTGATGGTGGTGTAGAGGGAAATCTCGGGAATATCTTTCAGCAGCGCTTCCATCTTCTGAGTTACCTTATCGGTGCGTTCGAGCGAAGCGGCATCAGGCAGCAGCACGCTAATGATGAAGTAGCCCTGGTCTTCTTCGGGAACGAAGCCAGCGGGAATTCTTTTTCCCAGCATGACTGTCAATAATACAATGATGCCAAGAACGCCCGCAGTGAGGATAAGCTTCCGTGCGAAAAATCCAGCCACCTTCACATAGCCATTCGTGAAGCTGTCGAAATAGCGGTTGAACGCAGAGAAGAATCTTGCGAGCAATCCCTTTGATTCTTTTTTCGGCTTTAATAACAGTGCCGACAAAGCAGGGCTGAGCGTGAGCGCATTGAGCGCAGAGAACATCACAGAAATAGCAATAGTGATGGCAAATTGCTGATACAATCTCCCTGTAATGCCGCCCGTAAATGCCACGGGCACGAACACCGCAGCGAGGATAATCGCAATCGCAACCACAGGACCGCCTACTTCTTTCATCGCTTTGCTCGTAGCTTCTTTCGGACTCAAGCCGTGCTCGATGTGGTGCATCACGGCTTCCACCACGACAATCGCGTCATCCACCACCAAGCCGATGGCGAGCACCAGTCCGAGCAGCGACAACACATTCACCGAAAAGCCCAGCAGCGGGAACACCATGAACGTGCCGATAAGCGACACGGGAACGGTGAGCAACGGAATGAGCGTGGCGCGCCAGTCTTGCAGGAAGATGAACACCACGAGGATTACGAGAATCACCGCTTCGAAAAGCGTATGTATGATTTCTTC
>CAZCXH010000228.1:0-5387 GCA_964502525.1 uncultured Chitinophagaceae bacterium
TGCCGCTGCTTTGACCGGACGTGAGGGTTACGAGGTAACGGGTGGAGAAGTAATCTATAACGGAAAAAATCTTCTTGAACTTTCTCCGGAGGAGCGCGCCCGCGAAGGGGTGTTTCTTGCTTTTCAATACCCTGTTGAAATTCCGGGCGTAAGCATGGCGAACTTCATGAAAGCATCCGTCAACGAAATCCGCAAGCACCGCAATCTGCCGGCATTGAATGCGGTTGAGTTTTTGAAGCTGATGAAAGAAAAGATGAAACTGGTGGAGATTGATGAAAAATTATTGTCACGCTCGGTGAATGAAGGATTTTCGGGTGGAGAAAAGAAGCGCAATGAAATTTTTCAGATGGCGATGCTTGAGCCGAAGTTGGCAATACTTGATGAAACTGATTCAGGCTTGGATATTGACGCGCTGAAAGTAGTTTCTAACGGGGTGAATAAATTGCGCGGCAAGGATAACATCTTCATTGTCATCACGCATTATCAGCGTCTGCTGGATTACATCGTACCTGATTTTGTGCATGTTCTCTATAATGGCAGGATTGTGAAAAGCGGTGAAAAAAATCTTGCGATGGAATTGGAGAAGAAAGGCTACGATTGGATTAAGAAAGAAGTGGAAACGGTCTGATCAGGTAATTAAAGATGGGCACCTCAACGGCAAGTTCTTTACAACAGCTCAGGCATAAGGCTTTCGAAGCATTCCAGAAACTTGGCTTTCCAACCACGAAACATGAAGACTGGAAATATACCAACGTGCTTCCGCTGGTTAAAAATGGTTTTGAACCCGTTACAAAGCAACCTGCATTTAAAGACGAGATTCATCTTGATACGATTGAACGTCTAAAGGCAAATCGCATCGTGTTTGTGGATGGCTGGTTTAATGAAAAATATTCTGAAATTATTGACGATAAGAATCAACTTGTAATCAGCCCGATGTCCAATGAGCAACAGGGCCGGGGTTCATTCATCGAAAATTTTCTTGGAAAGCAGTCTGATTCAAAATCGGATGGCTTTACATCATGGAACACCGCCCATTTTCAGGAAGGCGCCTTCGTCAGCATTCCTGAAAACATAACGCTTCCGCATCCCATACTGCTTTATCACATTTCTACAGGAGCTGCTCAGGGAAAAGTATCAGCTCCGCGCAACCTCGTGATTGCAGGCAAGAACAGCCAAAGCTCCTTAATTGTGTGCTATCAAAATCTTAAAGAAGAAAAAACCATTACTGATACAGTTACCGAGTTATTTGTGATGGAAAATGCGGGATTGGACTACGTCAAAATTCAATCGCGCACCAATGGGTATTCTCACATCGGAAATGTATTTGTCAGCCAGCAAGCTAATAGCTGTTTTAATGCATGGACGATTACGCTGGGTGGAGATTTGATCCGTAACAATTTGAATGTAACCTTGAATGGAGAGAATTGCGAAACACAACTCTACGGATTGTATGCGCTTTCAGGAAACGATCATTGCGACAACCACATCACCGTTGACCATGCCAAGCCTCATTGCCGCAGCAACCAGCTTTACAAAGGCATCCTGAACGGATCGGCACATGGAGTTTTCTGCGGCAGGATTCTCGTTCGACAGGATGCGCAGAAGACCAATGCCTTCCAGTCAAATAAAAACATTCTGCTCTCCGAACAAGCAACGGTCAACTCAAAACCTCAGTTGGAGATTTTTGCCGATGACGTGAAATGCACACATGGCGCCACTTCCGGACAGTTGGATGAAAACGCCCTCTTTTACATCCGCTCGCGCGGCATCAGCGAGCAACACGCAAAAAACATCCTTTATCACGCATTTGCGTGGGAAGTAATTGAGAAAATTCCGAATCCCGAATTGAGGAATTATATTGACTACCTGCTGATGATTGCGCTGAACAGGTGAGCGCTCATCTCTTTCCTATCAGGTTCACTTCCATCCTGAATTGATCCGAGAGGATAACATTTTCAAGTTTCCAGCCATACATCACTTTGTAGTCCGTTCTCTTTACCTTGAAGTCGGCAGTTGCTTCAATTTCAGTATCGGTGATCTTTGATATTTTAGTTTCAAACTCAATGGCCTTTGTAACATCGCGGATTGTGAGATCTGCCGTTGTTTTGAACGTGTTTTCTCCCGTTTTCTCACTGCCTTTTATGACAAGCCTGGCGGTACGGTAAACTTTAACGTTGAAGAAATCATCCGACTTCAGGTGGTCAACAAGTTCTGCATTCCTTTTTTTGTCGGTCTCATCGCTATTGGTGATGGTTTTCATGTCAATCACAAACTCTCCTCCGGTAATCTTTTCACCGTCTGTGGTTATCGTGCCTGACTTCAACGAAACATATCCTGTGTGGTCGTATGACTTTGCAAGATGATAGCCCGTCCATTTCAACGTGCTCGCTTTTGTGTCTATGGTGTAGGTTGTTGAGCCGGGATGGCTCAGTGACGCGGATAAGGTTGCAGCAGCGAAGATTACTAACAACGAATTTTTCATGATCTTGTTTTTATTTATTTAATTGAATAGCTTCAAGCTAAAATAATGCCACAGTTGGATTTAGGATAAAAAATGTGATATTAGCCATTGGATTTTAATGGATTTTCCTCAAAATGAAGATGCGTCAAATCTTTGCGTGGTTGATTGCGGCAATAATTATTTTACAAGGTTGCGGCAAACCATCTGGGCAAACACCCAATCCGGTTAGCGACAAAGCAACCCTGTCAAAAAATGCCGATGAAAAAAGTGTTAAAGTTAATGAATACGGAAACCTCTACTTTGGCGACATTCACGTTCACACCGCTTTTTCGATGGACGCCTACATCGGAGGAACGATTACAAGTCCGGATGAGGCTTACCGCTTTGCAAAGGGAGAAACCATCAAGGTTTTTGGCGCCAACGTAAAGTTGCGGAAGCCGCTTGATTTTACCGCGGTCACAGATCATTCGGAATTGCTTGGCGAGATGTACACTTTGATGACCCCCGATGCCGAAGGTCACAATTCGTTTGTTGCCAAATACATCCGTTCGATTTACAAAACCGACTCAGAAATAGGAGTGGACACCGTCAAGCAGCGAAAGCTTTTCAGCCGCGTTTTGAAGCGGGTGGAAGGCGGACAGCGCGACCATCCGGATTTTTTCAAGGGCTATGAGACTACTAAATCGGCATGGGATATTATACTTAAAGCCGCTGAAGAGCATTATAAGCCGGGTGAATTCACCACATTCGCAGGCTATGAATGGACGCTCACCGGCACACAGTTAAACCACCTTCACAGGAACATTATTTTCCGCGATATGAACGTGCCGGATTATCCGATGAGTTCACTGGAACTGCGCAATGAAGAGGAATTGTGGAAATGGCTGACCGAAATCACCGGGAAGGGCGCCAGCGTGATGGCGATACCCCATAACTCCAACCTTTCCGATGGAGGAATGTTCACCGATACAAATCCTGAAGGAAAACCTATTGACAGCGCTTACGCAAAGCTCCGGCAGGATTACGAGCCGCTGGTGGAAGTGCACCAGGTGAAGGGAAATTCCGAAGTGCATGCCGCGTTCTGGAAAGATGATGAATTTTCAAGTTTTGAAAATCACACTACCTTCATCCCGCAGGAAAAAAATTACGTGCGCTACGCGCTCAAGAAAGGACTTGAGCATGAGGCAAGCATTGGCGTAAACCCCTTTAAATTCGGCATGATTGGCGGCACCGACACGCACAACGGAACACCGGGAAACTCGGAGGAGAATGATGAATACATCAGCAACAAGACCATCACGGATTATTCGCCCGAAAGAAGGAGATACGAAGGTTGGGTGCTGGATGACTCGCAGAAAGTTTATCAGGCGTTGAATCCCGGAGGACTGGTGGCGGTTTGGGCGGAAGCAAACACGCGCGGGCATATTTACGATGCGCTGAAAAGGAAGGAAAGCTATGCCACCAGCGGCAATCGCATTCAACTTAGATTTTTTGGTGGTTTTGGTTTTGCTGGGCAATATTCCGCAAATAACGAAATGCTGAAAGACGGATACGGAAAAGGAGTTCCGATGGGAGGAAATCTGAAGCTGAGAAGCGGACAGCAGCCTGAATTTATTATCTGGGCGATGAAAGATCCCGATGGCGCGAACCTCGACCGCGTGCAGATCATCAAAGGATGGTACAAGAATGGAAAGCTGCATGAAAAAATTTTCAACGTGGCGCTTTCAGATGGAAGGAAGTTAAATGCAGATGGAAGCGTTCCCGATAACGGTGCAGCGGTGAACATGCAAACAGGAGAGTGGTCGCGGAACAAGGGTGATGCGGAGATGATGGTGAAATGGCAGGATGGTGAATTCGATCCCGATGCAAGGGTGTTTTATTATGTAAGAGTTCTTGAAGTTCCGACTGCAAGCTGGCGCCTGTGGGATCAGATACGCTACGGAATTTCATATCCTGCCGATGCAGAAATGGTCATCCGCGAAAGGGCATGGTCTTCACCAATTTGGTATTCGCCTGAGAGAGAGTAACATTTACGCTTCGCCATCAGCATTGCCAATGCTCGTTGTAACCCTGAGCGGGGGAGTATAAGGATTGCGCGCTGCCTGTTGCACCAGTTCGACTCCGCTCACTGTGGTCATCGCTCACAGTACATTTGAAATATCTAAACGGTATGAGGCACGTTTTTGAATACTTTTGACTAATGGGAAAATTGTTAATTCTTGCGAGATACATCTTTCTTATTTATGGTTCTGATATTAATGAAACACGCAGGCATGTTCATGTTACTCATGCTGTGAGGGGATATAAGAAATCATGTAAATTCTGGTTGGAGCCGGACGTGCTGCTGGACGCAAATAAAACAGGTGAATTCAGTGAAACGGAATTAACTGAAATCAGAAAATTGATAATTGAGCACAAAAAAGTAATTTTAAAGCAGTTGGATTTGTTTTATAAAGGACAACCGGTGAAAGCTGTAAGAAAATGAGCATTGTTATTCAGTCGCTTCCAAAAATTAAATCCATTGAATTTCTCAATAGTTCTGTTTTGTTTGTTCATTTGGACAATGACCGCACATTCCTCGTTCCCCTGGAGCAATTTCCAGCTATCAAGAATCTGACCTCCGAAGAAAGGAAAGACTACGAAATTATTGACGACACCCATCTGTCTTTTCTTTCCATTGACGAAATATACAGCATAAACGAGTTGATAGGAATTGCATAAGGGGAAGCACTCTGTTTCCACGTACGCACCGTTGAAGATTTTCGCAAGCCGAAAGGTCACTATGTACTGGTTGGTAATGCAGCCTTTTATCGGATCATTGAAAACGATTTGCTCAATCAATCTTATTACAAGGCAAGGTTAGGAAAACACCCAGGGCAATCGCATCTAAATTTTAAGAATCTTGAGAAGGTAGTCTCTGTCCCAT
>CAZCXH010000229.1:0-5362 GCA_964502525.1 uncultured Chitinophagaceae bacterium
TGCTGCACCTTGAAACTGGCATCATCATAGCTTGCCGGCCCCATCAGCCCTCTCGCGTTGTTGGAGAAGCCATACGGCTCAGTCGGTATCCTCATGCGGTTGGAATCTAATTCATTATTGTCATTTTCATCATGAAAAGTGCTGATGGCATAATTGCCGGCAGGAATGTCGGTAAATAGCGTGGATGCTTTCAAATCTTTGCCGATTGCCGTGACCGCCTCTCTGAAGCGTGTTTTCATATAGGTTTCCTTTGAATTATACAGCGCTATCATCACCTTGCCCTTGCCGCTCTGCAGGCCCGCGATTTCAACTGTTATGCTGTATGCCGGGGAAGGAGCGGTTTGAGCGACTGTTTCGCAGAAAATGGCGGCAAGTACGATAGAAATAAAGAAGGGTAGGGGGGGCGTTTTAAAATTCATTATGATAAAGTTGGTTGAATTGTTTCAAATTTAAAAACTGTGGATCCCTTTGATTTCGATATTATCTCTCACGTTCGCAACACCCGTGATTTTCAGCCTCTCTGGCTGTGGTTTCATGATTTTTGCTTCACCATGAAGGTATGCCCCGCAAAACCGGTGAGATTAATATTTTTATGCAAGATATTTACAACCCGGCAGTGAATACCCGTTTGAATCCTTCCGCCTTTGAGAAAACCATTGAGGGAAAACGCACCGGTCTTTTCATTCTCAAAAACAACAATGGGATGGAAGCATCCATCACCAATTACGGAGCGCGTGTCGTTTCCCTCATCGTTCCGGGCAAAAACCGGAACAGGGCGGATGTGGTAGCAGGGTTCCCCGGTATTGACGGCTACCTCAAGGCGAAAGAGATTTATTTCGGTGCCACCATCGGAAGATATGGCAACCGGATTGCCAACGGAAAATTTTCGATTGATGATAAAGCATTTCAGCTCGCAACCAACAACGGCAGGAATCATCTCCACGGGGGCGTGAAAGGTTTCAATGCCGTGGTTTGGGATGCAAGACAAACCGATGGTCAAACATTGGAATTATCTTATCTATCAAAAGATGGCGAGGAAGGCTATCCGGGCAATCTGAACGTTAAGGTCATCTACAGCCTCACCGATGATAACGGATTGAAAGTCCAATATGAAGCAACTACCGGCAAGCCCACCGTGGTCAATCTCACGCATCATTCATTCTTTAATTTGAAGGGAGAGGGCAACGGCACTATCAACGAACACTTGCTGATGATTAAAGCTGATCACTATACTCCCGTTGACAAAGAACTGATTCCCACCGGTGAAATAGCACCGGTGGAAGGTACGCCCTTCGATTTCAGAAAGGCAAAGCCTATTGAACAGGATATAAATAAACCTGATAAACAGTTGAAATATGGCCATGGCTACGACCACAACTTTGTTTTGAATAAAACAGCGCAGGGCGGCCTTTCGCTTGTTGCAGTGGTCATCGAACCCGCCAGCGGCCGGGCAATGGAAGTTTGGACTGCTGAGCCGGGACTTCAATTCTATGGCGGCAACTTCCTTAAAGGGTTTGACACAGGCAAAACCGGCAAGCCTTATAACTACCGCAGCGCCTTCTGCCTTGAAGCGCAGCATTTTCCTGACTCTCCCCACAAGCCTCACTTCCCGTCCACCCTCCTTCGCCCTGGCGAAACGTATCGGTCGGTTTGTATTTATAAGTTTAGTTTAATCTAAGAAGCTGTTTAAAATTAAAAATAGAACGCAGATGACGCGGAAAATAGGATGACCGCAGGTAAACAGTCAGCGATGATCCGTACAATTCGCATCATCAGCGTTCCATTATCATTTTGTTATTAAACGTGAATCCTTAGCTGCAAATGCTCAATGCTTATGAGGCACCTGCTTTATCTCCGTTACAATAACGATGGCTTTTTTGCCCACGTTTGTAACCTTGTGCGTGCAGGCGGCAGCGAATGCAGCCTGCCCGGCTTTCATTTCAATGGTTCCGGGATCCTTGCCTTTCACCTCCTCTTTCATCTTAATATCTGTGATCGCATAAACAGTGTGGTCGGAATGGTCATGCCAGTCGGCCACGGAGCTCGGCTCGAAGGTAACCTCGCTGATTTTCACCTGGTCGTTTTCTACCAAAACCTTGGCTGTGATACCGGGCCATGGTGATTTGGTTTCCTGCGCCTGTGATGTTTGAATGGATAATACCGCTGTCAGCGCAATGGCTGAGAGCATCATAACGGTTGCTTTCATAGGATTGTTTTTTTTAATGGTGAACAAAAATGCCTGTTTAGGGCGGAGCAAATGTAGAAATCTCAAATCAAAAAAAAAATGCGCTGTCTGCTTCCGCATTGCGCCTCACGCATCCATCCTTATTATTGGGTGTTTAGGGTGTTTTAGGGTGTTTGGGTATGGGTTCTTGAATTTGCCGGACACTCATTCGCACAAAACTGATGCGCTATCGAAGTTTTTTTTATGTTTGTTGAGCATGAGGAAAAAGTTGCCGCTTCATACGCGCATTTTCATCGGTATGCTTCTCGGCATTATTGCCGGGCTGGTCATTCAAAATTCGGGGATGGAGGACGCGGCAATTGACAAGATGGTATCATGGGTGAAGCCGGTGGGCGATATTTTTCTGCGCATGATATTCATGATGGTGATACCGCTGATTGTCGCGGGGCTTGCCCTGGGTATAGCCGATCTTGGCGATCTTAAAAAAATCGGACGCATCGGTTTGATTACGCTGGTTTTCACGCTGGTGCTCACAGCGGTTTCGGTGTTCATCGGCATCACGATGGCGCAGGTTTTCAAACCCGGTGAAAATCTTGCAGAAAGCGACCGGCAGATGCTCATGGAGCGTTTTGGCTCCGGTTCGGAAGTTATTGCTAAAAACACGACCGCCCTCAAATCAAGGAATTTTTTGGAAACGCTCGTTACGATTATTCCCAAAAACCCGTTGGAAGATGCAGTCTTTGCTTTTGACCCATCTTACACCGGTGGCGGGCTGCTGGCAGTGATGTTTTTTGCCATGATGCTTGGCATCTCCCTGGCCGTTGCGGACCAGGAGAAGGTGGCTTCTTTCAAAAGAATGCTGGAAGGATTGTTTGAAGTGACGATGAAAGCGATTCACATAGCCATGAAGCTCGCACCGGTGGGAGTGGCTGCTCTTCTTTTTTCGGTGATGTCGAAAATGGGAATACCCATCCTGATGGTGCTGCTTAAGTATGTGCTGGTTGTCATTGCCGCTCTTGCCATCCAGATGTTTATTTCTTATCCCGTGGTGCTGAAATTTTTATGCAGGACGAATCCCGTTGAGTTTTTCAGAAAAATAAAAGATGCTCTTGTTACCGCGTTTTCTACAAGTTCCAGCAACGCAACCTTGCCCACCTCCATCCGGGTTGCAAGTGAAGAATTGAAACTGCCGAGGCATGTTTCCAATTTCGTCCTCACCGTTGGCAGCACCGCCAACCAAAATGGCACCGCGCTCTACGAGGGCATTACCGTACTTTTTCTCGCGCAGTGTTTTGGAATGCATCTCGATTTGTCCCAGCAGATTTTTGTGGTGCTGATTGCGATTATTTCCGGTATCGGCACGGCAGGCGTTCCTGGCGGATCGCTGCCGGTTGTCATGCTGATATTGGTATCAGTGGGTATCCCCGGGGAAAGCATCGCCATCATCCTCGGAGTTGACCGCCTGCTCGACATGTGCCGCACCACATTGAATGTAACGGGCGATTTGGTGGTGGCGAAGTTTGTCGCGCAATCGGAGGAAAAACAGGTATAACCATCTTCAGACAGGTTTCCGCTATTGTAATATAATATATAATAACTCCTGTCTTTTAATCCAGCCTCATCCCCGCCCTCCGGTCAGACCGGAGGAGTCCGTGCCGATTTCTTTGATAAAAAAAGCCGGATAAATTGATTTCGATAACCCAGTTATGGTCAGTTCTAAAATTCAACAACTTACTCCCTCACCAGATGGAGAAGGCTGGGGCGAGGCGTAAAAAGAACAATTTTTAGAATTGCCCTTATGAATGAATGTGGATTCGGGATAAGGATTTTGTCAATTTGCTTATTCCGAACCCGCGTTATAGTGAAACCCTTTTCAGCAAAGGCTCGGGTGGGGGAACGATGGCCATTGGAACGTTCTCAACGGTGACAAGGCTGGTGTCCAAACCAAAGGCTTTTTGTTCATCAAGTGAAATGTTTTTAATGGCAGTGTAAATATCGAGCACGACTTTTTCATGCCATTTCAGATCAAGGTCAGCATAGTTGAACACGCGGTCAATCACCACAAACCTGAAATCCCCCACCAACTGATGCCTCTTCAGCGAGGGATATCGGCTGATGATGTTCACTTCTCCGCTTTGCACCATGTCATCAATCACTTCCTTGAAAAGGATGTTAATCCTCGGCACCACGCGGAATCCGAGTTTGAAATCAATCCTGAAAGCGTGGTCGGGAATCAGCGTTTCAACCGTGTATTCCATCGTATGAGGATTATCCTGCACGTCAACGTGTATGAACCAATAGATGTCAGCCCGTTTAGGCTGTTTGTTCAAGACGGAATAAATGATCTTGCGCTCAATCTGGTTGGCGAAATTGGCGCTGGTGAGATATACAAGATGAGTGGAATACTTGGCGACTTTATCATCCTCGCTTAAATCTTTGATTATCGGAAGATGCGGGTGAATATCCACCCATTCCGTGAACCTGTTCTTGATCTTTCTCGCCTGAAAGAACGAATACATGATGATAATGATAACCGTGCTTGCAATGGCGGTAAACCATGCGCCATGAAAGAATTTCATCATATTGGCCGCAAAAAAGCTTCCTTCAATGACGAGATAAACCACAAGCAGGAAAATTATCAGGATTTCAGAAATGCGCTGCGTGGCGAGATAGAATGACAGAAGAATGGTTGTCATCAGCATGGTGACGGAGATGGAAAGCCCGTAAGCCGCTTCCATGTTGGAAGATTCCCGGAAGATCAGCACTACTGCAACGCAGCCCAGCATCAGGAGCCAGTTCAGGCTCGGGATGTACATCTGTCCCTTTGCGAGCGTAGGATATTCAACCCGCACCCTGGGCCAGAAATTCAGGCGCATGGCTTCCGTTATCAGCGTGTAGGAACCTGAAATCATCGCTTGGCTCGCAATGATGGTTGCTGCTGTTGCGATAATGATTCCGATGAACAGAAACCACTGCGGCATAATGGAAAAAAACGGATTCCTGTCGCCCAGCAATTCTCCGGAGTGAGACAAGAGCCAGGCGCCTTGCCCGAAGTAGTTCAGCAGCAGACAGGTTTTGACAAACATCCAGCTCACGCGTATGTTTTGCCGTCCGCAATGGCCGAGGTCGGAGTACAGGGCCTCCGCTCCCGTCGTGCAAAGGAAAACCGCTCCCAGC
>CAZCXH010000230.1:0-5361 GCA_964502525.1 uncultured Chitinophagaceae bacterium
GTTGTTGGCGCAATAGCGGGTGCCGATGCAACGGTTGTAAGCCATCTGGTTGAGGCCTTCGCTGCTGTGGTTGGTGGCGGCAACGGGGCAAACATTCTCGCACGGGGCGTTGTCGCAATGCTGGCAGAGCATGGGCTGAAAAATCACTGATGGATTCTCCTCGCTGCCGGCATAATAGCGGTCAATGCGCAGCCAGTGCATCTCCCTGGCGCGCCTCACCTCATCTTTTCCTACAACGGGAATATTGTTTTCCGCATTGCAGGAAATGACGCAAGCATTGCAGCCAATGCAGGAATTCAGGTCAATCGCCATTTCCCATTGCAGTCCCGACTTCAGTTTTTTATGCTCGGGATAAATGGTTTTCAGGTGATGCCTGACTTCTTCTCTGTCTTCGTTGCCTGCATGAGGATTGGCGGCATACTCATTCAGCGTTGTTTCCTTCACGATGGCGCGCTCGTGCAAGCCATCATTGATGCTGTGGTGCATCTGCGTCTGCGCGATCCTGTACGCGCCAGGCACCAGGGAAGCCCCCGCTCCGGAAACATTGCGTGAAACGGTGTTGCCTTTGATTTGCAGGAAAGGATAAGCGTTTTGCCCGATGTTTGACATGCCCTTTCTGCCCTTGATTTCTCTGCCGTAACCCACCGCGATGGCTATCGTATTGTCAGGCGTTCCGGGCTGAATGATAGCGGGCAGCGTAATCTCATATCCGCTGGCGCTCACCTTCACGGTATTGGTTTCGGTTCCCACGGATTCGCTCATCTTCTTTAACGCTATCTGCAACCCAAGCGCTTCCGCTGTTTTCTTCGAAACACAGGCAAAGTTTTCCCACGCCACTTTGGAAACCGGGTCCGGAGCCTCCTGCAACCAGGGATTGTCCGCAAACTTCCCGTCACGGATGGTTACCGATTCATAAAGCACCAGTTCCATTCCTTCGCCTGATGTGCCGCCTGCCAGCGCAGCGCCTGCGGCAGCAAGGTCAACCGCATTGGCAGTCACCGCTTCGGATGAGGGCGCGGTTTCAAACACACCGTCATGCACCACCCTGTCCCACATCACGTCAAACAAGGCATACCGCGATTGTTTCGGGAAGATATTCTGATTCCAGTAATTCCTGATGTAATCGTAATAAGACACCCCGGAGCCAGACCACTTCAGTAAGCTCTCCGCAGCGCTACGCGTTTTAAAGAGCGGGGCAATGGCGGGCTGGGTGATGCTATAGCTCCCGTTTTTTGGCTCGGCATCATCCCATGCTTCGAGGTAATGATGAGACGGGCAGGCATACTTGCAGGATGATGTGGTTTCGTCATTCTTCGAATTAAGCGAAATCGAAAGCCCCACCTTCTCCAGGTCGGTTTTGAATTTTTCCCTGCCCGGATAGTTGTAAAGCGGATTGGCATCGAGGATGATGAGCGCATCAACCGATGACAGCTCATTTGCCAGCTCGTTCATCTCAGCATCATCACCCTGGCGCTGGTTGGAAAAATTGGCAAGGTCAATGGTTGAACCATAATTGCCAAGCAAGTTGTTGATGGCATTGGCGATGAGTTGCGCATTCACATCGTTCAACCCGCACACCACGAGGGATTTTCCCTTTGCAGCCATCAACTCCGCTGCAACTTTGGCGAGCGCATCCTTGGCGCCTGCATCTATCTGAGCCGCGGCAGCGGCTGAACCACCGGAATTGGCAGCTATCACATTATATATGTGAAGCAATGCCGCCCCTTCTTCCGAAGGCTTCACCATGATGCGCTTGTCCGCGTTGCTTCCAGTCAACGAGAGATATGATTCCACCTGCACGTGGCGGTTCATCGCCTTGCTGTCTTTCGACACCTTCCTGCGTTTCCCGTATTGGCCCGCATATTCAACAGGAGAAATCCATGAGCCGAGGAAATCAGCGCCCACGCTTACAATCAAATCGGCTGCATCGAAGCGATAGCCCGGAATCACCTTCCTGCCGAACATCGCTTCGTTTGCCTTCAGCATCCCCGCGCATGACATCGCATCATACGTCACATGCTTTGTTCCCGGATATTTCGCAATGAAATCCTTAATAGCCTGCTTGGTGGAAGGGCTTAATATGGTGGATGACAGGATGCGTATTTTACCCTGACCGGCATGGATGCTTTCAAGTTGCGAGGCGATCTCTCCATCCACTTTCGTCCAGGTGATCTCCTCTCCCTTGACCATCGGTTTTCTGATCCGGTAAGTATCATACAGTTCCAGCACCGATGCCTGCGCCACCGCGCTGGTGCCGCCATTGGTCACCTTCGACAGTTTATTGCCTTCAATCTTGATGGGGCGCCCTTCACGCGTCTTAACCAAAACGCTGCAATAGTCTCCGCCCTCGGCATAGGTACTCGCATAATAGCTGGCAACGCCCGGCATAATTTCATCGGGCTTGATAATATAGGGTATGGATTTCCTTACGGGCACCTCGCAACTTGCAGCGACTGCCGCAGCCGTCACGCTGAAGCCCATCATCTTCAGGAAGTCGCGCCTGCCTGACGCCATGGCACCCGCCTTCTCCAAATCGCTGATAAGCGGAATCTGCTCAGGAAATTCGTTTTTCCGGTGGGCAGATGTCTTTCCCTCCTTTTCCTCCAAACTCTTCCAGTGCTTTATATCAGCCATCGTATTGTTAATCGGTTAATCAGTTTATCAAATTTCGAATCAGCAAATCATCGAATCAATAATGGCATTTCTGGCAGTCGGCCCCTCCTATCGTTTCCACCGTCACCCTGTCAATCTTCCCGCTCTTGATGTCTTCATGCAATTGGTGGTAATCATTATAGAAATCGTTCTGGGCGAAATTCACTTCCGTAGTGCGGTGGCAGTTCACGCACCAGCCCATCGAGAGCGGAGCAAACTGGTACAGTTCCTCCATCTGCTCCACGGGTCCGTGACACGTCTGGCAAGCAATGTTGCCTGCCACCACGTGCTGCGAATGGTTAAAGTAAACATGGTCGGGCAGGTTGTGTATCCTCACCCATTCTATGGGCTTGTTGATGAACAACAGCACCTCCTGGATGTCGGCAGGCGTGGCTTTTTTGGTTTCATCACCCATCAGCCAATCGGTGTAAAGTTTTGTTGCCTCCTGTTCGGGCATTTTTTGATAATCCTTGATGTAGCTCAGCATGTTGGGGTCAAAGCCAATGGAGGCGTAAATCTTCGCGATCTCCTTCCTGCCGTATTTCCCGTTCACCACCCCTTCCTGCACGCCTTTGTGACAGTTCATGCAGATGTTTTGCGAAGGTATGAGCGCCTGCTTGCCTTTTCCCGCACCCACGTGGCAATACTGGCAATCAATCTTGTTGATGCCTGCATGCAACTGGTGAGAAAATTTGATGGGCTGCATGGGCATGTAACCCTGCTGCCTGCCGAAGTCGGTGGCGCCTTTAAAGGCGGCATAGCCGGCATAGATGAAGAGCACCAGACCGAGGGTAACGTAGAGCTTGCTGTTTTTATACAGGGGAACAGCCGCAGGCACCGGCAGGCCCTGCTTGAGGAGCGCCTTGCGCTTCAGCACGGCAATCAGCTTGGCGAGAATAATCACGATGAGAACGAGGAGGGCAATGAGGGCATAGAGAACGAAGTTCATGTTGGGGCTGGCAGCCGCCCCGTCCGCGGCATCACCCGCGGCACCGGCATCGGTGACTTTGGCAGGGGGAGCGTAGCTATCGGCATAAGCCAGCACGGCAGCGATGTCATCGTCTGAGAGGGTGGTGAAGGCGGTCATCACCGACTTGTTGTGGTCGTTGAAGATTTTGGTGGCGTAGGGGTGGCCAGCGGCAATGACCTCCTGGGAGTTTCTGACCCAGCGGTTGAGCCATTCGCGCCCTTTGACGCCATTGAAGTCGGCATTATCAACCCAACGCTGCTCGGCACCTTTCATGGCGGGGCCAATCAACACCTTGTCGGGCTTGTGGCAGGAGGCGCAGTTGGCTTTGAATAGTTTTTCGCCTGCAACGGTATCGGCAGCGGCAACCGTAAAACTCAAAAACAGCAATGAGAAAAAAGCTAAGGCGAGGCAGACAGACCTGGTTTGCTTCATCTGGCGCATTCGGTTGTTTGGCAGGCTTTTGTCACAGGAGAGTCAAAAAAGCGCTGCAAACTTAATGCACGAACTCAATACTAGCAACACGAACTGAAAAATTTTTTTCCGGAGGCTAAAAATCAGCTATGCCCCTTGATTTTTCAGCCTCTCCGCTTGAGATCCATCCTTGACTGCAGCCCGTTTATTTCGAGATACTCGAGAATGACTTTCAGAAAGGGCGAGCCATAGCTGCTCATTTTCCTGTCGTCAAACCCAGCGATGGCTTGCAGATGCCCTGTTGTGGCGGGAAGGTAAGTCGCCATCTGGTGCAGCCGCAGGTAAGGAATCACATCATCGGCATCCACTTCATATTTCGAGGCGAGATACTTCCTGACTTTTTTCAACTCATCCAGCAAGTCCGGCTCAAACTCGGGCGCCCTTTCTCTTCGGTGTTTCGTGAAGCCGATTTTATTTCCGAATGATGATTTATCCAGCGACACTTTCTCTTCACCCCTCAGCACACGCCATCCTTTTTCTGAAATCCGCAGAGCAGGGCTACCGTCAGAAGACCTTTTCAGGTATCCGCGCGAAACCAACTCGCGGATATGGTTGAGCCACTCTTGTTTTGTTTGCCCTGCACCCGCCCCGAAAGTTTTTAATGCGCGGTGTTGCGAAGCAATCTTCTCCGATTTGGAACCGAGCAGGAAACCAATCACGTAGCCTTCGTCAAATTTCTCTTCAAGGCGGGCTACGGCAGAAAGAGCTATCTGTGCTGTGACGGTGGCATCAAAAGGGCGGAGCATGGCGCTAATTCGGTGATTCGATGATGAAATATAATCCGCCTTTCAATTATCGAATTATCGAATCAGCACGTTTATCGAATCACTTTTCCACGCCTTCCACCAGCACGGTCACCTCGTTGTTCAGGCACTCCACAAATCCACTGTTGATTTTAAAGGTCTGCAATCCCTGCGATCCTTTCACGCGCACTTCGCCTTTCACGAGCGCGGAAATGATGGGAGCGTGATTATTAAGAATCTCAAACGAGCCGAGGGCACCGGGCAGCTTGACGCCCGACACCTCGCCATCGAAGAGCTTTTTTTCAGGAGTGAGGATTTCGAGATGCATGATGCGATAATTCATTGATTCGGTAATTCGATGATGAAATTCAAATTTCGATGGATTACATTATCGAATCATCGAATCAGCACATCACCGAATTGGTTACTTGCTTTCCGCCAGCATCTTCTTCCCTTTCTCGATTGCTTCATCAATCGTGCCCACGAGGTTGAAGGCTGCTTCAGGATATTGGTCCACTTCACCGT
>CAZCXH010000231.1:0-5357 GCA_964502525.1 uncultured Chitinophagaceae bacterium
AGCGCTATGCCTGATTATCAAGCAGTTAACGCGATTTGCTGTCAAAGTTGAGAGGATGCCTTTCAATTCGTGAAAGTTTTTTTGTTCTTCGGGATTCCGTAGCGTGAGCAGGATGTGGTAGTAGATATTAATCCACGGTACACCCAGGTATTTTTCGCGGTTGGCTTCAATGAGCTTTACCACATCATCAAGAAGGTAATAGTTGTAATCAATATTCAGCACGTTGTGGCGATTCAGCATGTCACACCAGTGTTCCAGCTTAGCGCAGAGATAAAACAGGTCGAGGCTGTCGGATTTATGTTGCAGGTGATTGGTCGCTGCTTTCTTTTTCCGGTTGAGATAAAGAAAGTCAAATTCATTTTCAGCGAGACTGTTATAGTAAAACTGCTGAGCGCTGAATTTCCCGTTTCCATTCAATCCATTCTTCATTCGCATCAGCTTTTGTTCATACAACTTTCCCGATGACATTTTTTTTAACTGCCGTGCCAGCAGATAATTTTTCAGGAAAGCGTCTTCCTCAAAAGCTTCGATAGCGATGAAATCTTCCATCGTAGTTTGCAGATAATTCATCACGTGCGCCAGGCGGGTGGAATCGAATTTCTTACCGGGATATAATTTTTTGAAAACATTTTCCTTCTTCAGCTTCGGTGATGAAAGATTCGGATGCGCTGCATAAATAATCTCAAAGAGTTCAATAACTTGCTGATGCTTGTTGAAATAAGGCGAGCGAACGAAGTCGCGCAGGCGGGTTAGGTGAACACGGGATAACTGTTTTGCGAGGCTGATGATCTTACTGTCGTACATTAATTGCCCGATTATAACAATGGACTAATTTAACATAACTATTTGAAAATCAAAACAATTGATTCTTAATAGCCTGATTTTCTTAGTAAAAATTACCTGAAAATACTAAAAATCTGTCTTTTTTTCCGTTAATAGTAGCGATATTATTGTAGCGTGAAAGAGTGTTCTATTTAAACAATCAAAAACTAACCATCATGAAAACAGGATTCCCCTCCAAAAGAAATTTCCTCAGCGGGATAGTTTCTTTGTGCATCATCACGCAAGCGTTCTTTGCTAACGGACAGAATGTTTGGATAAAGGCCACACCGAATATTGGCTGTGCGCCATTGCAGGTGCAGTTCACTGACTCCACTGCTCCGGGAGTTGTGATAACATCCTGGCATTGGGATTTCGGGGATGGAACAATTTCAAGTCTGCAGAGCCCGGTTCATAATTATATTAGTCCGGGAGTGTACCACCCAAGATTAACTGCCCAGGATACGACCGGAGCAACCGATACTGCCTCTACAACAGTAATTGTTGATGCTGTGGTCTTCAGCTTAACTAAAACAGATGTAACCTGCCTTGGAGCGTGTGATGGTATAATAACCGCTAATGTGACATGGGGAACTGCGCCTTTCAGTATTGATTGGAGTAACGGTGGCTTTGGACAAACCCAAACCGGACTATGTCCTGGAACCTATTCGGTGACAGTTACTTCAGCTAGTGGCTGTTCAGGGGTTGATTCCATTGATATAATCGAACCTGATTCTCTTGTCATAACCGTTGCCAGCACTGATGCAAGATGCGCGGGAAGTTGCGATGGAACAGCGACCATTACCGTTTCCGGTGGAACACCACCTTATACCTATTCATGGAGTACGGGTGATATTGGACCTATTCATGCCGGATTATGTGCTGCAAACTATTTTTTGACAGTTTCTGATACAAATGGCTGTACGGCAATTACCAGTGTTGTAATAAACGAGCCAGCCCCAATGAATACAACGGTCACAACCTGGGATGCTTCCTGCAACGGATTTTGTGACGGCTCAATATTAGTTGTTACCACTGGTGGAACACCAAATTCATTTAGCCCTCCCTATTATTTTGCCTGGTCATGTTCCGGAAGCCTTGATTCTCTCATTACAGGTTTGTGTGCGGGACCTTGTTCGGCAACCATCACTGATGGAAATGGATGTACCACAACTGTGTCAGCAACTGTTTTAGAACCTCCCCCGCTTGTTGTCACTATCTCCGCTACGCCCGCAACGCCCGGTAATTGTGATGGAACAGCGACTGCCTCAGTCTCTGGCGGAACGCCTCCTTATAGTTATGTTTGGTCATGTGCTTCGCAAACTGTTGCGACCGTAACAGGCTTATGCGCTGGATTTTGCGCGGTGACTATCACCGATGGAAATAACTGTAATGCGGTAGCGTCAGCAACTGTTTCTTCCGGCAGCGGACCACTCATCAGTGTAACTTCAACCGATGTGCTATGCAACGGTGGTTGCACCGGCAGCGCAACGGTAACGATTGTTGGTGGATGCGCGAACCCTCCGTGTTCCATATCCTGGTGGGATGCAATAACAGGGGCGCCCATAGGAGGTCCGGATTCACTGATTACAAATTTGTGCGCTGGAATCTATACGGTGCAAGTGACAGACGGATTAGGATTTACAACCATAGACAGCGCTACAATTAATGAATCGACACCGTTATCCCTCCAATCAACCGTCACTCATGCTGTTTGCCCCGACACAACGGGAAGCATTAACATCTCAGTTAGTGGAGGAACTCCTCCGTACTCATATTTGTGGTCAAACTTTTCAATTACTGAAGATATTTCCGGAATTCCCGCAGGAATTTATTCGGTAATAGTTACTGATGCGAATAACTGCACCGCTTCAGTGCAGGACACGGTGAACAGCATATCTGGATTAACCACTTCTGTTTCCACCACACCAGCTACCTGCAGCGGCATTTCAGACGGAACTGCTACTGTAAATGTTACCGGAGGTTATCCTCCTTACACTTATTTATGGGATGATTCCTCAAATCAAACCACTGCAACCGCGGTCCAATTGCAGGCAGGCATTTATCTGGTGCTCGTTTCGGATACTGCCGGATGCACAGCGGTTGATGCTGCCCTTGTTCAGGATTCTTCAGCGGTTCAAGTTTTGGTTGTAACTAATCCGGCCACACCGGGCAGTTGCAATGGAAATGCGACTTTTCTTGCTTCAGGCGGATTGCCTCCCTATACATATCAGTTGGACTCCGGATTAACTAATATTTGCAATACATCGGTTTGCGCGGGATTATGTGCCGGAAATTATTCCCTCACCGTTTCTGATTCTGCGGGCTGTGCGGCAGCTAAAAGTTTTACCATTGGCTCAGGCACCGCTTCCGAACAGGATTGCATCGGAGCATTGCAAGTGTGCGGTTCCGTTTACGTTCAGCCGAATGCATACACAGGCGTGGGAAATATCGAGGATATTGCGGAAGGGGTATCCTGCCTTCAAAACGGGGAAAATAATTCTGTTTGGTTTTCTTTTGTGATTGCTACTGGCGGAACACTTGAATTTACCATTTCCATCATATCGCAGGATACTGTTGATTACGATTTTGCGCTTTATGATCTTACCGGTGCAACCTGCTCCGATATTTTCAACGGAGGACTCGAAGTGCGGTGCAACTATGCTTTCACCGACACGGTCACCGGGTTGAAATCCGGGTTTACTGAAACATCGGTCAGCGCATCGAATGGCGCTGCATTCTGCGCACCATTAACTGTTATGGCAGGCCAGCGATTTGCTTTGCTCATTGACAATTTCGGATCTTCCTTCAATGGTTTCATTCTTGACTTCTCGGCAAGCACCGCCACTTTCGACTGCACCGATCCCTGCGACACGCTCGTTTGCAATGACGGTGACGCCTGCACTACGGACACTTGTACTTTTACCGCTGGATGCATCAACTCTCCGATAGTTTGCAATGATGCTGATGTTTGCACCATTGATAGCTGTGTTAACGGAGTGTGTGTGTTCACATCCACCGGCTGCGTGTGGCCCGGTGACGCCAACTATGACGGTATTGCAAACAATCTTGACGTTCTCTCAATTGGCGTGGCGTATGGCGCGGCCGGTCCGATTCGTCCGCTGGCCTCTTTAGTGTGGGTAGGGCAGCCTGCATTTGACTGGACGGATACTTTCACCACCGGTATCAACCACAAACATGCCGACTGCGATGGCAACGGGGCGATTAACACAGGCGATACCACCGCTGTTTCAATCAACTACGGTTTCACTCATGCTAAAGCAGGACCACGCTGCACGGTAGGTCCTCCGCTTATTGTTGACATGCCCGATACGCTGTTTCCGGGGCAAGCTGTTTCGGCACCTATCCTGCTCGGTGACGTCAACAGCTCGGTGACTGACCTCTACGGATTGGCGTTCAGCATCAACTATGATGTGGATATCATTGACACGAATACCGTTTCGATTTCATACAACAACTCATGGATGGGCACACCCGGGGTGAACCTGCTCGGCTTTTCGAAAGATTTCTATCTCAATGCGAAAACCGATGTGGCGATTACGAAAACCGACCAGATCAACCTGCCGCAGAACTACGGTCAGGTCGGAACATTCGCTTTCACGGTGAAAGATGACGTTTCCGGCAAACGCGCGATGGATGCCGTGCTCACGGTTTTCATTGACAACGTTACCGCCATTGACAAGGATGAGAATACCGTGTTTGTCTGCGGGCAACCGGATTCATCCGTTGCAGTCATTATAACAAGCGGAATGCAAACAATAGCGCCTCCATTCATAAGAATTTATCCTAATCCTTCCGATGAGAAAGTTTACATCGAGTCGAATGAGCGGATTAACCGGATCATGCTGACGGACATGGTTGGAAGAAAGATCAGCCTGGCTGAAAGTCAAACCTACCGGACAACGCTCGATGTTAAACCGCTTTCAAATGGAACTTACCTGCTGCGGCTGGAATTTGATGATGCGGTGGAATACCGGAAGGTGCTGGTTGAAAAATAAAATGTTGGATAAGGAAGGATGTTTATATTAGTTCAACTCGGCAGCCCACCGCCTTAGGCGGCAGACCTTAAACCGTAAACAGTTACTGACTGGAAACTCCAAAACTAATTTCCTACCCCGCTATCGCCTGTATCAAATCATACTCTGTGATGATCTGAATGGTGCCGGTGCGGTCTTTCACGAGCACCGCTGTATTTTCCTTGTTGATGAGTGATGAGATTTCTTTGGTGGTAGTGCTCAGTTCCACAAACGGGAAAGGCTGCGCCATGTGGTCGGCAACGGTGTGATTGGATGATGTAGGATCAGCGAGCAATGCGCTCAGTATTTTGTGCTCAGTGACGGAGCCAACGAAATGCCCGTTGTCGGTTACGGGAATCTGCGAGATGCCGCTCTGCTTCATGAGCATGACAGCTTCTTTCAGTGGTTTGTCTTTTGTGACCGTGACCACCGCCTTCCTTTCTTTACGGCTGATGATGCTGTCAGCATCGGGCAGCACAATATCAAGAAATCTTCTGTCGC
>CAZCXH010000232.1:0-5338 GCA_964502525.1 uncultured Chitinophagaceae bacterium
TGATCGTGATTTGATTCGCGTCAACATACTCCACAACGCCATTTGCTTCCGCGTTGATCAGTATCCTCGAATCCTGCGCTACGAGTTTTTCAATACCTGTTCCGACAATTGGCGACTCCGGCTGCAACAAGGGAACTGATTGGCGTTGCATGTTCGATCCCATGAGGGCGCGGTTGGCGTCATCGTGTTCAAGGAACGGAATAAGGGAGGCGGAAATACCCACGATTTGATTGGGCGCGACATCCATGTATTGGACGTCATCAGGATTCAATATCGGGAAGTCGCCTTCTTCGCGGCATTTCACGCGGTCGTTTTTAAAACGTCCTTTGTCGTCAATGGGCGCATTTGACTGAGCTATGATCTTGTCATCTTCCTCCTCAGCGGAGAGATAAACGGGGTTTTCCTCCACCTGCACTTTGCCTTTCAATACTTTTTTATACGGTGTTTCTATGAAGCCCATGCGGTTGATCTGCGCGTGGACGCACAGCGTTGAAATAAGTCCGATGTTGGGACCTTCCGGTGTTTCAATCGTGCAGAGGCGGCCGTAGTGCGAGTAGTGAACGTCTCTCACTTCAAAGCCCGCTCTTTCTCTTGACAACCCTCCGGGACCGAGCGCTGAAATCCTTCTCTTGTGCGTTATCTCGGCCAGCGGATTCGTTTGGTCGAGGAACTGCGAAAGTTGGCTGGTGCCGAAGAAGGAATTGATCACTGACGAAAGCGTGCGTGCGTTGATCAGGTCAATAGGAGTAAAGACTTCGTTGTCGCGCACATTCATCCTTTCACGGATGGTTCTTGCCATTCTCGCCAGACCCACGCCAAATTGCGAATAAAGCTGTTCGCCCACCGTTCTCACGCGCCTGTTGCTGAGGTGGTCAATGTCGTCAATTTCGGCTTTACCGTTGCAGAGCTGAACGAGATATTTCACGATTTCAATAATATCTTCCTTGCTTAACACGCGAACATCCATCGAGCTGTTCAGCTTGAGTTTCTTGTTAATCTTATACCTGCCCACTTCACCGAGGTCGTAGCGCCTGTCGGAGAAGAAGAGCTTGTCAATGATGCCGCGCGCAGTTTCTTCATCCGGAGGATCAGTTCCTCTCAACTGGCGGTAGATATGCTGCACAGCTTCCAATTCGGAGTTGGATGTGTCTTTTTGCAGCGTGTTGTAAATGATGGAATAGTCACCGGAAACATCTTCACGCTGCACGATCACCGAAGTGACGCCTGTTTCAAGAATCTTTTGGGTGTTCTTTTCATCAAGAACCGTGTCTCTTTCGAGAATCACTTCATTGCGCTCAATAGATACAACTTCACCGGTGTCTTCATCCACAAAATCTTCTACCCAGCTTTTTAAAACCCTTGCAGCCAGCCTTCTTCCTTCCAGTTTTTTCAGATTCTTCTGGTTTACTTCAACTTCGTCCGCCAAGCCAAACAGTTCAAGGATGTCGCGGTCGTTGTCATAGCCGATTGCCCTCAGCAAAGTGGTAACGGGGAATTTCTTTTTACGGTCAATGTAGGAGTACATGACATTGTTAATGTCAGTGGCAAATTCCATCCATGCGCCTTTAAAGGGAATCACCCTTGCGGAATAAATCTTTGTGCCGTTGGGGTGGAAGCTTTGCCCGAAGAATACTCCCGGTGAGCGGTGCAGTTGTGAAACAACGATACGCTCGGCTCCATTGATGACAAACGTTCCTTTTGGCGTCATGTACGGGATGTTGCCGAGGAACACATCCTGAACGATGGTTTCAAAATCTTCATGCTCCGGGTCGTTGCATGAGAGGCGAAGCTTTGATTTCAGCGGAACGCTGTAGGTAAGCCCGCGGTCAATGCACTCTTCAATCGTATAGCGGGGCGGGTCAATGAAATAGTCGAGAAATTCGAGATTGAAAATATTCCTGGAGTCAGTTATGGGAAAATTCTCGGTAAAAACTTTGAACAAGCCTTCATCCTGCCTGTTTTCAGGAGTGGTGTCGAGCTGAAAGAAGTCTTTAAATGATTTTACTTGTATGTCTAATAAGTCAGGGTATTCAATGTCTTTTGATATTTTGCCAAAGTTTATGCGTTCCAGATGAGATGGATTTTTGGTCATGATGCAATGAACATTTAAATGTTATGAACAGGCATGGCACACCATGCCCGTTCGAAAAATTTCAACAAACAACGAAGTCTTACTTCACTTCAACTTCGGCTCCGGCTTCAGTCAGCTTGGCTTTCAGCGAATCTGCTTCTTCCTTTGAAACGCCTTCCTTCACCGGCTTGGGCGCGCCATCCACGAGGTCTTTTGCTTCCTTCAGCCCTAGACCTGTGAGTTCCTTCACGATTTTCACCACATTCAGCTTCTGACCGCCAGCGGCTTTCAGAATAACATCAAAAGTCGTTTTTGCTTCAGCCGCGGGAGCACCGCCACCGGCTGCACCGCCACCAGCAACAACAACAGCACCTGCCGCTGCCGGCTCAATGCCATATTCATCCTTCAGGATTTTTGCCAGGTCGTTGACTTCCTTCACCGTCAGTCCTACCAATTGTTCTGCAAACACTTTTAAATCAGCCATGTTTCAAAGTTTTAAAGGGTTTTTATAATTTATAATGAACAAAGAATTATTTTTTCTCTTCCCTCTCCGAGATCGTTTTTACTATGCCCGCCAGTTTGTTTTTGCCGCTCAGCAAAGCGCCCAGAACGTTTTTCATCGGTGACTGCAGCAAACCAACAATTTCGCCAATCAACTCGTTTTTCGATTTGAGGTTGGCAAGGGTATCAATCTGGTCATCTCCAACATAGACGGATGTGTCAATGTAAGCTGCCTTCAACAACGGTATGCTTTTATCTTTTCTGAATTTCTTAATAACCTTCGCGGGAGCGTTGGCTGTTTCCGCAAAGAGCAGGGAAGACTGCCCCTTCAATGCAACTTCCAGTTCATCCTGCTTGCCCAACACCTCAAGAGCCTTGTAGATGAGCGTGTTTTTTGCCACGCGCATCTCAATGCCATTTTCATAGCAAAGCCTGCGCAATTGGGTTATCTCCTGCACCGTCAGACCTTCCGTATTCGCAACATAAAAGTTGGTGGCGCGGGAAAATCTTTCCTTCAGCTCTTCGATATTTTTTGTTTTTTCTTCCTTGTTCATCTCAATCGTTTTTATATCCCAAATGCCCTGGTATCAATTTTAATTCCCGGTGTCATTGTGCTCGAAATGAACACGCTTTTGAAAAAGTGACCTTTTGCAGATGATGGTCTCATTCTTGCGATGGTATGCACCAACTCTTTAGCATTGTCCGAAATCTGCTGGGCCGTAAATGAGCCTTTGCCTACGGAGGAATGAATGATTCCCTGCTTATCAACTTTGAAGGCGATTTTTCCGCGCTTCACTTCTTTAACTGTTTCTCCCACATTTGCCGTTACCGTCCCTGACTTGGGATTCGGCATCAGGTTTCTTGGTCCGAGAATTCTACCAAGCTTGGCAATTTTAGGCATCACGTCAGGCGTGGCGATGATGACATCAACATCGAGCCAGCCACCGGATATTTTATCTGAATATTCGTTCAATCCGACAAAGTCTGCGCCTGCTGCTTTGGCATCGGCTTCCTGGTCGGGATTGCAGAGCACAAGCACCCTTTTGGTTTTGCCGGTGCCATGCGGCAATGTGACGGTTCCGCGAATGGACTGATCGGCTTTGGTCGGATCAATACCCAACCTGATGTGCACATCAACCGATGGGTCGAATTTCGTGTGGATGAGTTCCTTCAGCAATGCAGCGGCTTCTTCAAAAGAATAATGCTTTGTCCTGTCCACCTTGCCCTCTATGCGCTTTTTATATTTCGTGAGTTGCACTTTTCGTGTTTTTTACTGCTGTCTTAATTAATTATTGTCCCATGGAGCTTTTCCTGAAACGGTGATGCCGAGGCTCCTTGCCGTTCCCGCAATCATCTTCATCGCTGATTCAATTTTGAATGCATTCAGGTCCGGCATTTTTTCCTGGGCGATAGCTTTAACCTGATCCCAGGTGACATTGCCGACTTTGTTGCGATTGGACTCCCCGGAACCCTTCTGCACTTTGGCGGCTTCCATGAGTAAAATCGCTGCCGGAGGAGTTTTTACCACAAAATCGAACGACTTGTCATTATAAACGGTAATCACCACTGGCAAAACCTTGCCCTGCTTATCTTGCGTACGTGCGTTAAACTGCTTGCAAAACTCCATGATGTTGACACCCTTGGAACCAAGGGCAGGCCCAACGGGAGGAGCAGGGTTGGCTTGCCCGCCTTTAATCTGTAATTTGATGAATCCGTCAGCTACCTTAGCCATTGCTTATGATATTTTTTCTACCTGCATGAAATTGAGTTCCACTGGTGTCCTTCTCCCGAAAATCTTCACCACCACCTTCAGTTTTTTCTTTTCTTCATTGATCTCCTCAACCGTTCCGAGGAAATCATTGAAAGGTCCGTCAATGATTTTCACCGTTTCGTCAATGATGAACGGTTCATTGATGCTTTCGCCAGCCTCCTGCATTTCGTCCACCTTGCCGAGAATCCTGTTCACTTCTGTTTTTCTGAGAGCCACCGGCTTATTCTTCTCAATAAAGTGAAGAACGCCCGTAATGCCTTGAATCCTCTGAATCATATCAGCATTCATTCCCTTTTTCGTCACCTCAACCAAAACATACCCCGGGAAAAAATTTCTCTCCTTGATCACTTTCTTGCCTTTCTGAATCTTATAAATCTTTTCCGTTGGAACCAGCACCTGTTTTATGATGTGAGTCCATCCTGAACGTTTTACTTCATTCTCGACATACTCGCGCACTTTTCTCTCTTTGCCGCTGATCACTTTCAGCGCAAACCACTGTGTCTCCGTTGCAGTCTGCGTTCCTACAGGTGTTGTTGTCGCTTCGCTCATTCCTTACCCTATAATTGCTTTATAAATAAATTTCAATACCGTGTTGGAAAGCTGGTCCATTCCCAATACCACCAAAGCAATCATCAGTGATGCGATCAGCACCACCACTGCGCTACTCTGCAATTCATCCCAGGTAGGCCAGCTCACTTTGTGGAGCAATTCTTCGTATGCTTCCTTAATGTAGAGGGTTAACCTGTTCATTTAGCTATTGGTTTTTTGATGGTTTTCAACTTGCCAATAATCTTCGATCTCCAACTTTGTCGCTCCACTTGCATTTCTGCATGTCTCCAATCAGCACGGGTGGAGAGGGTCGAACTCCCAACCTCTCCGGTTGTGACACCGGAGTGCTCTGCACTTTCGCTCCACTTGCATTTCTGCATATCTCCAATCAGCACGGGTGGAGAGGGTCGAACTCCCAACCTGCGGTTTTGGAGACCGCTGCTCTG
>CAZCXH010000233.1:0-5152 GCA_964502525.1 uncultured Chitinophagaceae bacterium
TTGGCTGAAGCCAACGGCAATGAAGCTATCCAACATTTTAATGCGTGTTGCCCTGGATAACATGACTCACCCCGCTTACCTTGGGAAGTTCGGATGCCCAAAGCGATTCCTTATTTATTATAGATGTGCAATCGCTAAACATGCGCGAAGGTCGGGTTGCTTCATTACATTAGCCACCTTTTAAGGCTGGTCATAAAAATAATATAAGGACAACCTGCCTCTATCCAAAATTGCGCCTGAGATTATCCCAAACTCTCGTTATTTTATTTTAGGGTTTAGGGTAAAAAGTTGCCAAATTTGCCGGCATGAAATATCTGGCTGCACCTCTGTTATGGCTTTCTTCTTCTCTCGTTTTGTCTCAAGACTTGACAGCTTTCCAAAAAATGTCAAATCATCCAACTGTTTCCGGCAAGGAGCATCAGTATCCGCTCATTTCCAAAATAGCTTTCGGCTCATGCGGTCATCAGGATAAGCCGCAGCCCGTGATCGCGCTCGCTGCCGGCAAGCATCCCGATGTTTTCGTTTTCCTGGGAGATAACATTTATGGCAACACCAAAAAAGCGGACGTTCTTCGCAGCAAATATCAAAAGCTTGGAGAGAAGGATGAATTTAAAAAACTATGGAACAGCGCCAGGGTGCTTGCCACCTGGGATGATCACGACTATGGAGTAAATGATGCCGGCAAGAACTACCCGTTGAAGGAGGAGTCCAAAGAAATTTTTCTCGACTTCTGGAAAGTGCCGGAAGATGATGTGAGGAACAAGCGCGAGGGCATTTATACCAGCTATTTTTTTGAAGGGAACAACCGTACCGTTCAAATCATCATTCTCGACCTGCGCACTTTCCGAGATGATCTGCGCTCTTACAAAAATGAAACGGTTGACAAGACACAGTTTCATTACAGGCTGGATTATTGGCCCCATGAGAGCACCGAGGCGACCATGCTGGGTGACGCCCAGTGGAAATGGGTGAAAGAACAACTGCTGATTCCGGCAGACGTGCGCATCATCGCGTCCAGCACGCAATTCGGCATCTCATGGAACAGCTACGAAGCATGGGCAAATTTTCCGCATGAGCAAAGACGGATGCTTGATTTAATCAAGGAGACAAAAGCCAATGGAGTTATTTTCATTTCGGGTGACGTGCATTATGCGGAAATCTCGATGATTGTTGAGAAAGACGCCTATCCTATTTACGATGTCACCGCCAGCGGCATCACCTCCACCTGGGATTTTGCCACCCCGAATATCAACCGCGTGGAAGGACCCATCATGGAAAACCACTTCGGCATGATTGACATTGACTGGACACAGAATGACCCGGTCATCTCGATGATGATCTGCGATGTCAACAACCAAATGAGGATTGACAGGAAGGTAAGGCTCAGCGAGCTGAAGTTCGATGCAACCCGGTAAGGTGAGAAACTGCGGTGTTGCCCCCTGTGAAAAACAATAGCTTTGCGCTTACATGAGAAAGGCGTGGTTTCCGGCTGTGTTGGTCGTGGCACTTGTCTTTATTACCATCGCCTACATAAGGCTGGTGCTCATCATGTCGGAAAACCGGCAGGTGTACGATGCGCTCCCTGAATCTTTTTCGATAATATTCGAATTCAACTCTCCAAAAGCCACGCTCGACAAAATTTCAGCATCTTCGTTCAATGCGTGTCTGCATGAAGCTGCATTTTTTGAAAAACTTGCTAACCAACTCACAGCAATTGACGGCTTTATTAAATCAGATGCGGCAGATACGGCTTTCAGCGCATGGAATAACAGCATTCTGCTTGCCGGCATGAGCATTACGGGGCGTGATGAGTTCGACTACCTGTATGTATTAAAGAAAAAATATTTCAACAAGGACCAGTTCCAAAAACTGATTGCTGAAGCTGAGACACGGCTGACCATCGGCAAGCGCCAGTTCCGCGATGAAACGATTTATGATGTTCCGGCAGCCGGAATGAAAAGCAACCTCGCCTGCGCCTTCGTCAACGGGCTGCTCATCGCAAGTTATGTCCCTTCGCTGGTGGAGCAGTCAGTGACGCAGCTCCGGGATAATAAGTCCCTGCTCGATGACAAAGGGTTCACGCAGGTAAACGAATTAGCCGGCAAAGATGCCGATGCAGTACTCTACCTTGACCTTCCCGGCATCGCGCAGTATGAACCGCTCATGGTGAATGAAGAACAGGCAACCATCTTCAAAGCAGCAGGGCAATTGGGAAACTGGATGGAACTGGATATAAAAGTAAAAGACAATTCCTTCATGATCAACGGCTACACCGGCACCGATGAGAAGAAACCCCTGCTTGCCGGATTTACGCGCGAGCCGTCCACGCAGGTGGAGATCATACGGGTGGTGCCTTACAACACGGCTTTGTTTTTTTATTATGCCGTGAATGATTTTGAAACTTATATGAAAGACAAAGGCAAAACGCTCACCCCTGAAACGGAAAATTTCCATAACTGGATAAGCAACGAGTGGTGCTTTGGACTGCTCGAACCCCTGAGCGCTAATTACGAAAACGATGTATTTCTTGCCATACGCGCCATTGACCCCGAGATTGCAGCGCAGAGCCTATCCGAGCGGGCGCGCCTCTCCGGAGATGTGATTACGCTTGAAGAATTCCGCGAATATCCCATCGGGCGGCTTTCATTGAAAGATGATCTTAACAATCTGTTTGATCATCATTTCCTCAAAGTTGCCCATCCATATTACACCGTCATTGACAATTTTGCGGTGTTTGCAAACGACTTGTCCGTTATTAAAACCGTGCTTCAAAATCACGAAGACGGGCAAACGCTCCGCTCTGACCCTGATTACATGGCGTTTGAACGAAACCTGACAACCACTTCCAATTTTTACATCTACTTCAACACATCCCGTTCCCTTGAATTTCTCAACCGCATTTTGAGCAACACGCTGGTCAGCGACATCCGCAAAGGCAACAAGGATTTCCTGAAATTCAGTCCGGTCGCGCTGCAGTTTAATCACTATCAGGATATATTTTTTACCAACGGCTACATCCAGTTTGCCGCTCAGGCAACGGAACAATCCAACCGTTTGTGGCAGGTGAAACTCGATGGAACGCCAACAGGTTCTCCCTCATTTGTCACCAACCATTACACCGGTGAAAAGGAGATTTTCATCCAGGATTCGCAGAATAATGTTTACCTGATAACGAAAAACGGGCGGATTCTCTGGAAGCGGAAAATTGACGGACAGATCATGAGTGAAATCTATCTGGTGGATTATTTTGAGAACACCAAGTTTCAATATGCCTTCAACACGCAGGGAAAAATTTATATCCTTGACAGAAAGGGCAATGACGTTGCGGCTTACCCGGTCAGCCTGCCGGCAAAAGCCACCAATGGAATGTTGCTGGTTGATTACGACCGAAACAAGGACTACCGCATGTTCGTGGCATGCGCCAATGGAAACATCTACGGTTTTTATAAGAGCGGCAAACTGTTGCCGGGATGGAACCCTAAGCCGAAAGCCGGCAACATCAGATTTCCGTTGAAATTCATAGCCGTTGGCGGCAAGGATTATCTTATTGCCGAAAACGATGAGGGCGCTGTTTTTCTGTATAACCGCAAGGGAGATTTGAGGTCAAAGCCCGTCAGGCTGGATAAATCATTTGGCGCTGATTTTCAGTTGCGTCCCGCAAAGAACAATTTTCAACTGCTGAATGCGGACAAGGATGGTAATATTTACAAGATTTATCATAATGGCTCGCACAGCAGCCAGAAGCAGGATGCGCTGCCAAAAAATTTCTTCGATTTCATCTATACTGACCTGAATGGCGATGGCAAATACGAAATGGTTTTTGTTGATTCGATTGTGGCGAAGATCTATGATGAAAAGTTTGCTGAAATAGCCTCTCCTTCCTTTTCAGAAAAAGTTGACAAAGCGTTCCTTATCCAGGATGGAAAGAAAAGCGGCATCGGCTTCCTGTCGCTCCGCGGGAAAAACATCTATTACCTCGGTACAGATTATCAGTTGAATTCTTCCTTTGAACTTGCCTCCTGTACGCCATTCATCACTGCCGACCTGTTTGAAACCGGCAGGAAAGTCGCCATAGCCGGTGATTGTGACGGGTGGGTGAATGCGTACCAGGTAAAGTAATCCGGTGATTGACTGATTCGATAATTCGGTAATGAAAATTATTACTATGAGTGCCGTCAATCATCACATCATCGAATTATCGAATCAGCAAATCAATCCAAACTCCAATCCACAGCATTATACCCCTCATGCTTCAGAATCTCGTTGGTTTTTGAGAAGTGCCTGCAGCCGAAAAAGCCGCTGACAGAATAAGGCGAAGGATGCGCTGCTTTCATAACATGATGCCGCGAAGTGTCAATGAGGACTTCCTTATCCTGCGCGAATTTTCCCCACAACAAAAAGACGATGCCGGTGCGGGATTCCGAAAGCCTCTGAATGACGGTGTTGGTAAAATCCTGCCATCCGATTTTGCTGTGAGAAGCCGGCTTGCCCGCCTGAACGGTCAGAATCGCGTTGAGCAGGAACACTCCCTGCCGCGCCCATTTTTCAAGGTTGCCGCTTTTCGGAATGGGAATATTCAGATCGGTATTAAGCTCCTTGAAGATATTCACGAGTGACGGAGGCTGCGCGATGCCGTCAGGAACCGAGAAGCACAGCCCGTGCGCCTGTCCACTGCCATGATACGGATCCTGACCGAGTATCACAACTTTCACCTCATCGAAGGGAGTGAGGTTGAACGCATTGAAGATGAGCGGACCGGGCGGGTAAACCGTATTGCCGTTCTTCTTCTCCTGAACCAAAAATTGCTTGACCTGCCGGAAATAAGACTTCTGAAATTCTTCATCCAGCACTTCTTTCCATGATGATTCTATTTGCGGAGCGACTTCTGCCATGACAAAAATTGTGACGCTAACTTAATGGAAGATTTGGTGATTCGGTAATCCTGATTCTCCCTCACAAGATTCACCAACCTGCGCTAAATCAACTTTCTTAAATTTGCGCACTCAAATAGTTTAGTGTTTAAATCCTATGGTAAGGTCGGAAGAGGACTTCAACTTTTTAAACATTAGACCTGAACTTTAAACTTAAAAAACGGCCCCGTAGCTCAGGGGATTAGAGCAATTGCCTTCTAAGCAATGGGTCACTGGTTCGA
>CAZCXH010000234.1:0-5133 GCA_964502525.1 uncultured Chitinophagaceae bacterium
TGGCTGAAGCCAACGGCAATGAAGCTATCCAACATTTTAATGCGTGTTGCCCTGTGATGCCTATACCAATGATTAAACCGAAACACCAAGTCGCATTTCATCGCTTGGGAAACAAAAATACATGTCCTCATAATCATCACATTTATCACACCAATCACAGTTCAGACAAGGGTTCACCAATCCTCCCCCTTTGCCTTCTCCCCCGGCTTTGCCATCGCCTCTTTCAGTTTGGCGATCAATTCTTTGATGCCCGTATCCACCTGCTTCACATATTCAAACTGCGCTTCCTTGTCGGGTGATTTTTCGTCCAGCCATTCTTCAATATATACTTTAGGACTGGCAATCTTGAAGATGTCGTCCACCTGGTATTTATAGCGCCCGTCCTTCACCTGGATGTCAAAGGTGTATTTTACCTGCCCCGCCTTGAAGGGCTGCTCCTGGTCTTTCAGGGTTTTGAAGATATACAGCCCGTGCTGCCCGGAGATTTTCCCGTTAAGGGCATCTTTCTCTTTAATAACACCGGCAGGATTGGGAAAATAGGTGTTCGCCCAGTTCAGCGCACGGGCATAAAGTTCAGCCTGGCCGGCACCTTCCACCTGCACCACTTCGGTATAGACGGTCTTGCCCGTTTTTTCATCTATAGGGAGGCTTGCCTGCGCTTTTCCGGTATGATTCAGGAGAAACAGGCTGACAATAGTTGTAAGCAATGATTTCATGGCATCTGGCGTTTGTCGGAAGCCAAATTTAACGGAAAATCGGTGTGAAAAGCTATCTCGGTTGAGGTGGTGTCAGTTTGCGGGTTGTCACCCTGAGCGGAGTCGAAGGGTGTGCAGCACAGGCCCGCGCGCTGCTTCGACTCCGCTCAGCATGACGGCTCTCGTTCAAACTGAGGCACTGCCCAGATAAGGGCAGTGTCCCCTTCATCCGTTCAGGAAAATAAACCTAAAAATGTTGAAAAAATCCTTAAAAAATCTGCCTTCCAGGGACTATTTTCAGAGGTAACTTTCGTATCTTTGGAAAGCTATTTTTCACTCCCGAATTAATTGATTATCAACAAGAAAACACATTATTATCGAAATGGAAGACACATTGACTATGACTGCTAAACAATCATCATATACAGCCGAGAGTATTCAGGTATTGGAAGGGCTTGAAGCGGTAAGAAAACGCCCTGCGATGTACATCGGTGACGTGAGCGTGAAGGGGCTTCATCACCTCGTTTACGAAGTCGTTGACAACTCTATTGACGAAGCGCTCGCAGGCCATGCAAAAAACATCAACGTGCTCATCCATGAGGATAACATGATCACCGTGGAGGATGACGGTCGCGGCATTCCGGTTGACATGCACAAGAAAGAAAAACGTTCAGCACTCGAAGTGGTGATGACTGTGTTGCACGCGGGCGGCAAATTCGACAAAGACAGCTACAAAGTATCCGGTGGTCTTCACGGTGTTGGTGTTTCGTGCGTGAATGCGCTATCGTCATGGCTCAAAGTGGAAGTGCACCGCGCGGGGAAGATTTACGAGCAGGAATACGAGACGGGCAAGCCGATGTATTCCGTCCGTGAAGCGGGCGACACGCAGCGCTCCGGCACCATCGTCACCTTCCGCCCGGACAACACCATCTTCACCACCACCGTTTATAATTATGAGACGCTTTCATCGCGCCTCCGGGAGCTGGCGTTCCTCAACAAGGGCATCCGCCTCACCATCACCGACAGGCGCGAGAAGGAGGCGGACGGCTCGTTTGTCACCGACTCTTATTATTCCGAAGGCGGGCTGGTGGAGTTCGTGAAATTCCTGGACGGCACGCGTCCCGCGCTCACGGGCGCTCCCGTGTTCATCGAAAAATCAAAAGACAACGTTGCCGTTGACATAGCTTTTCAATATAATACCACTTTCAACGAAAACGTGCACAGCTACGTCAACAACATCAACACCATCGAAGGCGGCACACACATCGCGGGGTTCCGCAAGGCGCTCACGCGCGTGTTCAAGAGCTATGGCGAAAAGAACGGTCACTTCGAGAAGATGAAGGTGGAGGTGACGGGCGATGATTTCCGCGAGGGGCTCACGGGCGTTATCTCCGTGAAGGTGCCCGAGCCGCAGTTCGAAGGGCAGACGAAAACCAAGCTCGGCAACAGCGAGGTGATGGGCATCGTGGAGTCATGCGTGGGCGATGCGCTGAGCGCCTACCTCGAAGAGAATCCCAAAGACGCGAAGCAGATCATCAATAAGGTGGTGCTTGCCGCCACCGCGCGCGATGCCGCACGCAAGGCGCGCGAGCTGGTGCAAAGGAAGAATGTGCTCACCGGCAGCGGCTTGCCCGGCAAGCTCGCTGACTGTGGCGACAACGACCCCGAGCGCTGCGAGCTGTTCCTCGTGGAGGGCGACAGCGCAGGCGGCACCGCCAAGCAGGGGCGCAACCGCGAGTTCCAGGCTATACTCCCGCTGCGCGGAAAAATCCTCAACGTGGAGAAGGCGATGGAGCACAAGACCTACGACAACGAGGAAATACGCAACATCTACACCGCCACCGGGGTGTATCGCGATGACAGCATCGAGGGGCGCCCGCTCATCCTCACCAAGCTGCGCTACTACAAGATCATCATCATGTGCGATGCCGATGTGGACGGCAGCCACATCACCACGCTCATCCTTACGTTCTTTTTCAGATATATGAAAGAGCTCATCGAGCAGGGGCGCATCTACATCGCCACGCCCCCGCTCTACCTCGTGAAGAAGGGCAAGGAGCAAACGTATTGCTGGAACGACCAGCAGCGCGAGCAGGCGGTGCAGCAGCTTGCCAAAGGCGGCAACCCCGAATCGGTGCACGTGCAGCGCTACAAAGGTCTTGGCGAAATGAATGCCGAGCAGCTCTGGGAAACCACCATGAACCCCGACACGCGCACCCTCCGCAAGGTGAGCATCGAGAGCGCAGCCGAAGCCGACCGCATCTTCTCCATGCTCATGGGCGATGACGTTCCCCCCCGCAGGGAATTCATCGAGAAGCACGCCAAATACGCGAAGCTGGATGTTTGATTGATTCGATAATTCGGTGATTCGATAATACACGGGCATCATCATCGAATCAGCACATCATCGAATTGTTCTGGCGCGTACTTACCTCGTTTCCTTATCAACTCGTACTCGCAGCGCCCTCGTCAGAAGTTCAATCGTATCTATCAGCTAAAGAAACCAACTGCCTTTCTTTCTTGCCAGCGGTTTCAACTCATGCTGAATCAACTTCAATCCCGAGACAAAAGAAAAATGGTCAATATTGAGAGTGAACAAAGAAATGTCATACGATAATGCAGTTGCCGCCACAAGCATATCAGGCACAGCCGGACGGTGGCTTAAAAGATACTTCTCGAATAGGTCGTTGAATTTTTCAGAGATGTCATCATCCAGCATGATTAAAGGAAAATTCTCAAGGCGTTGATTGATGTGCCGCAGGTCTCGCTTGTCAACCGCCTTGTTCTGGATTTCCGCTTTGATGATGGCGTTGATGTAAAGATTCTCCTCGCCTAATTGCTTAATCAGTTCAACAACGCCCGGATTGTTACGCCATAGCTCGACAATCACATCCGAGTCGCACAGAATCATTTCCTCGTCCATGCTTCCTTCCTGATATTGGCTGAATCAATATCATTGCGTTCAGTCCAAACACCCGCCATTTCCCGAATTGCCTTTTTCACTTTGGCGGGATTTCTTTTTCCTACTCTTTTTAAAAGCAATTGTCTTTTCCTTGCTGCCTTCCTGTCAGTTGTGAGTGGTGCCATTTTTCTGTGATTTACTCAAAGATAAAACTTAACGTGATATTCCTCACCGCATGTTCCCCATGACCATCACCGGCATCGTTGAATGCATGAAGTCCACAAGGACGACCTCGTTCCTTATCGCATTGTCTGGTAGCACTCACGGCAGGAGTTCACTGATATCTATTGGCAAGAAGAAGTTCATTACATTGAAGCGGACGCTTCAGGATGATTGGGCACAAGCGCGGACGCTTGCGCCAGAGAGGCGTACTTACCTCGTTTCCTTACAGGCTCTGTTTTGTAGCACTGATGGCAGGAGGGTAGGGTTACTTATTGCTTGAGTCCTGTTAGGGGCAAAATCAAGGAAAATCATATATGGACTTATAGCATTTAGTGACGACAGCTGTAGTACTCAAGTCTGTCGGATAAATTAAGTATCCACTCTGCTGTAGAACTCTTAAGGTATGCGTACCTGCTGAAATGGTCACTAGAAATGTGGAATGACCATAACATGTGCCCTTATTAATCCCATCCACAAACACCGTGTACGGATTATTCACTGGAACTACGAAACTGTACTTCTCCAGTGTTGTTCTTTTCGCAATCAGGTCGGTTGTCAATCTCACACAAATCACCAGTAAAGCCAGAAGGGCAATTACAGCTACAATCTGTTTGCAGTATGCCTCCATTCTGACATTGAGCGGGACACCCATTATCATCCTCTTTTTTACATCCCGTGACTACTGCGATGAAAACCAAGAAAAGGAACAAATTTTTCATGACATGATGATTTTAACAATTGAGATTTCGCTCTAAGGTAATAACTTATTGAATAAGTGATACTTTAAGAATAATTTTTTTGAAAGCTTAGAACTACCATTCGCCCCTCGTAGGGTTAAGAGTAAAGGGGACAAGGCTTGGATGAGTGAAAGGTTAATCTTTTGTCACCACACAATCCCAATCACTGAAAACACTGCTTTCCAGCCCCTCAACATAAGTATCCACGGCTTCCTTAGGTGCGCAATAAACATCTGCCCTATATCCGGTGCTGTGATCAACACAATCAGCACAGTAGCGATGTTTACCGCAACCCGCAACTATGATCCAGATGATTGCGATAAAAAACAGATTATTTTTCATTCGTATTGTACTCTCCTGATACAGCGAACATTGTAATCGCGGCTTCCTTTGTTGTAGAAAAATTTAACTTTATTGTGAGGCATAAAATGCACGTTCCAAGTATTACCCTTGTCAAACTCCGTACTGCTGCAATAATCATACTGCTGGAAGTTACCAATGTTTTCAGCCATCTCGTGCATGCGGGCAGGGCAATCGCATCTAAATTTTAAGAATCTTGAGAAGGTAGTCTCTGTCC
>CAZCXH010000235.1:0-5113 GCA_964502525.1 uncultured Chitinophagaceae bacterium
CTCAATTATAGGATTTATCCGTAAATTGTTGAAGTTATTTTGGAAGCGTTACTAATCTAATCCATAGAAATCAGTAATCAGAAGCCGTTCAGCCCGAGATTTCGGGATAGACATTGAGCATTTTCACCCGAGTTTTCCCTACTCCGCTTGCAACCGGACAATGACATTAATCTCGATGCTATTGCTCAAATTTCGGCAGCCACCGCGGCACCTGCTGCGTGTACTCAATATATGATTTCCCGAACCGCTGCTTCAGCTCCGGCTCTTCAAACAACACAATATAAATGTGAATTCCAGCGATGAGCATTGCCGCATAAACAAACAGCAGCGCAGCTCCAGCAACCAGCGCCTCACCGATGACGATGGCAAAATATCCGACATAAATCGGATTGCGCACAAAGCGGTAAGGACCTTGATGAACAACGCTCTTTGGCGGCTCAATGGGAATGGGAGTTCCTTTGCCGTGCGTCTTGAATATTTTGGAACAATAAACAAACATCCCGCATCCGGCAAGGATGAGGAGAACTCCGGTTGCTTTTAAGACGATATGGTCAACGCTGCCGCAACCGAAGTGATGATTCAGAAAATAAAAACCCAGCGGAAAAATTATCATCAGCAGCGAGCCGACAATGAAGCCGAAGATGAAGGAAGTGATTTTCATACTGTCTTTATTTAATCCTTCATCGAAGAGTTTTTCCCATATATTCTCCCAGCCGCAGCGACAGCGCCATGATGCTCACCATCGGGTTTACGCCCGGTGAGTCGGGCAGCACTGAGGCATCGCACACGTAAATGTTTTTCGTTCCTTTCAGCAGTAAGTTTTCATCCACCAGCCTCCCGATTCCAGCCGTCCCCTGCGGATGAAAACCGCTGAGGATGACATCCTGTGTGCGCACTTTTTGCGGTTCTATCTTTTGCAATTCGCCTGCCGATGAAAGTTCATTCAGGTTGTTGCCGTACAGCGGCAGCAAAACTTTTTCCGCGCCTGCCGCGAAAAATGCTTCGGCAATCAACTTCATACCCTTCACCGCGTCCATCACATCCTCGCGATGTGCGCGGTAATCAAGCGAGGGAAAGTCGCGCGTGGAAACAACATTCCCCGTGTTTCTGTCGCGCACCATCAGCCCGAAACTTGCCAACTGATTATGATGTTCCATCCACCAGTTGTAATTTTTTCCGCCTGCGGAAATAATGGGACCCGTAACGCCCTCGGTCGTGTGAATACCTTCCATTGTAACGCGCGGCAGGTCGGGCGGGCGGTAGCCGATGCCCTGCGGAATGCCGCCCGGTCCGTGGTCGAGATTCGGGAAAAATGCAAACACTTTAGTGGCGGGATGTATCTTCAGATTTTTTCCTGCATCAGCATAATGGCTGCCCAGCCGGTTTTTCTTTATCAGCAGTGGCGTGTGCAATGCGCCTCCCGCGATGATTATTTTTTTGCAGCGAATAGTCCGCTTGCCGCTTCCATTCTGAAGTTCCGCCTGTACGCCATCATGTTCTTCGCGGATGCCGGTAACCGTAGTTTGCATCAGCAGTTGCAGCCCGTGCTCCACCGCCTGCGGCAGATAAGAAAGGTCGGTGCTTTGCTTGGCTTGCGCGGGGCACACAAAAGCGCAGCGCCCGGAGCCTTTGCATCCCCTGATGTTGCGCGGAAGGATGAACACCTCCGGTCTGCCGATTTTTTCGAATCCTTCTTTCACCAGAAAAGCCGACTTGCTTTGCAACTCCCATCCGGGCGTGCATACGCCAATTTGTTTTTCAACCCGCCCGAAATAAGGCTCCAGCAGTCCGCCTGCGAAATTCATTCCGGTCAGTTCATCCCATCGTTCGATACATTCACGAAGCGGGCGCAGGCAGGTTCCGGAGTTGATGGAGGTGGTTCCTCCCACCGCTGAACCGGCAAGCACCATCGTTGCCCCTCCGGTTTTTGATATGGTGAACCCCTGCCCCACATAATATTTTTCCAGCGCTTCGTATGAGCGCAGCAACTTCACAATTTCTCCCTTTTCAACAAGCGCCACTTTCAATCCTTTGCGGCACAATTCATAAGCGGCAGGAGCGCCACCCGCACCGGAACCCACCACGAGCACGTCAGCATAATCATTGGCGCTTTGCGCGAAATGAAATTTTGAAAGCGGATGAGCGTAACCGGATGCCGGAGGTTTTTCCTCCGCGCCTGCCTCCATCAGCGGCATGGTAACAAACAGCCCCAGCGCCCGAAGCGCAACGCCCGGATTTTTTTTCAGCCTGAAAAAAAACGCGCCAAACTTATCATCGGGAAGCCATCGCGCAGGCAGCGGATAAGAAAGAATCAGCAACGGACCGAACCAGTCCATGAACCACACCGCAAGCGGATAAAGCCAGCGGTAAGGGCGCGGGTAACGCCCTGCGCGCTGCTGCGCCAGCTTCCACATCTGACCGATTTTTTCAAGAGGCACATTGGAAAATTGCAACCACCGTTCTCCAAGATTGAACCCCGGACGTTGAGCCGCCATTATTTACAAATCAATTTTTCTATCAGGTTTTTTACGGTTCACCAATTCAAAGGCTGCGGTTGCGGAGGCATTGAAAAATTCTTTTTTTCCGGTGGAAATATCTGTAAGCTCCAATTGCAGGTCAGCGAGCTTGCTGTTATGACACCAGAGATTCGAGTCGTCCGTGTCGGTGTATTCCACCAGCGCAACGCTGCCGGGCGCGGTGGCTTTGCCTTTCAGGATGACCGATGAATCAGCGGCTTCAAATTCCCATGCGCCATCTCCAAAAACGGATTTCGTTTTTCGCAGATGTTTCACGGATGAGAAAATATATTGGTTGCCGGGCGTGAAGAGAATGATGGATGTGAGCGGGGAAGAAATTTTTTCTCCCCGTTTAATCTGCGCGGACAGTCCTTCAAAGATGACGCCCTGCGCATCCTTGAAATTGTTGCAATGCGCCCACGCCCATGCCTCTGCGCTCTTCTTCCCGTGAATGTGCCCAATCATTCCCGGGCGGTCTTTCAATTCAAACGATTGCGCACCGCATCGTATCGTTCCTGAAAATCGCAGGTCGAGGAAGCAGGCGTTGTAAACGCTTTTCGCCACGCCCAGCAGTTTTACGAGCGCAGGCACGTGTTCAAAGCGAAAGCCGTTGTCTTTGAATTGAAGGTTCCAGGAAATATCGCCCGCAGCGCCATTGGCGTTGCCGGTGTCGAGATGATTTTTCCCGAGATGAAAAACCTGCGGCTTGCCGGCATAGCGTTCCGGATTTTCTTCACCGGGAACAATCAAACCGTTGGATGGCGCGAGCAGTGAAAGCGGAAACGTGTTTTTTCCGGTCTTTATCATTCCGTCATAAAAAGCAATTGCCCAGGCGCTCGCTTCACTCCTTACTCCGTCAAGAATCGTGTAGCGAAACCAGAACGCTTTTTGCGGAGCCACATCAATCTTTCCATACCAGATTTCATAATGCGGAGCGGGGGCGCGGACAGCCGCGAAACCCGCGGGCATCAAACCCGACTGTTTCGGATAAGCCCAATACAATGTGATTGCCACAAACGCATCGGTGGCAGCGCACAGCAGCCACGCGGTTCCAACGGTGAATGAGAGGACAAAAAACCCTGCCACGCTGACGCTTTTGGCGATAAGGATGCAATTCAAGAGAGCTTTGTTTTCAGGATGCCGTGCCGAGAGCCACGCCAATGCAGTAATCGTTCCCATGAGCGACAGCGTGAGGATGTGCCACAGCGTGCGCGGTGCCGCTTCAATGCTGCCCGGCAGCCCGATGGCATTGCCCATCGCTGTGAGGATTTGTCCAAGTTCGTTTGGCATGATGATGAAAGACGTACCTGCAACGAGAAACAAAATGCTCCAGACGCGGGCGATGAGGGAGTAGCGTTTCATTGTATAAATATATTCATTTGTGAGAATTAAAATTGATGATATTAGTCAGGGCCAGGCGCACGAATATTTCCCAACCGCACCGGAAAGAGAAAAAAATGCAGGAAACGCAGAGGTGAAGGAGTCAGGAAACGCGGAGTAACGGAGAAAATCCAATTTCTCCCCTTATACCTCTGCAAAAGCTTCAGCGTTCTCAGCGGTTTCTGTATTCATAACTACACTACTCCGAGTTATAACTATTCCAGCCCGTATCTGAATTATAATAGCATTCTGTTTAGATAGTCTGGCATTACATTACTAAAAGGACTTCAATTTTTGAAGCCCTTTTTATTTTTCAGCCAGAGTGGAAAATACACCTTCCCCTTAAGGATGAAAGCAATGAAATGTTGTACCTATGTTGTACCAAAACAACAAAGGCAGCTTTCGCTGCCTTTGAAACCCGTGCCCGGAAAGGGAATCGAACCCCCACGGTATTGCTACCACTGGATTTTGAGTCCAGCGCGTCTACCAGTTCCGCCATCCGGGCAGATTGGGTGTGAATTGAGTGTGGGTGTGGGTGTGGGTGTGTTGAGCGGGAAACGGGACTCGAACCCGCGACCCTCAGCTTGGGAAGCTGATGCTCTACCAACTGAGCTACTCCCGCTTAAATTCTATTTCAATGAACCAAATGACCCCTCCGATTTGGAATCGGAGTGCTCTACCCACTGAGCTACTCCCGCAAATTTGGTGTGGGTGTGAATTTGGGTGTGCGTGTGTTATTTCACTGTAAAAATGAAAAAAAATCTGGTATTCTTTTCTTTCACACCCGCACTCACGTTCAAACACACACCCAATCTGAGCCTCCTACAGGATTTGAACCTGCGACCTATTCATTACGAATGAATCGCTCTACCAACTGAGCTAAGGAGGCAATAATCGGAGACCGAAAATAGTCTATCCGGGAATTTTTTCAAAAATACGTTCTGGAAACATGGAGATTGTCTATATGACATGGAGTTTCCTTAAAATTGCCAAAATTGCCTTCTATAATCGTGTGTGACCAAGGGCGATGTAGCAAACCTGTTCGCGCAATGCGCAAGCGGCACATTAATCACTCAGAAGCTGTTTAGAATTAAGGTTCATCGCAAAAATTCGTATCCAAAACATTGATACATCAATACCCATTCAGTTTATCACCTTTCATTCAACCTTAGTAACTGCGCTCTCCCAGCCCATCCCGACCTTATTCACCTTATTAT
>CAZCXH010000236.1:0-5104 GCA_964502525.1 uncultured Chitinophagaceae bacterium
CTTTCTTAGAACAACTGCCTGTTTTGCGGAAGTTATTTTGAAAGTGTTGCTAATCTTTCATTATGATTATAACGAGTACAATATTTCCTTTCATGGATTATGACGAAAATAGAAAGATTTCCTTACCGTTTCCGGAGATCCTTCTTAATTCGTAATTCCCAATTAAGGGCAGTTCTAAAATTCTACCGCTTACCCCCCTCTCCTTCAGGCTCCTTCAGGAGAGGTAAGGGGTGAGGCGATAAAAAAGGCAATTTTTTGAACTGCCCTTAATTAATTATCAATTTGCTCACACTGCGCCTTTCTTCAGTTCTTTCAAAAATTTTGACGCAAAAATGAAATCGTTCAGTTTTTCATTATCAGTGTGAAGTATCTCCTTGCTGCTGCCTTCCCAGTGCTTTTTTCCTTTGTAAAGGAATACCACCTTGTCACCGATGCCCATCACGGAATTCATGTCATGGGTGTTGACGATAGTGGTGATGTTGAGTTCAACGGTTAGTTGCCTGATGAGATCGTCAATGATGATTGCCGTCTTTGGATCGAGGCCTGAGTTAGGCTCATCACAAAACAGGTATTTTGGACCGAGCACGATGGCGCGCGCAATGCCCACCCGCTTTTTCATGCCTCCGCTGATTTCATCTGGAAATTTCTGGTGCGCCCCTTCAAGGCTCACCTGGTGCAGCACCTCGTCCACTCTTTTTTTCTTCTCCTTTGCGGTGAGGCTGGAAAACATATCCAATGGAAACCTCACATTTTGCTCAACGGTAAGCGAATCAAAAAGCGCATTGCCCTGAAACAGCATTCCGAATTCCTTCCTGATGGCTTTTTTCTCCACCTTGCTCATTTTGTTGAAATTCCTGCCGTCATAGAGTATCTCTCCCTGCTCGGCTTGCATCAGCCCAACCATGCATTTGATGAAAACAGTTTTCCCGGAGCCGCTTCTGCCGATAACGAGGTTGGTATGCCCCGCTTCAAACGTTGCCGAAACATCAATCAGAACCTGCTGCTCACCGAATGATTTGTAGAGGCGCTTCACTTCAATCATAACACCAGCGCTGCGATAAGAAAGTTTGAGATGATCAATACGATGCTGCTGAACACTACTGCCCGCGTGCTTGCCTTCCCGATGTCAAGCGCTCCCCCCTTCACAAAAAAGCCCTGGTAGCAGGAGATGGAGGAGATGATGAAGGCGAAAGTAACCGATTTGATGAACATCACCCGGACATTGAAAGGAACCAGATTATCCTGCAATCCCCGGATATACTCCTGGGTTGACACGGCATTGATTGAAATGCTTGCAAGCCATCCGCCATAAATACCGAAGAAGACCGCAAAAATGATGAGCAGCGGAAATACGATCATCGAGGCCAATATTTTAGGGCCTACCAGATAGCCGGGAGTGCTTACTCCCATTATTTCGAGCGCGTCTATCTGCTCTGAAATGCGCATGCTGCCCAACTCGGAGGAGATGTTGGACCCCACTTTGCCTGCCAGCAGCAGCGAAGAAAAGGTAGGGGCAAGTTCGAGGATCATCGAATCCCTTACGATATAGCCGATCCACCACATCGGAACGAAAGTTCCCTGCAACTGATATGTAAACTGGACAGCGGTCACTCCGCCAATAAACAACGACATCACAGAGATGATGCCAAGCGAACCAACGCCAATCTGCGTCATCTGGCGGAACAGCTCTTTGGAATACATGGCATACTTTTCAGGTTTCACCAGGCAACCTTTAATCAGCATGATATACCTTCCGAGGTGGTAGAAGAAAAGCATTTTTGGGCAGATAAAAATACTTGAAATTTTAGTTACTTTGGGACTGACCATTATGAACATTCTCATCACAGGAGCTACCAAAGGCATTGGTCGCGCTATTGCCGAAAAGTTTGCTGAACATGGAGCCGGTCTTGCTGTTTGCGCAAGGACTGCAAAAGACGTGACGCGATTGAAGGAGTCACTTTTAAAAAAATTCAATGCAGACGTGATAGCCGTTACCTGCGACATGGCAGACAAAAGGCAGGTGAAAGCTTTTGCCGCGCAGGTGAAAAAAAAGTGGAAGAAGCTCGATGTGCTGGTGAACAATGCAGGGATTTTTCTGCCCGGCAGAGTGACTGACAAAAAGGAAGCAGGCATGGAGCAGATTATGACGGCAAATTTTTTCAGCGCTTATTTCATCACGCGGGAAATGCTGCCTCTGATGCTGCCTCACCGCGAGGGCCACATCTTCAACATGTGCTCGGTGGCAAGCATAAAAGCCTATTCTCAGGGAGGGTTGTATGCCATCTCCAAACATGCGCTGCTTGGCTTTTCGAGAACGTTGCGGGAAGAATTGAAGGAGCGCGGCATTCGGGTTACAACCCTATTGCCGGGAGCAACATACACCCCTTCATGGCTAAATTCGGGTTTGCCTGAACAGCGCTTCATGGATGTGAAAGATATAGCCCAGATCGTTTGGGATATTTATTCCCTATCGGAAAGAACCGTGGTGGAGGATATCCTGATGAGACCGATGCTGGGGGATATTTGAATTGAGGATTAGAAATTAATAATTGAGAATTGAGAATTGAATAAGGTTTCTGAAAATAATTGAGATGTTTGTCCTGCCTGCTGCCGCTTTGTCCTGAGTTAGAACCCGGTTTCATATAAAAATTTCCAATTCCTTACTTTACATTCCGTTCACATTTGCTTAACATTGTGTGGCTATGAATTGGATGCGCCATACGGTGTTATTGCTTTTGGCATGTTCTGCGTTTTTCGCATGTGAAGAAGATGCTGTTGAACAACTAACAAGCAATAGCAATAACAATAACAATAACAATAATAATAATACTGCAAACGATTTTACCGCTGACTCGCTGCGCATCAATGAGATACAGATAATCGGCAGCCACAACAGCTACCGGCTGAAGACCTACGAACCGATATATAATGCGGCTCAAAGCATTCGCAACCTTTTGCCGGCAAGCCTCGACCCCAACGGGTGGGACTACTCCCATTTGCCCCTTGATGAGCAATTCAGTGATTATGGGATTCGCAAGATAGAATTAGACATCTACTATGATCCTGATGGCGGCAGATTCTACAACAGGCGAGGCAACCAACTGGTAAGCGAGCCTGTTGAATCAGGCATAGCGGAGTTAAATGAACCCGGATTCAAAGTGCTGCATATTACCGACCTTGATTACATGACCAATTATATCACGCTGAAGCAGGCATTGCAGACGGTGAAAAGCTGGTCGGACGAGCATCCGAGGCATCTTCCAATTTTTATTCTTATTGAAACAAAGGAAACTTCCATCACCAGCATACCGATAGGAACGTGGACGGAAGCGCTGGAATTTGATGCCAATGCAATGAACGCCATTGATCAGGAAATAAAGGATGTGTTTGGCAGCAATCTCGAAAAGGTGATTACACCGGACATAGTGCGTGGAACATTCTCCACTTTGAAAGAAGCGGTGAACACCCGCGGCTGGCCCAAGATAGGTGATTCAAGGGGCAAGGTTATTTTTCTCCTGAACAACGGAGGCGACATCAAGGATTATTACCTGCAGGGGCATCCGTCATTGCAGGGCAGGATCATGTTTGTCAATTCAGGTGATGACCAGCCGGAGTCAGCATTTATCATGGAGAACAATCCTTCCAGCAACAAAATTGCGGGATGGGTTTCAGCGGGGTATATCGTCCGCACACGCGCTGATGACAACACGGATGAGGCTCGAACGGGAGACGTCACGCAGAGAGATCGCGCCTTTGCCAGCGGTGCGCAAATAATTTCAACGGATTATTACCGACCTGATCCACGACATCTCACCAACCCGTCTGAGTGGTCGGATTACAGCGTGCGCTTCGAAAACAATGCCGTTGCCCACCTGAACCCGGTTAACGGACCAAGTGCGTTTAAAGGCGGGGCGATTGAATAAAAAACCCCGATAAAACTTACCGGGGTTTCGGATTTTAAATCCTGAAAGCTTGCGGACCGGACGGGACTCGAACCCGTCTTACAAATCGTTGACTTTCAATTCTGTCGGATTCCATCATCTTTTGAGGTCACCGATTAGTTCACCAACTTCATCAACTTCCTTTCGACCCAAGGACAAATGTAACCATTAAATTCTGACCTTCAAATTTTACTGTCAGATTTTAATAATTACTCAAGCGTTTTCCCAATTTTGATATTATTGTATTTACTACAAGAACCAAAGTACCTCAATGTGCTTTGAAGTTTTGAAGTGTGGTTATATACTATCTATTCTGTTGCTGCTGTTTCTTCTCCTTCAAACTGTGATTTGAGCCGTTTGGGGCTACCCTCCGAGGAATAGATTCCTTTCATCTTTTTATTACAGGGCTGCTACTTTAATCTTTCGAAATAAACTAACTGAGTTTGACGGGGGGCATGGCGGGGGTGGGCATGGGGGGAAGTACCTCCTTCCCAAAAGGAGGTACAACCACCATCATCGTCATCATGGTGTTGGAATGTGGTAAACGCGAAGCGTTTTCCATATTTCAACACCTTGTATTGAGCAGGGCTAATCTTTTTTGTTTTTTGATTGTCCGGCTTCGGGTAAGCCCTTTGCTTCCTCTTTCTGCCGGGCGATAAGGACGGCCTCATGCAGTCTTTGAGCCAGTACTTTCTTGGGTGGCAGTTCAGTGAGGTACTGTGCGACCTTGATTCGCTTTTCGTGCAGCATCAGAAGTTCGACATGCTCATCACCCTTTTCAGCACATAGAATCAAACCTATCGGGGCTTCTTCTCCCTCCCGTGTCTCATACTTCTCCAACCATCGCAGGTACAACTCCATTTGTGATTTGTAGGCTGCTTTGAACTTGTCCAGCTTCAGATCAATAGCCACAAGCCTTCTCATTCCACGATGGTAAAAAAGCAGGTCAATGTAGTAATCCTCTCCATCAATGGTGATTCGCTTTTGCCGGGCAAGGAACGCAAAGTCGGTTCCTATTTCAGTAATGAACCGTTGCAACTCCACCAGGATAGAGCTTTCCAAATCCTTTTCACTGAAGGTGTCTTTGAGTCCGAGGAAGTCAAGCACATAGTACCTTAAAAGTAAAATCTTGACGCTTTTTGGCAAAAGATCAAATTGCTTTT
>CAZCXH010000237.1:0-5086 GCA_964502525.1 uncultured Chitinophagaceae bacterium
GTTATCAGCCAATCTGCGTTATCAGCATTCCATTTCTTATTCGAATTATGATATTCTGTAAATTTATACAGCTTCTTAGCTTCGCGATTTATCGCGGGGATGAGAACCGATATCTCCATTGGCTTTAGCCCTGACAGGAAGATTGCAAATTGTCAAATCATGGCTAAAGCCATCGCTGCCTGTGTCTTCGATGCCCAGGCATGAATGCCGGGGTTAACGGATGCGCTAACCACATACGAGGGAGAGCAAGAGGAGTAAGTGGTGGAATTTTCAGAACTGCCCTTAAGTGATTTTTGATTGACGATTTTACGTTTTAGATTCGCATTAATTTCACGCATGCTTCTGAAGCTGACTATCGCCAACTACGCCATCATTGACCGGCTCGAAGTGCAGTTTTCCGGCAACCTGAACGTCATCACGGGCGAAACCGGGGCCGGCAAGTCAATCATCATCGGGGCGCTGTCATTGATACTCGGTGAGCGCGCGGATGCGAAATCATTTTTCGACCAGAGCCAAAAATGTGTTGTCGAAGGAACGTTTGACCTGAAAGGCTGCGGGCTTAATTCTTTTTTCAAAGAGCACGAGCTGGATTATGACAACCATACTATTGTCCGCAGAGAAATCTCTCCGAACGGAAAGTCGCGCTCTTTCATCAATGACACCCCTGTGAACCTCGCGGTGCTCCGGCAACTGGGGGAGCAGCTCGTCAATCTCCACTCTCAGCACGAAACCCTCGCGCTCAACAATCCGCAGTTTCAATTGGAACTGGTGGATTCGCTGGCGAACCATGAAAATAAGCTGGCGGTCTTCAGGGAAAAATATTTATCATATAAAAAGATTCAGTCGGAAATCCAGTCATTGATTGAACAGAACCGCCATATCACCGACAAAGATTACCTTGAGTTTCAATTGAAAGAGCTGAGGGAAGCCGATCTGAAGGCGGATGAACAGGAAGCGTTGGAGGCGGAATTGAAATCGCTGGAAAATGCGGAGGAAATTATAAGCGCGATGGACAAGGTCTCAGGGTTGATCCGGCAGTCTGATTTTTCCGTGTCCAACCGGATCAGGGAGGCATTTTCATTGTTGAAAAGCGTTGCCCCTTTTCACAAGGGAGCGCAGGATATTGCCAAAAGGCTCGACAGCGTTCAGATTGAGCTGAATGACATCAGCGCGGAACTGGAAAATATTGCCGAATCGGTTGCCTCCAACCCGGATAGAATCAGCCTTTTGAATGAAAGATTGGATACGCTGAATCGCCTGCAGCAGAAACATCGCGTACACAACATCACTGAACTGATTGGCGTCAGGGATTCGCTTGACGAAAAACTGCAATCATTTGAAAGCCTTGACAAGCAACTCTCTGAAAAGAGAAGGCAAATGGATGAGCTGCAGATGGAAATGACAAAACTGGGCGATGGGATTCATGCCGGGAGGGTTGGCAGGAAGCCGTTTATTGAAAAGCAGGTGATGTCTTTATTGAAAGAGGTGGGAATGCCGAATGCAAGTTTTGACGTGGCCATCGAAAAGATTCCTTTTGAAAAAGTGACTCCCACGGGATTCGATAAAATCACATTCCTGTTTTCAGCCAACAAGGGCGGACGCATGGAGGAGTTGAAGAGCGTTGCCTCCGGAGGCGAGCTTTCACGGCTGATGCTCGTGCTGAAATCATTGCTTGCATCCAGCGTTGCGATGCCAACTTTGATTTTCGATGAGATTGATAGCGGAGTATCAGGCGAAACAGCAATCAAAGTAGGAACGCTTCTGGAAAAATTAGGCAAGTCGCACCAGGTAGTCACCATCACGCACCTGCCGCAGATCGCAAGGGTAGGGGACACACACTTTTTTGTGTACAAGGAAGACAAGGATGATAAGACCGTAACGAGGGTGAAGAAACTGAGTGAAAAGGAGCGCGTGATTGAAATAGCGAAGATGATTGGCGGGGAAAAATATTCGGAGAAGGCGCTGGCAAGCGCGAGAGAGTTGCTGACGAATTGATGGTTCACATGTTTACGCGTTTACAGTTTACTGATGCGTTTCTATGTTCAACCGTAAACGTGTAAACCGTAAACATCAAACAACAGTAATATGTCATACAATCTGCTCAAAGGAAAGAGAGGCGTCATCTTCGGTGCGCTCGATGAAAAATCCATTGCGTGGCAGGTGGCGCTGAAAGCCCATGAAGAAGGCGCCTCATTAGCGCTGACGAACGCGCCTGTTGCGCTGCGCCTTGGAAAAATCAATGAGTTGGCGAAAAAAATCAACACGCAGGTAGTTCCTGCCGATGCAACTAACCTGGATGACTTGGAAAAGCTTTTCAAACAATCCATGGAGATTCTTGGGGGCCCGTTGGATTTTGTATTGCATTCCATCGGCATGTCCATGAACGTCCGCAAAGACAGGCCCTACACCGACCTGAACCATGAGTTCATGCTCAAGACGCTGGACATATCTGCTGTCTCCTTCCATAAGGTTTTGCAGACATGCATGAAGCTCGATGCCCTTAACGAGCGCGCTTCCGTACTGGCGCTTACCTACATCGCAGCCCAAAGGGTTTTTCCCGGATATAATGACATGGCTGAAGCCAAAGCCCTGCTTGAATCCATTGCGCGCAGCTTCGGCTATTACTATGGCGAAAAGAAGAAAGTGCGCGTCAATACGATTTCGCAGTCACCCACCTACACAACAGCAGGCTCGGGTGTGAAAGGATTCAGCGATTTTTTTGAATATGCGGATAAAATCTCCCCGCTCGGAAATGCAAGCGCTGAAGACTGCGCGAACTTCTGCGTGGTGATGTTTTCAGACCTCACGCGCATGGTCACCATGCAGAACATTTTCCACGATGGCGGGTTTTCGTCAATGGGAATCAGCGGAAAAATTTTACAATGAAAAATCGCTGGGAGTCGCGTATCGGGCTGATTTCATGACATAAAACGCAATACGAATGGACTTTAAGATTTTTCAAAAGAAAGCTTCGCTTCCTCCGGCTCTTTAAACGCATTACAGGCTATTATGTATTTTCCCATTACATCCCTATTGCCCGCAATGTGTTCGCTGAACTCATGCGCGCGCTGTAACATGCGGACGTAGGCGCGCGGCTCCTGCTGCCGCGTCAGTTTGCGCAGCGCGCCCATGTAATCGTCACGATAAACGGTGGGGATGATGATTTTGCTTTGCTCTGCCTTCACTAATTCTGCATTCATCATGATGCGCGCAATCCTGCCGTTGCCGTCCTCAAACGGATGCACCTCGCTCACCATGAACATCATGTAAGCGGCTTTCGCAAACGGTGCGGACAGGGCACGGTAAAAGTCAAAGCCTTTTATGAGCGTTCCGCGCACCAATTTGAAGTCCACAAACCAGGTTTCGCCAGCGCGGTTGTTGCGCTCCTTGAATTGTCCGGGGTGTTTCGTCTTGCGGGCGCTCAGCAGGATGCGGTGGCGGTATTGAAGCATTTCCAAAAGCTGCTCCGCACTTTGCGGGGTGCGCTTCATTTCAGTTTTGTTTGCTGCCAATTGGTACGTTCCCAAAATATCATGCGAGTCTTCATCACGGGCAGGGAGGGGCATTCCGGTTTCGATGATTTTGCGCGCTTCCTCCAAGCCGAACTCTGTTCCCTCAATGAAGTTGGAAAAGTAGCTCTCGAAAAAAGCGAAGCTGCGGAATGATTTTATTGTGTGGTTGCGCTCGTGGCGGTTCTTAAATTCACGCTGCTGTAACGCTATAAACAGGCGCTCAAACAACCGGATTCTTTCCGGGTCGTAAGGCGCGCCAAAAGCGCGCGCTGCCGCCACAGGCGAAGTGAGGATTTTTGACGGATGCGTTTGCAGCAACGCGCTGATGATTTTATTCAGCTTTGCAAACTCAGTTTTCATTTTCAGTTTACCCGCAATGGCTTTGGCGCGGTCACGCAGGCGGTTCAGCTCCTCCTCCCCATGCACCTTTATGACCTGTTCCAATTTTTCTTCAATGGCGGATAGCGGCAAAATCTTCGATTTATCGCCCAACTGCCGCGATGGTTGAAGGTTTTCCAGCAACGCGCGCTCGCGCTGGGATGCATGCAACCCGCCCGATACAGGATGATCGCCTTGAAGTGGTTCATAGCCTTTCAGAAACCGCAGAGTGACTCCCGTCAGGCTGATTTTTTTGGAATAAGAATACGTGAGAAAAATATCACCCGATGCGGTGGGCTGAAATTCAAACGCGGAGCGATGACTCAGCAGCGCGCCCGGGTACAGCTTGCCGAGAATCAGCAACAGGTTTCTCCTGACAATGGCGGCAGGCTTGTCGGTGAGGTTGGATGAATAAACACGCGGTGCAATTTTCCGGATTTTACCCGCCTGCTCCAATTTTGAAAGCTGTTTGGAAATATTCGGGTCGGAGGATGCGAACAGGATTTCCTGCAGCGGGTCTGAGAAAATATTTTCCACCAAAAATGACTTTTTACTCAAAAATGGAAAATATTTTCCACTAAGAACTTAATTATGGAAAATATTTTCCATCGGCTAAGTATTATTCTTTACTGCCGGAAAAGAAGCCTTGAAAATAATCATTGGATGGCGTTAAACGCTTTACCAGCTTCGCCAGAAGCGAAGGGGTGTACTTCGCCAGAAGATAGCCGTGGTTAAATCCACGTGTAAAGCGTTTTTCAGTGTCTTCCATAAATAGAAGGTTTCCCTTGCATTTTTTTCAAGGTATTCGTAAATCGAATCAACATCGTACAAGATGATCTTCTTTTCCGGCTGCGAGAAACGTACCTTTCCTTCGTCCCTTAATTTCTGCAAGGTTGTTTTCGATTTTATCTTCAGCTTCTGCATCGCTTCGGATGCAGAAATCCATTTCTCCTCTTTGATGTTGTTTTTCTCACGGACAGCAACCCTTACAATAATTGGAGCTATCCGGGCAACACGAACCCCTATACAGGCAAGACTGCCACGGGGAACCCGGATACCTACCTGAGAAATTATTACAACAATTCATCGGGGAGCTATTCAAGCTATAGCTACACGACTCCAAGTTATCATTTCATTTGAATTTTGTCGTAAGGGACATGAAATACAATCACACACCATACGGGATGAAAATGTAG
>CAZCXH010000238.1:0-5007 GCA_964502525.1 uncultured Chitinophagaceae bacterium
TCATCGCCCGCCCGTATTTGTGATGCAAGTTCCTGTTCCACCAAAACTGAAAGGCACGAATTTAAATCTCGTTCACGTAATATCAAGGATGAGTATGCAATCTGGAATGCACCTAATAGTGCGTGGTTTTAGAGTGTGAGGTTAATAAAGAGTGTTGTTCAATACAAGGAACGTGCTTATCTATAAAGCCGGCTAAAGAGGATTCTTCTGTTATGAATATCAATCAGCTTAACAGCCAGGAATGGTTTCAATTCAAAGAGTACCTGAAATTTCTTCTTTAGTTGATCCGAGAACTGTACTTTGGCGAGACCTGAGAGGACTGCCCTTCATTTTCGGCAGTCCTTTTTTTATTTGTCCGCTTGAAACCCAAGAGAATCAAACAAACCTCGCCCGGTTTCCCGGAACGTCTTCGCTACTATGATCTCATCCGACTCTCTTTGTTGCTTTTCCCCCGCTTTGCGGAGAATTGAGCTGCGGTCTGAGAAAGCAACGGTATCTATTTCCCACACCCAATCTCCTATGCCAATTTGTCCTTTATCTTTGCTGGCAGGATAATTGACCATCCGTAACGTAGCAATTTCATGAGTATGAACACAGACGCAAATGGTGTATCCGGCAACGGCAGCCCGACAACACAGGAAACATCCGCCACGGGGCAGCCGCCCGCCCCGGATACGCCCCGCCTCAGAAGGCGTTCGTCCATCGTCAGGCTTAAGGACAAACTGAACCAGTTGAGAGAGAAAAACGAAGATCTGATTGACAAATACCGCAGGCTCTATGCCGATTTTGACAATTTCAAAAAGCGCTCTGCAAAAGAGTGGTTAGAGAAGAACAAGGAGGCGGGCAAGGATGTGATTGTGGAACTGCTGCCTGTGCTCGATGATTTTGAGAGGGCGCTGAAGACGGGTAAAACCGCTGAAAGCGTGGACGCCATTCGCCAGGGTTCGGAGCTTATCCTCAGCAAGCTGAAGAAAAACCTCGAACAAAAAGGACTGGAGCCGATGGTGAGCATCGGTGAGCCTTTTGATGCCGACCGGCATGACGCCATCACCGAGATTCCCGCCCCGAAGGAAGAGGACAAAGGCAAGGTGCTCGATGAGATTGAAAAAGGATATTTGCTGAACGGGAAGATTATCCGCCATGCGAAAGTGGTGGTAGGGAAGTAGTATATATATAATTTCTTATGGTTTGCAGTTGCTGGTTTAGATGTTGAAATATATTGACATAAACCGTAAACAGTAAACCGTAAACCGCAAACTGTTTATGGCAAAAAGAGATTACTACGAAATACTGGGCGTTCCCAAAAACGCTTCCGCTGACGATATCAAGAAAGCCTACCGCAAGGTCGCGCTTAAGTTCCATCCCGACCGCAACCCCGGCAACAAAGAAGCCGAAGAAAAATTCAAGGAAGCCGCTGAAGCCTACGAAGTGCTCAGCGACAGCGACAAGCGTTCCAAATACGACCGCTTCGGGCATAACGGGGTGAAAGGCGGCCACGGCCATGGCGGTTTTGAGGGCGGCATGACGATGGATGACATCTTCTCCCACTTTGGCGACATCTTTGGCGACATGGGCGGGGGCAGTCCGTTCGACTCTTTTTTTGGGGGAAGAACCGGAACCCACACGCGCAGAGGCACCGGCAGGCGCGGATCCAACCTCCGCATCAAGGTGAAGCTCACCTTGCAGGAAATTGCGCGGGGGGTGAAGAAGCAGGTGAAGGTGAAAAAGATGGTGACCTGCGCGGTGTGCAATGGCTCCGGGGCGAAAGACGGCAGTTCATTCCATTCCTGCAACACCTGCCATGGATCGGGCGTGGTGCGCAAAGTCACCAGCACCATTTTAGGACAGATGCAGACCACATCCACCTGTCCCACATGCCATGGCGAGGGGCAGACCATCACAGCGCGCTGCGCGAACTGCTCCGGTGAAGGGAAAACCTATGGCGAGGAAGCCATCACCATTGATATTCCTGCCGGAGTGAACGAGGGCATGCAGCTTTCCATGCAGGGAAAAGGAAATGCCGGTGACCGTGGCGGTCCTCCCGGAGATCTGCTGATACAGATCGAGGAAGTTCAGGATGCAAACCTGAAGCGGGTGAACAACAACGATGTGGTGTATGACCTGTACCTGAACTTTGCCGATGCCGCCCTCGGCACCACCGTGGAGGTGCCCACTATTGACGGAACTGCGAAAATCAAAATACCGCCCGGCACGCAGGCGGGAAAAATATTACGATTAAAAGGCAAGGGAATCCCATCGGTTGACAGCCGCTACCACGTGGGCGACCAACTCATTGACGTGAACATCTGGACGCCCAAACACCTCACCAAAGAAGAAGAGCATCTCATGGAAAGGTTGCGCAAGTCGCCCAACTTCCAGCCCAACCCCGAATCGGGCGAGCGCGGATTCTTTGAGAAATTCAAGGATATGTTTGGCGGAGAGTAGCCCGAAACCTTGCTGTATTCATTCAAAGAAATCAGCCCGGAATCTGGCGTGGGCGGACGACCGAGTCCAGCTAATGAATGCCTCACCTCGCCCCTCTCACCCGCGTCCTAAACCTATCTGCAATCTGCCGTCCGGCATCTGAGCGCGGGCGACTAAGGATATAAAAGAAATTATCGTTTTCAGATGAGTGATGTCCTTAGTCGCACACGCGCAATGGCTTGGGTGAGGACTAAGGACAGGGGGGCAGGCTCAAATGACAGCGAATTAAAATGTAGCGGACGCCACAAGATAAAAGGCACAGGCGGACGCCTGCGCCATGTTTGCGCGAGTGAGGGGTGGCACACGCTGGATGATAAGCTCATTCAGATTGAACAGGCAAAGGATGCTTCACAAATTACCGGGTTGAAACTGCTGAGGGGCTATACGCATCATTACCGGATAAAAGTTGCAACGTCAAAATATAGTTACCGCATCGGGGTAATTATTCGAGGCAGCACCATCTGGCTGATCAGATTTCTTCCAAGAAAAAAGGTTTACAGAAAATTTCCCTGATATTTTCTTTGCTGGGTCATATCTTTAGTTCAAATTAAAAACCCACCGCCTTTGGCGTTGGTTATGTTCTTTCGGCTATGCCTTCCGCGCTGGCTCTTGCTTCCTTCATGCGCTGACAGAAGCGATGGCTCGTGCGGGGAGCACCCTACGGGTGCTTGCATTTTAAATCCACCTGCTTTGCAGGTGGTGGTTTAATCGCACACGCGCAATGGCTGGCTGAGGGACTAAGGACAGGGAAGGGGTTATTAAAGGCAGCGGACGCTACAGGATTAAAGGCACAGGCGGACGCCTGCGCCAATGCTTGCGCGGGTGAGAGGGCTCTTTATCGCGTTCTTATTCTCACCTTTACCGTATCGCCCTGCAATTCGGCAACAATAACGAACGGCAGTTCAACGGATAGCTCTTTTGAAATAAGGGCGGTAACAATGGAAACCGTTACTTCGGATTCCACATGTCCGGGGCGAAGAAAGATAATGCCAATCTTTTCTTCAGCTATCCTCCGGTAAAAATTACCGAACGATTTATCCTGTGTAAAGATGATCCGGTTTTCTTTCAGCGCATATTCAATCAGCGTATTATCGTCTTTGCCGGAAAGACCCGCTTCAGGAACATAAACAGCATCTTTATAAATCTTTTTCAGAAATGCCGCGGCAGCGGGAGCAATATTTTCATCAATCAATATCCGGTAATCGGCAAGCAGCATCAAGCCACCTTGATTTCAAGATAAAAGTCATGGCTGCTCAATTCCGCAGCATAACGGATGGCTTCCCTGACGGCTTCAGGAGAAAGCTGGGGATATTCTTTATTTATTTTTTCGATCGTAGCTCCGTTGGCAAGCCACTCCAGGATAAGCTCCACGCTGATGCGCGTGTTTTTTATCACGGGCTTCCCTCCCAACACTCCCGCCACTGTTGTGATATGAGGATACTGAGTCATGTATGTAAAAGTACGGAAGTATTTTTGATTTCTTAAATCTCAAAACCCTATCCGCAGCCTGCCGTCCGGCATCGGAGCGCGGGCGACTACGGATATAAAAGAAATTATCATTTCAGATGAGTGATGTCCTTAGTCGCACACGCGCAAGGGCTGGGCTGAAGACTGAGGGCAGGGAAAGAGGAAAGCGGAGGAGAAGTTTGGTTAAATTCGTAAAGGAATTATACCGAAACAACTCAGGTTTTCGAACAATTGAACTGTAGAATGTTCGGTATTAACCAAGAGTACGTCTCTTTCCTTCGGAAATTCGACTACTCTTGGTATAAAAGCTACAAACGATGAGTATAGCCATAGTAAAAATACCTGATAGTAATCTGCAGGTTTTTAAAAAACTAATGAAGGCATTGGGTGCAAGAATCAGCATTGTGAAAGACGAGGAAGCGCATGAAAAGGCAGTTATGCTGAAGCTGATTGAGGAAAGTGAAGAAAGCGAGACTGTTCCCGAGGAAGTTATCAGAAAGGACTTTAAGAAATATGGAGTTGATTTATAAAGGCTCTTTCAGGCGCGACTATAACAGCATTGCCAATAAAGAGCTGATAAAATCCATCAAGAAAAAGATTGACGAAATAAAATCTGCTAAAAGCCTCTCGCAAATTTCCCGCCTTAAAAATTCGTATCATGAAACGGAAATTTTTCATCGCCTTGTTGAGTGTTGCAGGACAAGCAATTGCTCAAAGTCCATCATTGGGAGAAAACTACCAAGGCGGTATAGTGTTTTACAAAAACGATATTAAGAAGTATGTGCTGGTGGCATCACCGATGGATAACGGAAAAAAAATAAAGTGGGGAAAAAACGGGGTGTTTGGCATAAGCGAGATAGATGATGGCAGGGAGAGCGTGAAGAAAATGAAAGCAAGACAAGACTTTTATGAATTTTCTGCATTCGTAGTCTGCGATACGTCTGAGCGTGCCGGTTACAATGATTGGTATCTTCCGGCTATCAATGAACTGACCCGCATGCACAGGGCAATCGCATCAAAAATAGGACAAGGGCAAAGGAGCTACTTGAAAAGTAA
>CAZCXH010000239.1:0-4980 GCA_964502525.1 uncultured Chitinophagaceae bacterium
TCCCGCCCTTCTCCAAAGGAGAAGGTGTCAGGACAGTTTTCCTTATCCCGGCAAAAAAATACCGATTCCTGTTCTGTGGCAAGATGGCTCGGACACCCCTCTCCTTCGGAGAGGGGGTGAGGCTGAGACAAAAAGAAGGGCAAAACCTTTGTCCTTTGGATATTCTAAAAAGATGTGTGCGCAGGCAAGCCAAGTGGAGAGGGAAGTCCGTGTTGATTTCTTTTTGAATGAACAAGTTAGACAGATTGTTTTACCGCAGGCGCGGTCTTTGAATTTGCCGTGCGCCCATTTCAACATGAGGTTGTTTCACGGGAAGAGGGTTATTCCGAAACAAGGGTGAAAAACAAAGCATGATCGCTTCGAGGAACTCCGGACCCCTTCTGAGGATATGCCATCGGGTAATATTTGGCGCAAGCTCGGAAACTGTTTGCCCTATAATGGGTTTCATCAACATTTCCCAAAAGACAAAATTCTAATCTGCCGCCCGCATACCGCATTAAAGATTCTTGCTTTTCACTTGTCCAATGCCGGATAAGATTCTTTAATCTGCATTCCTTAAAAATCCCAATGCGCCTTATGAAGTCAAAAGTTTTTTTTGCATTTATTGCATCCTTAATGTTTTTATCTGAGATCTATGGGCAAACGTCCGTCAATGGAACAGTCTCGGATGCAAAAACAGGAGAACGGCTGGTAGGCGCAACCGTGCAGGCGAAAGGAACGCAAGCCGGAACTAACACCGATGGCGATGGTAAATTCTCCGTTGAGGTTCCGGCAGGAAGTAATGCCCTCGTAATCAGCTTCCTGGGATACGTGACAAAGGAAGTCGGGATAGGGGCATTAACTGACCTCACAATTCTGCTCGACCAGGACCGCACTCAACTCACCAGCGTCATTATCACCGCTTCACGTTACGAGGAAAACACATTCACATCACCGCGCTCAATGACCGTGGCTTCGGCACAGCAGATAAAAGATAAAAACCAGTTTTCAGCGCTCGATGCCTTTGACGACAGAATAGGAATATGGGTGGAAAAGCGCACCACTACCACATCCGACCCTGTATTGCGCGGGTTGTCGGGTGGAAATGTGCTGGCATTGGTGGATGCCCAAAGTTTCTCTACACTTTGGGGTGAAGGCGGTTTTGCCGGTGATGACATGTATGGAAAAATTGACGGGGAATCACTCGAACGCATTGAAATTGTGCGCGGACCGGGGTCGGTGATGTACGGCTCCAACGCGCTGGGAGGCGTTATCAATTTCATCACCAAGAGACCGCCCCTTGATTATGGCGCCAAAGGATTTCGCGCAGGAGGAAAACTCAGAGGCGCATCGGGCAGCGCAAGCGAATACCTGATGGGGCGCGCGGAAACCTGGGGAGCTTCGAAGCGATTCAAGTATTTCATTGGCGGCACCACGCATTATTCTGACGATCTGCGTGCCGGTGACGGCATGGGATATCTTTCCCCATCGGGCGGGAAAGACTGGTCCATAGATCTGAACGCAGAAACCAAACTCAATGACAATAACTATATCACGCTTGGCGGACAATATATGAACCGTCCGGAGGCATATCGTTATTACCGCCCCTCACAGTCAAACAGCAATGAGCGATCAGGATTGAATCTTGGATACCGCTCCACAAACAAAACGGTGTTATTCAATGTGCTCAAGGTGAACCTCTATCATCAGAATAAATATGATGAAAGATTCTGGTACAGTGACGCCAACCGCGACAGCATCACGCAGGAAGGATTTGCGCGGTGGCGCACTTACAGCGCTGATGTGAACGCATTAAAAAATATCGGCACAAAAAATAAAAACCACCTGGTTTACGGAGCAACTTACCATCTGGATGCCGATGAAAGCCCCGATGACGAGCAGTTCACCATCAAAACTCCTTCAGGCAACCAGAAGGCAGCGCCTGATACCAGGTGGCATAACCTTGGAATTTATGTCCAGGATGAATGGGACATTGTGAAATGGCTCACGCTGTCGGCAGGTGTTCGCTATGATTATTTCAAGTTGATTGCCGATGATAATGTGTTTTACACCCTGCCGGGAAGTAAAGACACCACAAAGAACCGCGCCATCACCGATCCCAATGAATACGCGCAAAATGCGGTTACCGGAAGCGCTGCGGCAGTGTTTCATTTGGGCGACCTCTTCAACATTGCGGCTGCCTACTCACGCGGCTTTCGCATGTATCCCCCCAGTTTTGGCTTCCGCCAGACTGCGCAAGGAGTGCTGATTCCAAACGGATTGCTGGATCCTGTTACAGCAGATTTATTTGAGATGAGCTTTCGGACGCGGTCTGAATTCATTGATATGGATGTTACCGGCTATTACACCATGTTCACCAATTTTCAAAGTCCCACCTATGGCGAATACAACGGCAGCGAATACATTGATTATAATGAGAATGGAACATTTGAGCCTGACGAGCGCGTATATGTGAACACCGCCAATGGCGATGCTTATGTGGCCGGAATTGAAGCCGAAGCCGAGTTTTCCCTGGGAGCGTTGCAGCCGAAAATTCAGGGGCTTTACTTTTCAGCGGGGACGATGTATAACTACGGAAGACAGCAATTCCCCGGGCAGCCTGAGGAACCTCTCCGGCATACGCACCCTCTGCGCGGTGTGTTCAAACTGCGCTATGAAGACCCGAAACCCGGACGAAAGTATTGGATTGAATTCACTGCCGACATTGTTGGAAAATTTGACGAAGTAAGCGATGCAAGGCTCAACAGCGATGTGGGCTATCTTGAAGACCCGCAGGATCCGGGTTCTGGCTTATATGCAACATACGGCTTGCCTTCCTACCAGGTTTATGACATCCGCGGAGGAATCAGATTCACCGAATACGTGTATGTGACGCTGGCGATGGAAAACATTTTTGACATCCGCTACCGCACCGCTCATTCACGCATGGATGCTTCCGGCAGAAACGTGCTGGTGGGGCTGGAACTGGTGGTGCCGGAATTTAAAAAGGCCGGTGGGAAGGGAGGAACGTTATAAGCAATAGCTCCGTCAAATCAATTTTGCCGGGAGTTGTTTACTGTTCACACGCTTACTGTTATTTCAAGAGAACCGTAAACATTTAATCTCTGACATAAGGCGCCCGACACAGCACTTATTTTATTTCATTTCAGCTTAAACGTAAATGTGATGGAGCCGAACTGCTCCTCTGCAGCTTTGCTATTTGAACTGAAATTCGCCTGGATTGCGGCAGCCTCTGCAAGCCTGATCAGCTTGGGATCAGTGGTGGTGCTGCCTTTGACCATATACCGGGCGAAAATCACTTTGCCATTCCGGTCAACTTTGATGCTTACCGCCACTTTTCCTGTTTCAGTATAATTTTCTTCTATGGGAGGAACTGAAAGAAGATTTCTTCCCGCTAAATCATGCCCTACCCCGATATTTCCCAACCCCTTTAAATCATCTCCATAATTTTTTGAATGGGGATCTCCCTTCGGATTGCCCTGGTCACCGGGAGTATAGAGTTCGCCCTCATTGCCGGGTTTATTTTTGTCTGATTGCTGTCCGTCATAAAGGCTTTTCGCATCAACTTCCGGTTCTTCTTTTTGGGGCTTCGCTTCTTCCTCCTTCACCGGATTCTTATCTTCTTTCACCTGCCTGGGTTTCGTTTCCTTCTTCTTCTCAGGCTTTTTTTCTTCTTCTTTCTCTTTTTTCACGGCAACGGCTTCTTCGACTTCCTGGGTTGCAACAGCCGATGATGATTCCTCAATTTCAGGAACAGATGCCGGCTGTGACGGCTGTGCTGGCGAAATCTCCTGCGGCCGGTCTTTTATTTCGGAAGGCTCGTCACCGCTGCCGGTATCCATCGTTCCGAAATTCACCATGATGCCTTCCATCGGAGGAGGGAAGGCGGATGATAACCCTAAAAATAAAAACAGGATCAGAATAGCGGCATGAATCCCACCGGAGATGATGGCTGCCCTTCGCCTGTTCTTCTTTTTCTGTTCTTGCGTTTTGCCGTTTCCCATTTTATTTTGCCGGCTGCGTTGCCAAAATCATGCTCAGCTTCAAATCATACCCGATGTTCATCACTTCAACAACATTTTCAATCGGGACTGATTTTTCAGCGTTCAAAACGACTGTGGGGTCTTTAATATTGCCAAGCCGCTTGCGCAATTCTCCTTTGATTTCCCCAAGGCTCACCTTCTGACGGTCAACGTAATATTCCATATCCTTTGTAATTGAAACGGAAACAGTTTGCTTATCCGCAGTTTTAATATCGGAAGTGGGCAAAATAAGTTTCATTGCATTCACGCTGACGAGCGTTGAAGTGAGCATGAAGAATATCAGCAGCAGGAAGATCAAATCTGTCATTGATGCCATCTGAAAATCGGGACTGAATCGGTTTCTTGAGCGTAAGTTCATAATTATTAATTGGTTAATTCGGTAATTTGATAATTCGCTGATTGATTATCCGCTGATTTGAATTTCATTATCGAATCATCGAATTGAACAATCCTCGAATCAGTTAAGCCGGTTCCTGCAATAAATCAATAAACTCGATGGAGTTGGCTTCCATCTTGTTCACGATTTTTTCCACCATGCCTATCAGCCAGTTATAGCATACCAAAGCCGGAATGCCAACCGCCAGCCCGGCAACGGTGGTGACCAGCGCTTCATAAATCCCGCCTGAAAGAAGCCCGATGGAAACATTATTGCCTGCATTCGCCATCTGGTAAAACGCCCGAACCATGCCGGTCACCGTTCCGAAAAAACCAAGCATCGGTGCCAGACCTGCCACGGTGGCTAATACTCCCACGCCACGTTCCAGCTTAAACAGTTCCATCTTGCCAACATTCTCAATGGATGCTTCAATGTCGCGCAGGGGCTTGCCGATCCTCTCGATCCCTTTTTCAATCATCCTTGCAACTGGCGAATCTGTTTGCTTGCAGAGCGCTTTCGCTGCGGCAATGTTGCCGTTCATCACGTGGTCTTTGATGCTTG
>CAZCXH010000240.1:0-4954 GCA_964502525.1 uncultured Chitinophagaceae bacterium
CATTGTATATCAGGACGCCTGGAGCGGCATCTTCTAATGATCTTGTTATTAATCAGAATGCAGGAAACTCTTCGCTAACGGTGAATATCAGCCCGTCAAACCCAACAGTTTGTCCGGGTGGCAGCATTTCATTATCGGCATCCGGTGCATCCAGCTATTCATGGAGTACAGGAGGAACTTCATCGTCCATCACGGTTTCATCTGCACAAACATACTCAGTCACGGGTACAAGCAACGGCTGCACGGGGTCGGCTTCTGTCAGCGTTACTCAAAGTAACACTTTGTCTGTTGCCATATCACCGCAAAATCCCGTGGTTTGTCAGGATTCTTTTGTAACGCTGACTGCAAGCGGAGCGGCAAGCTACACATGGAGCAATGGCGGCAACACTCCGTTAATAACCGTTCAGGCAGGCGCATACACGGTTACCGGCACAAGCGGCAGTTGCAGCGCAACGGCTTCCGGTACAGTTACACAAATTAACTGTCCGACTTCAGTTAATGAATTATCATCTGTAATTGATCTGATAGTTTTCCCCAACCCCTCCTCCGGCTCTTTCACCCTTCAGCTATCAACCCGCGCGGAAGAAGAGATTCAGGTGAGCGTGGTGAACATTCTCGGTCAGGCGGTTTATCAAACACTGCCGGAGAAAGCTGTTGGCGAATACACCAAATCTATCGAACTGAAAAATCCCGCTGCCGGAGTGTATTTCGTGAGGGTGAGGGCGGATCAAGAATTTGTGAATGAAAAGATTGTGATAACGGAATAAAACCGGAGCATTTAAATTTTAATGTAACGGGCAGATGCGGGATTAGCGATTAAGATTCAAGCAAAATGCAGGCGATGTTTTCTATATTCCTGAAATCCTTATCGGCAGTAAGCAGCGGAATATCCAATTCCATAGAAGTGGCGGCTATGATGGCATCGGGCACCCTCACTTTTTTGCGCTGTTTAATTGCGATTGTTCTGCGTCCTATCGTTTCTGAAAATCCGATTATGGCAATCTCTTTCAACACGTCAGCGATTACAGACTGCTGCGCTTCGGTGATGCCCGGCACTCCTAAAAGCTCTATCTCGGTGATAAATGATATAAAGAGGGTTTTACCTTCGAGTGTCGCTGACGCTTTACGGTTTCCTTCCAGCAAAGAAACAAGCACGTTGGTATCAACCAGATATCTGCCGGTCCCACTCATCTCTTATGCACTTTTGATATTCGATCGGATTACCATACAATCCCTTCAGCTTGCCTGCAAACTTATGCGCGGGAAAGCCTTTGGTTTTGCGGGCATGACGGACGGCAGCTGCGGCAGCGCGTTTCATCTTGCGCTGAATCTGAGCCCGAGTGTCGGTTTTTCTGATAATGACGGTCATAACATGATAGATTTCATATTGCACAAAAATAAGCGGATTAATTCAAAATAAAAGTTTAGAGCGGCACCGCGGTTTCAAACCGTGCTGCCGCTGAAAATTAACATACGCAAACCCATGAAGACTTTAATTCAATTTTTTATCATATTGATAGCATTTTCAGCGAGGGCGCAAATCATTTGTGTTGATTACAACACACATATACCCGTTGGATATTCTACGCGCGTGGATTTGGATAGAGATGGAAGTTTTGACGTGAAATTCATTACGGCTTACGATAATACTTACGGGAATGCTTATGTAATCTACTCGCTTAAACCGGAAACTGGCAATTACCAATATGGGAACATCAGATTCAGGGAAAATTCCGCAGGTTTTGCGAGAAATTATTCTGACGGCACTGATATTCCGAGAGGATTGGGAACTACGGAATCATATGATACTCTTTCTAAAATTACCTATGAGGCAAGTCATGGTTATATGGAATTTGACGAAGATGATTATCCAACGGGCAATATCATTTACCGCAAAGAATTAGGATACACCATTGATTATTCATTTGGAATACCTGAAACACTTTATAGCTGGTGTTCGGGATGGATTAGAATTGAGTTGCTAAACGGATTGGATTCTATCAGGATTGAAAACAGTTGCGGCTGCCTGAATGAGGGCATGAACGCAGGTCAACCTGTATATACTGGTTGTCCTCCCCTTGATACAGCAATTATTACTAATGGCAATGATTTATCCGTGAGGAATTATACTGGCGCTGACTACCAATGGTATAGGAATGGTGATGCTATTACCGGAGCAACTTCCAGGTTTTATACTGCGACAGGATCGGGTAGTTTCTATGCAATCATTACTGTTGGAAACTGCACTTATCAAAGTAGCAGTCATTCAATTACAGGAATAATCTCAATAAATAATTTTACTCACATAATCATCTTCCCCAACCCCAACGCTGGTTCATTCACCGTACAATTAGAAACTGCAATGGAAAAGGAAATTCAGGTGAGCGTGGTGAATATTCTTGGTCAGGAAATTTTTAAAACAGCATCAGAAAAACTGATTGGCGAATATTCGAAGCAAATTGAATTGGAAAACGCTGATGCTGGGGTGTATTTTGTGAGACTGAGAGTTGATAAAGAATTTGCAAATCAAAAAATTATTGTTCACTAAAATTTTTATCACCATGAAAAAATTCTTTTGTTCCTTGCTGATGGCGTTCATTGCTTTTACCTGCAGCTCGCAAAAGGTAAGCATTGATTTTTATGATGTTCCTGTCATTGCGAAAGATGGCAGCAGCAAGACTGCTGATTTGGAGCGAACCAAGCTGGTTTTGGAAAAGAAAAGCAGCGCCTTTACCGGAAAGGAATTTTATGAGTGGGCAGGGTTAAATTCCACTGCCGAGTTTTCGGCTAACGACAAGCTGTATATTAAAACAAAAAGCGACCCTTTTGCCTTGGTGAATCTTTATAAACTCAGCCAGGAAAAGGGCAAGCGGATATTGTACGTTGCCAAAACAACCCAAGGCGGCAAAGAGAACCTATTGCAGCCGATGACTTCAAAGTTCAATAAAGTTGAAGACGAAATTTATCAAATAGATTTTGAAAAAGCGCAGGGCGAATATGTGGTCATACTGAACGGACAAGGCTTCTGCTTTTCGGTATCAGCGCAGCAAACTGCTGCAACGCAGCAAATAACAACTTCCTCAGCCGCGACCGCAGCACCCGCATCCCTATCTGCTGGTTCAGCATCAGTCGCTGCTTCCACTTCCGATGGACCGGGGCTGGAAACCACCATAAGTTGGCTGATGAAGAACACGGTGGATGTTGCTGTCGAAGATGTAAGATACATTCAGAAATTGGAGCGTGAAACTGAAAGCGATAATTGCAAGTTGAAGCTTACGGTAACGGAAAATTCCTCGAAGGGTGCTGGTACTGCGGAGGTTTTCACATTCAACCTGAAAGACCTTGACGAAAACACTATCGCTTTCACCGTAAAGGGAAAATTGCTGGTGATTGACGCTCAAACTGTTATTCCGGAAGGCTCCACCCGCCAAAAGCTTATTCATCGCACCAAAGGCGGGCAGTTGCTGAATTATGGAGATGGCATCCGTATCATCATGAACACTCCCGAAAAGGGCAACAGCTATGCGGATGCTCTTAAACATGCTGCCTCTCAATGCAAGCAGGTGAAGAAAGGATGGTTCGATGAATAATTCCTAAGCCAGACAAGCCGGAACCAAAAAGGTGAAATTTCAGAAAGCTGAACAAGCGATTTTTCATTGGAGAACTGGAGAACTAAAAATATTTTGCGCGAAAATGACAAGATTTCAGAAGTAAGGTACTAAAGAGCAGAGGATAGATAATCATGAAAGAGCATATCTTGACTTTTGTAACTCTAATATTAATGCTCCTGCTATCCCAAAAGATATCAGCTCAATCAAATTCTGACATTAAAGAAAATAAGCGTAAAGTCCGCAAAGAAAAAGTTCATTATTATTCCGGAACTGAACATATAAAAAAGAAAAAGAGGAAAGTAATAACATTTGATCGTACTTCTTTAATCTATGATGCTGGGCAAACTACGTTAGAAGGATTAAAAGAAATAAATAACAGACAAAGAAAACAAAGGAATAAACACTGAGTTCCCCCCTCCCGTTGTTTCAAGTGTTTCGCAGGAACACTTGGAACTCAAGATAACCGGAGGTCTTTCGACCTCCGTCAGCGATAGGCTGATTCGCTATTTATTTGATTTTTTATAACTTGAGTTGGCATGCTTGAGTTCGATCTCGATTCCGGGAATCTCCGAAAGCTTCGTATCGTCAAAGTCATTCGTAAAATTGGTTTGGACGAAATACTTTCTGTTTTTGAGGATAACCTGCTTGATGTCTATCCGGCAAAGGACGACCGGTTTCATCGGAGAAAAGATTTATGGCAGTTGGAATGAGCAGCCGTAAGCGTGTAGTTTCAGTTATCTTTACCATTAGAGAAAATAAAATCAGACCATTCAATGCGTGGCAAACAAAAGGAAATAAAAAGAAGAGCTGCCTTAAGAAGCGGAAAAACATATCTTAAAAAGGCTGCCTCCAATTCATCCCTGCCCGAGAATGATGCTCAATTGGGGCAAATAGAAAATGACCTGTTTGCAGAAAAGCCTCTCGGAAAAAAAGAAACAAAGAAGCTGTTAAACGGGAGGAAGTAAATTCCCCCATGTTGTTCCAGTGTTCCGCAGGGACACTTGAAAGGGACTGAAATTTATGCTACCGATTTCCAGTCAATAATATTCACGTCATTCCACTTGTAACTTAGGCTTCCGCCATAGATGCGGTTCACCCCGCAGTCCTTTTCAAGGCTACGCCTTGAAGGTTGGCAGCAACGAGCCTGCGGCTCGTAAAAGCCGGAGGCTTTGATTGTTATAGTTCTGCAAAGCAGAACCCTGCAGAAACAAAGGGAAAATCGTGAAAAACTGAAATAGATACTGCTTCTCACTAAAAAACCGAAGTGAAACTCACCACACAGAAGACGTAGAATTCTGGTTGCAAGAGACCTGCAAATCCTGTTAGGCTTTGACGAGTGGAGA
>CAZCXH010000241.1:0-4933 GCA_964502525.1 uncultured Chitinophagaceae bacterium
GAAATTTCAGTTTTTTGAAAATTTAAATGCGGAAATTTATCCCGTTTAATGTATAGTATCGAACCGGCATGAATGCCCAACTGCCGCAGGCACGATATGTTGGGCACTCCACAATGGCAATAACCTATCGTCCCTAAAGGGACTTCGTTAATGTTTCTTCATTTTTTCTAACAACATACTGTCCCTAAAGGGACATCTCCTTCCATATAGTTATCTCTGCATTGAGGAAGTTATTTTGACAAAGCAAGGGTTAATTTCTGTTCACATATTTTTATTTTATGAAAACATTTATTACCTTAGTGCAAACCCTGCAGATATGACAGAGACGATTGTTGAAGAAGCGGCCTGGGGAAAGGAAAAATATAAACAAAGTACTTATGGATCCGTTGACCCAACCTCTTTTGGTTCCTCATCGCGAACCCGGTACTGATAGCTGCGAGCCACTGAAAATCGACAAATTCCTTGAATTGCTCAAACAAGAAGAAGATTATTGGGTTGGCGAGCAAACCAATACGAAGCTGATGATCACGAGGCTGCGAAAAATATTTTACGATAAGTGGGGATGGGATGAACGTTTGATACCCCAGTCCGCGAATGTTGAAAACAGATATTTGGTGGAGGTGGTGGACGAACCCGAGGAGGGTCCCGAAGAATTGCTAAGGCGAGGAGCCAAAAAATTAAGATGGCATAAAATCAGCCATAAGAAGGCCGCTTTACGCGTAAAATACAGAAAAGTAACCTATCGCCCTGATGATCGGGTATTTGGCGATTCCCGGGAAAATCAAACCCCGGAAATTTATGCGTGCCACCATCAGGAAGTTCTTTTGCCTGACGGATACTATTGCGACCTTGGGCACACGCTGGCGGGGCTGGATGCCCTGAATCATCAGGAACCGGTGGGTTTGCTGCCCTTGCGCCCCAATTTATTTATCGGCCCTCATGTGGATTCCAACGCTGATATTGTTACCTGGCTGGGTGACATCGCCAGCGTAGCAGCCGATTTCCTGCTGGAGCAAAGAGAAAATGGCAAAGATCCTATCGGGACGATAAGAGAACAGGAAATAATTGACCGTGGCGCGCCCGGCTCTGATATGCTCGGCAACATTGACTCGTTTGTTATCGCAAAGCATTATGCTATTGGCGAAGGCCAGGGGCAAAGGGTGACCGAAATCCTCAGAGATTATTATTTGGGAACAGGCGGAAATCCGCCCTTCAGAAACCACCGCTTCAGCACCTATTGCAAAGAGGTCGGACTGGAATGGAATGGAAAATATTTTCCCGATGAATACAAATGGCTGGAAAAATACCATAAGCAGCTTCGCAACAATATTTGTTTTCAGGCTTACAGCCTTGCCGGTTGGAAAAATCCAAAACTTTTTTTGAAAAATATGAAACTGCTCTTTGAAATCTGGTTCAACGGTCATGAAGAAATATTAAAAAAAGACATTTTGCTGTTAATATGGCTCGATGCGCTGAAAGAGAACATTATCAGACATGAACAGAATGGCGCTACTCCTGCTCAACCGCCACAGACAGGTATCGGAAAAGGGCATATTGGATCGAGATCTGATTTAAGGACTTCCGAATGATGGCGCAAAAGAATTTTGGTTCATTACCAAAATTTCGTTTCTATGGGACTTGGAACAAGCGGATAATATTGGTCAGGTACGCATTTTTGCGATGAACCGGAATTTTAAATCACATTAATGAAAAAGCAGCATTGGCAGATTTTTTTTCTTCTCGGTTCCATCGCGCTTATTCTGGCGCTTCCGTTTTTCGGAACCTTGATACGTACCGGAGGCAGCCTGCCGCCCGGCTTTTTCGACTATCCGCCTTATGAACCCATCCGGGTGGCCGGCTTTAGCTGGAAAGCCTTCGCGGTAATAGCCATTCTTTTCATTGGCGTGGCGCTGCTTTATATATTGCCCGGCTGGTTTGGTTTCAAAAAAAATTCAACGGACGATGCACCGCCCGGGGAAAGGGCTAAGTTTCCCATCTGGTTTTGGGCGGGGCTGGTTTTATGGGGCGTTCCCATCATTTTGCTTTTCACGAAAAGTCCGGAACCCTGGTGGCTCTTATATTATTCGGATCTGCCCCTCTTCTGGGGGTTCACCTTGCTGCTGGATGGAATAGTCTATAAGCGGACGGGCGGAAAATCCATCATCGGTGAACATCCCATAGAGATGATAGGCATAGGCAGCGCATCTGTTTCAGGCTGGATGATTTTTGAATTTCTGAATTTCTATGTTGACACGAACTGGTACTACCGCTTTGGTGATTTAATTCCCAGGTCCTATTTTTTACTCTATGCGCTTGTCGGTTCTTCGGGATTGCTGCCGATGGCTTTTGAATGGTATGATCTCCTTCTTACATTTAAAGGGTTCCGCAGCCGTTTCAGCAAGGGATGGCGACTGACTTTTCCGGGATGGCTGAAAATGCTGCTGATAGCGGTTTCCTTTGCCGGCATGTTCTGCATCGGACTGTTTCCGCAATATTTGTACTCCACGCTCTGGTTGTGGCCGGTCATTATATTCAGCGTGTTATTGTCATTTATGAAAATATGGACTCCTTTCACGCCCGTTAAGGATGGCAATTGGAATCCCCTGTTGATTTTTGCTTTAGCTTATTTATGCCAGGGAATTGTGATGGAAGGATGGAACTATTTCAGCGGCATCCATGAAGATGGGGAAGTTGTTCTTACTTATTCTCCCGCCTATTGGTCGTACAATATCCCCTACGTTGACCGATATTGCATCTTCGAGATGCCCTTGCTCGGCTATCTGGGTTATTTGCCTTTCAGCGTATATTGCTGGATATGGTGGATCGTTTATGCCTGTCTGCAGGGGATAAAGACCAAGCATTGCGACCACACCGAAACATTTAAGCAAATATCGGCCGAATGAAAAAGCTTCTTCCGCTCCTGCCCGTCATTATTGGCTTCAGCATTAAAGCGTCTCCTATTGTGTGGAAGGAAAACACCGATGCGCTCAGTATCGGAACCCGGATTGAAATCTTGAAAGATGCGGAAGGAAAATTGAATATTGACGAAGTAAGCGCGCCTGCGAGGGCCGGCATGTTCCGGCTATCGGAGCGGGAAGTGCTGAGCTTCGATTTTTCCGGATCGGTGTACTGGCTTAAATTTTCGCTGGATAACAGCACAGGCGACAGCCTGCTGCTCGATTTGGAGCAAGCCATCCTTCCCAGAGCCGACCTGTATTTCAAAGAGGCAAATGGCAGTTGGCGATGTTACAAGGCGGGTTACAAAGTGCGCATGGACAAGAAGCCTGTGCGAAATCATTACCAGATTTTTCCGCTGCCCCGCGGTAATAAAGAATATTACATCCGGCTGGTTTCTTTTTCACCACCGGTGAAGGTGCTGTTGGAGAATGTCAATACTTACCTGCTGAAAATTCCGGATAACAATATCTTTTACGGGTTATATATCGGTATCTTGATGGGCGTCATTATTTATAATCTTTTTTGGTTTTTCTCGCTCCGCAGATTCCATTTTCTTCATTACGCCTCGGTGGTGCTGATGTATTTGATCATCTCAGGTTCGGTGATGGATGGATACCTTCTTTATTTTTTCCCGGACGCTGATTTAACCGGCTTTTATCGCACAGTGCCCGTGGTGTCCATGGCAAATTCCGCGCTGTTTGCGGTGTTGTTTTTGGAAATCAAAAAATTCGCCCCCCGCATGTATAAGGCTTCGTCAGCCCTTATTTTTTATTTCATAGCTTATACGGGATGGCATCTGCTGCTGCCCCTGCATCAGGCGCTTCTGCTCAATCAGGTCCATGCTTTGCTTTCGCTCGGCTTTATTTTCATTCTGGCCCTGGTGGCCGGCTATAATAACAACAGAGTGGGCTATTATTTCGCTTTGGCTTATTTTATTTATCTGCTCATCGTTGTTGTCGAAATAATCTATATCCAAACCGGCAGGCCGCAATATATATATGGCATAAGTCATGTAAATATCGCCATCCTGATAGAATCCGTTTTGCTTACTTTCCTTTTGTCAAAAAGGTTTGCCTGGGAACAGGAAGAAGTCCATTCAGCCAGGGAGCGCGCGCAAAAACTGTTGCTGGAAAAGACGCTGGAGAATGAACAGATGGCCCGCGACCAGAACATCCGGCTGGAGGAAGCTGTCAAGGAAAGGTCGAAGGAATTGAATCAAAAAAATGAGAGTTTGATAGAAGCGCTCTCAGAGAAACAAGATCTGCTGGATGAAAGGGAAACGTTAATGTACGAATCACATCACCGGATCAAAAATGAACTGAACAACATCGCCAGCATGCTGATGCTGCAAAGCCGGTTGCTTGATGACGAACGGGCAAAAAAGGCAATCGCTGATTCCCTGAGCCGCGTGAAAACCGTATCGCTTATTCATGAAAACCTGTATGAATCGGGGGATTTGAAAAAAGTGAAATTCAATTCTTTTATCCGGAGCTTAATCCAGAATATTCAATCCATGTTTCATGAAGAATCAAACCGGATTTCCGTTTCATGGGATTGCCCGGAGATCCATATTCCTGTAAACAAGGCTAATGTCCTGGGATTAATTATCAATGAACTGCTCACCAACTCGTATAAATACGCGTTTAATAAAGCTGATGAAGGGAAGATAAATATTCAGTTCCAATCCTGCGCTTCGACAGGGCATGATAAGCCAGGTGAAATCAATAAATTCAAACTTTCCTATTGGGACAGCGGTCCCGGTTTGAGATCTCAGATGGATGTGGAACACAGCTCTACTTTCGGGCTGAGGATCATAAAAGGCATGTCCAGGCAGATCCCTGCCGAAATAACCTATTCCAATGCCAGCGGCAGCGAGTTTGCTTTTATTTTTAGCGCTGAATCCATAGAACAATAGGACAGTTTTAAATCATCCACCTGCAAAGCAGGTGGATTTTAAGAGCCAAGCACCCAGAGG